>CAINEW010000017.1 GCA_903847915.1 uncultured bacterium | reverse complement strand
CATTGTTCATAAATGAAACCTTGTATCCAAAATTTTCATAAGGTTCCGAGTTATTAGATTTTATCGATTGATATTTTATAAACTGGCTTTGACTGATCTTATATAAATCTACTCTTCCGCTATCAACATTATCTGAGTCGTCTCCTATACAACCTATAGCTATTTTTGTTCCGTCTCCGGATATAGCAACTGCTCTACCTGCTTTATCATCAGAATATATCCTTTGCGTTGTATCAATTTTCCATCTGTGCATTTTGGACACAATACACCCGTTTCTTTTGGAGGTTCCAGTTCTTTTCCATCAATCGTGCGTGCACCAAGACATTCGGGGAAATTACTACAACTCAAAAACTTTCCTGTTTTTCCGAGTTTTATCATCATTGATTTTCCACAGAGAGGGCAACGATGGATTTTGTCTGCTTCGCCGAGCGTGGTTGCTTTGTCCAATGATTCTTTTGATTTTACTTCTTTTGAAAATGGGCCATAAAACTCTTTGAGTGTTTTGGTATAATCTCGTTTTCCTTCTGCAATTTCATCTAAATCATTTTCCATTTCTGCGGTGAATGAGTCGCTGATGTAATTGCCAAAATGTGTTTCTAAAAATAAGCTCACGACTTCGCCGGTGTCGGTCGGACGGAGCGCCTTTCCTTCTTTGGTGACGTAAAGGCGATCAAGAAGGGTTTTTAAAATACTCGCATAGGTGGAAGGGCGACCGATTTCACGTTTTTCAAGTTCTTTCACCAATCCTGCTTCGGTGTAACGCGGTGGCGGTTCGGTTTGCTTTTGTTCGCTTTCTATTTCTTTAAGCGTAAGATACTCACCCTCATTTGTTTTAGGGAGTTCGGTGTCATCGCCTCGTGCACGTGGATCCGCGGAAAGCCATCCGGGGAAGATGACGATACTTCCTGTGGCTGAAAAATCAGGAATGGATCCCTCTTTAATATTTGCGGTAATTTTTGTTTTCAAAAGACGCGCATCGCTCATTTGCGAGGCGAGTGTCCGTTCGCGAATTAAGGTGTATAACTTTTTTTGTTCTTCGTTTTTTCCCCCGTGTTCTTGCGAGGCGTGTGTGGGACGAATTGCTTCGTGTGCTTCTTGTGCACTTTTGCTTTTGGTGGCGTACGTGCGTGGCGCAAGATACTCTTCGCCGAATGTCTTTTTAATAGTGCCATAAATTTCACCGAGCGCTGTTTTGCTTAATGCGGTGCTATCCGTGCGCATGTAAGTGATTAAGCCCTCTTCATAGAGTTTTTGGGCGATACCCATGGTGCGGGAAGGAGAAAAGCCGAGGCGGGTGCTTGCTGTTTGCTGAAGTGTTGAAGTAATAAACGGTGCGCGGGGCGAGCGCTTTGCTTCTGATGAGGTGACGTTCTTTATATGCCACTCACTTTTTTTTGCGAGCGTGAGGATTCGTTCTGTTTCTTTTTCTTCGCGCGGCTCTGTTTCGCAAATAAGCGTGAGTTCTTTTTTTTGTTCTGTAGTAAAAACGCCTTGAATCGCCCAATAGATTTCGGGAATGAATTGTTGGATTTCTCTTTCGCGTTCTACAAGAATGCGGAGTGCGGGAGATTGGACGCGTCCTGCGGAAAGCCCATAACGTACTTTTTTCCAAATAAGGCCACTTAAATCGTAGCCGAAAAGGCGATCTAACACACGGCGGGCTTCTTGTGCCATACGGAGATTTTCGTCAATTGTGCGCGCGTGGAGAAATGCATCTTTTACTGCTTCTTCCGTGATTTCGTGGAATACGACGCGCTTTGGATTTTTCAGTTTTAATATCTCTTTTAAGTGCCACGCGATGGATTCTCCTTCGCGGTCAGGATCGGTCGTAAGATATACTTCGTCGGCGAGTTTGGTGAGCGCTTTTAATTCGTTGATAATTTTTTCTTTTCCTTTTACCACTTCGTAATGAGGAATAAATCCGCCGGGAATATCAATTGCCTTTTTATTACTTTTAGGGAGATCGCGGATGTGTCCCACGCTTGCGCGCACTTCGTAATCGTCTTTCAAGAAGCGGGCAATCGTATGCGCTTTGGTGGGGGATTCTACAATAACGAGTTTCATAATTTAATGATGGCGGATGAGGCGATAGAGTCCGTTGTGTTCTTCTATGCTTCCATCAATCACGAGGAGAGAAAGCATGTTTTGCACCATATGAGGGTCAAGTGTAGTCATTTCAATAATTGTGTCAACCGAGAGGGGACGTCCTTCATTTTTAAGTAATCCGAGGATGGGGTCCTCACTGTTTTCCAGATGAGATGGTGAATGGTGGGTGTTGGGGGTGGGCATAGAGAGATTTAGGTGTTCCAAAAGAGGGAGGATGTCTTCAATAATTTCTCGTGTGTTGGTGACAAGCCGCGCGCCTTCGCGAATTAACATATGCGACCCTTCATAATAAGAACTTTGAGCGGGGCCGGGGACGACAAAAATCTCGCGCCCTTGTTGGAGTGCGTGACGCGCGGTGGAAAGGGCGCCCGAATGAATAGGTGCTTCAATTACGATGGTCGCGACACTCAAACCACTCGTGATACGATTACGTTCTAAAAATTGATGAGGAAGCGAAGGACTGTGCGGAGGATATTCGGAAATGAGTCCACCTCCTTCGTCTATTATTTGATTACCAAGAGATTCATGTTCGTGGGGATAGATTTGATCAAGACCGTTTGCGAGTACGGCGAATGTTTTTCCTTTTGCTTGAAGTGCACCTTCGTGTGCGGCGCGGTCAATGCCAAGTGCCAATCCGCTTACTATTGTGAATCCTTCTTTTGCGAGATCGTATGCGATTGTTCGTGCGACGGATAATCCCTCACGTGTTGCTTTGCGGGTGCCGACGATTGCAATACAGACATCGCTTGGTGAAGGAAGTTCGCCACGATAATAAAGAAGTGTGGGCGCCTCACCTGTTTCGAGTAAGAGAAATGGATATGCAGGATCGTCATTACTCACTGTTTTAATAAGAGGATTTTTCATATGTGATATAATTATATGAGGAGTAATATTTTTTTGCGAGCTTTTATTATTTTGTATGGATTCTTTCTATAAAAAATTAGTATGGCAGATTGGAAGCGCGGGGGCAATCATCATCTTTCTCTGGGGCGGGGTTTATTTTTTCCGTGTGCGAATTACAGATTATGCGAATAAAGTTTCTGTTGGAAGGATAGCATTGATTCAAAATACTATTAATATAGAATCATTTGCGTTTCTTAAAGCGCAATATACAAATAAAGGGAGGCAAGATATGAATACTCTTCTTGCGTTTGTCCCACAACGAGACCAACTTATTAATCTTGTGGGAGAATTTAAGGCAATTGCAGATAAGGTGCGCGTACGTTCGTCACTTCAATTTAGCGGTGAGACGCCTGCCACTGACGAAGCATTTGGATCGCTTAAATTTACTCTTTCGCTTCAGGGAACAACTGACGATCTTTTGCAATTTATGCAATCACTTGAACATTTTCATTATCTTCGTTCTATTGAAGGGTTTACGCTTACCCGTAATGATCCAAAAAGCGAGCTTTCTTTACGCGGACAAATTTATTTTAGAAAATAATGATACATACTTTTAAGAAATTTTTCACACACTATCGGTATGAACTCCTTCTTTATGGAGGGAGTAGTGTATTGGTGTTAATCGGATTGTGGGTGTTTATCACTCACGCATCATTTCTTTTAGATGCGCTTAAGAAAACAGTGACGTTTGAAAAAATACCCGCAAAGATAGAACAATTTGACATTCAGGGGTTTGAGAAATTGAATTTGGTGAAATAAAACGTTTGTTTTTATCTAATCTTGAGAAATTAAGATAAATAGGTTATGATGTTTTTTGTATCTATTCGAGAAAGTTTTAAAATTTTTTAACATGTAGTTCAGCTTGCCCCGTTATACTTGGGCACATAGTTCAGTGGTAGAACGCTGTCCTGATAAGACAGAGGTCCTAGGTCCGATTCCTAGTGTGCCCACCATTGCCCAAGTATAACGGGGTGAAGTAGAACGCTGTCCTGATAAGACAGAGGTCGCAGGTCCGATTCCTGCATTACCCACTTGCCCAGATAAGGCGTTGGAAAGATTCAGAGTTTTATTATGGGCCGTTAGTCCGCCCGGCTGAAGCCGTTCGGACGGGCTCAGTTGGTACCCGCCCGAACCGACTGAAGTCGCTTCAGTCGGGCGGGGAGCGCTTGATCATTTTCATATGTATACTGTTTATATTATTAGAGATAATAATGGAAAATTGTACAAAGGGATGACGAATAACTTAGAAAGAAGAATAAGAGAACATCGAAGCGGAAAAACGATTACCACTTCACGTATGTCAGATTTTTTAGTAGTATATACTGAAGAGTTCAGTGAAATGAGAGACGCAAGGAAGCGTGAAGTGTATTTAAAATCTGCAGCGGGAAGGAGATTTTTAAAAAAAGTTATCACATAATAAATGGGCCGTTAGCTCAGTTGGTAGAGCGCTTCATTTGCAATGAAGAGGTCACCGGTTCGAATCCGGTACGGTCCACCATCCTTCGCTCTTCGAGCTACGGAATGGCACGGCCACTTAATCGGAGCTACGCGGTGCACACACCAAATAGGATTTAGAGTATAATAAACTTATATACAAGCGAAGCGGTAAGGCAATGCGCTCTATTTATGAAGGCACAAGGTGAGAAAAATAATATAATACGAGATTTTTTGTTTCTTGTTTTAAGTATTATGATCGCGGTTATTCTTGTAAAAACAGGAGTATTGACCAGCTTACTCACGAGCACACAAGAATTGAGATTGATTGGAAGTTTAATCGCGGGCATTTTCTTTGTTTCTCTTTTTACTGTTGCTCCAGCTAGTGTTGCACTTTTTGAAATAGCAGCCACTCATTCAATATGGGAAGTAGCTCTTTTCGGTGGAATTGGTGCGTTGATTGGCGATCTTATTATTTTTCGTTTTATCAAAGATAGTGTTTCGGAAGATGTTCGTTGGCTTGTACGTCAAACCAAACAAGAGAGGGTTCTTTCTATTTTTCGACCAAAATTTAAATGGCTTATCTCATTTGTCGGAGCGTTAATTATCGTATCTCCATTGCCAGACGAAATCGGTCTTGCTATGATGGGACTTTCCAAAATGAAAACATCGGTATTTATACCTACGTCATTTATCTTAAATTTTTTAGGAATATTGATTATCGGTCTATTTGCTTAATATCATTCAAATTAAGCAATGCAATATATATATATATCAATTAAAAAATTATTCACCTCAACCAGTTGGTGAGTGGAGAATAAAAAAGTATTAACAGAATAAAAATAAAATGAAAAAATTGGAATATGTTGTAAAAAGTTTTTGGTGTGCGTTTGGGGCGTTTCTTTATATTGCCGGTGTGGCGTGGTTTATGTTTCATATTCAAGTGATTTTTGGACAAACAGGAAAGCCGGATAATTTTCTTGCGCCACTTTTTGCGTTGTTGTTGTTTGTGGTGTCGGCGTGTATTACCGGATTTCTTGTGTTGGGGAAACCGATACAACTTTATTTAGAAGGTCTTAAAAAAGAAGCGTTTTTATTTCTTTCTGCCACTATTGCGTGGCTTGTTTTATTTTTGTTTGTGATTGTTGTTTTGTTGTTATTCCGCTAATTTTGCTATTTTAATGTGTGTGATATAATCGGGATATATGCATACCATAACTATTTATAGCACGCCGTCGTGTGTCTACTGTAAGCTCGCAAAGGATTTTTTTAAGAAGCATGGTTTTCAGTATACCGAGAAAGATGTGCAGTCGGATTTGTCCGCACGCGAAGAAATGATTCATAAATCTGGTCAATTAGGAGTGCCCGTGATTGATATTGATGGCACGCTTTTGGTGGGGTTTGATGCGCGACGCCTTTCCGAACTTCTTGGGGTCTAGGTCCGAATATGGTATACTTAATTCCATAAAGATCCCGTGTGAGGCGGGATTTTTTGTCCGCCTTCGCGCGCAACACCATAGAGCACATCCATGAATGCATATGAAGGTGGACCCTTCCGTAGCTCTAAAGAGCGAAGGAGGGTGCTTCGGCGGATTCCGCAGAAGATCACAACATAAGGTTGTGGAGTTTCATTTTTATATTGACGCGGAATAGTTAGCAAGGCACTATAAGGGTAATGAGATTACATCGTTTTATTAGTACTTTTGATTTTACTCCAGCCATATTAAAGATTCATGATCCTGCGCTTGTCTATCAGCTTTTGCGCGTATTGCGATTTCAAATAGGAGATGAAATTATCTTGTGTGACGGTGCCTGCGGAGAGGCGCGTGTGCGTATTTTAGATATTCAAAAAAATATAGTGGATGTGGAGATTATTGAGCGTATGCAGAATAATCGGGAGCCGATTACGAAAGTTGTACTTTATGTGGCGATGCTCAAAAATGAACATTTTGAACTCGTGGCACAAAAAGCAACTGAAATTGGCGTTTCGGAAATAGTGCCGGTCATAAGTGAACGTACCGTGAAATTACATTTGAACGAAACACGTATGAGGACGATTATTAAAGAAGCGGCGGAACAGTCGGGGAGAGGAGTGGTGCCCCTTCTTTATCCCTCTTTGAGTTTTGATGAGATGGTACAAAGCGTGCATACAAACGACATTACTCTTTTCTTTGATCCGAGTGGCGAACCTTTCAGTAAAGAAATGATAACAAGTGATAAAAAACGAATTGGGGTGTGTATCGGCCCTGAAGGAGGGTGGACGGAGGGGGAAGTGCAAATGACTAAAGATAAGGGACTTGTGGTAGTTTCTTTAGGATCAAGAATATTGCGAGCAGAGACGGCGGCGATTGTGGCGAGCGGGTTAATTCTTTTATAATAGGGATTATGCCCAGTGATACGCCACAACAGGAATATAAGGTGCGCATGCTGCGTGTGCAGAAAATTAATACTATTCTTAAAAAAATATTTCCACGCGCAAAAATTGCACTTGATTATTCTAATCCATGGGAACTGCTTGTTGCGGTGCAGTTGTCTGCACAGTGTACTGATAAAAAGGTGAATGAAGTGACGCCCGCACTTTTTAAAAAATATAAAACACTTGATGATTACGTACGTGCTCGCCCCAGTGAATTTGAACGCATGATTCATGCGACAGGATTTTTCAGAAATAAGGCAAAAAATAT
>CAINEW010000016.1 GCA_903847915.1 uncultured bacterium | reverse complement strand
TATGGGAGGCCGTTGCTTCAAAAAGTAGTTTCTGAAGAACTATATAATCGTTTTGATCAAATAATCTCAAAAGTTGGACCAATAATACTACTAATAGTATATGTATTACCCTTTACCCCCGATGATGAATTAACTTATATAGTAGCAGCGGGACCAATTCAATTTAAAAGATTTATTCTTCCTATAATACTTGGAACTGTTGCAAAATCAGCTTATAGCTATATTGGTGATTTAGGCACTAATGGTGTCATTATCTCTATTTATTTTAGAATTACAATTCTTGCTATTGGAATATTATTAATAGGAATACAAGAATATTTTATAAAAAGAAAATAAATGCCTTAAATTCTTGTATTATTTCTTTTAAATCTCTATTTAATTTTTTGTAAAACCGAAACAAAAACCCTTGCAATCATTGCGAGGGTTTTTTAGATTCCTGTTCTACCTGATGAGAACTCATGTGTTCCTGAAATGCAACAAATGAGATGTAACGCCCACATATTTCACAATGCGCACAACAGGGAATCTTCCCATGGTGATTTTCTCCTTTATGGCACGGACAAGAACAGTCAGTAAGATCAACCAAAAGTGCTTCTTCGAGAGTCATCGGACTTCCTCTATATAAATGATACAAAAAACTAAGACAAGTGTACCACTCTATTCTTTCTCATACAACTCCCCTACGCTCAAAATATCGTTCTCGTGAAATCGCTTACCAATAAGCTGAAATCCCACAGGTAGATGTGAGGGTGAGTATAATGCAGAGAATAATGACTCCACGGGTACTGCAAGCGAAGGCAACCCCGCAAGGTTAATCGGACATGTAAAGATGTCCGCAAGATACATAGAAAGTGGATCGCTTTTTTCTCCCATCTTGAATGCTATCGTAGGAGTCGTAGGCGCAAAAATCACATCTACCTGCTTGAATGCTTCGTCAAAATCTTGCTGAATAAGCCGACGCACTTTCTGCGCTTTTGTGTAATACGCGTCATAATACCCAGAGGAAAGCACAAACGTCCCCAAAAGAATTCTCCGTTTTACTTCATCGCCAAATCCCTCTCCACGCGTATGCATATAAACATCGCTCAATGTGTTAACATCTCTCGCTCGTTCATAGCGCACTCCGTCAAGTCGCGCAAGATTTGTAGACACCTCTGCGGTCAATACAATATAATAGACCGAAATCGCATACTTTGTATGAGGCAAGCTAATTTCTTTAAACTTGAATCCTAATTTCTTTAATTTTTCCATCGCCACCTCGAGTCCTTTTTTTACCTCATCATCCAACCCATCGATGAAATATTCCTTTGGAATCCCTATCACAAAATCTTTAACCGAAGAAGATGATTTAAAGTTTTGAAGATCAACAGTGGTAGAATCATAACCATCTTTCCCTTTTATTGTATCAAAAAGAATACGCGCATCCTCCACCGTGCGCGTCACAGGCCCGATCTGATCCAAACTGGAAGCAAGCGCAATAAGCCCAAAACGCGATACTGCGCCATAGGTAGGTTTTAACCCCACTACCCCACAAAATGCCGAGGGCTGGCGAATAGACCCCCCTGTATCTGACCCAAGCGCCGCAAACGCCATTCCTGAAGCCACCGCTGCCACAGACCCTCCAGAAGACCCCCCGGGCACACGCGTAGAATCCCACGGATTTAACGTCTTAAAAAAGCCGGAATTCTCCGTAGATGCACCCATCGCAAATTCATCAAGATTCGTTTTGCCTAATATTACCACCGATCCATTCTTTAATCTTTTAATTGTGGTCGCATCATAAGTCCCTTTATATGTTTTTAAAATTTTTGATGCCGCAGTCGTTACCTCTCCCTCTAAAAGCATATTATCTTTTACTGCACAAGGAACTCCTGCAAGAAGAGGAGTTTCTTTTCCTTCTTTAATATTATTATCAATTTCACGCGCGCTCGCACGTGCCTCATCTTCACGCACGCTAAGATAGGCATGAATATGCGGATCTTGCTTCTTAATCGTGTCTAAAAAAAACGTCGTTGCCTCAACCACCGAAAAAAGTTTTTGAGTGAGACCTTCGTGAAAACGACGAATAGTAAGGTTATTAAAATCCATAACTATTATTCAAATACAGGAGGGACGACTAAAAATCCATCTTCGGCTTGAGGAAATATTCCAATTGCTTTTTCTGATAAAAGTGTATTTATCTTTTTCTCATCATTACGCACCTCGTTAGATAATAATGTACCACCCGCAATAGGAGCAATAGAACTAGTACTCACTTCTTTGAGCTGTTCAAAATAATCAAGAATGTTCTCAAAATCATGCACAAGTTTTTGTGCGTCATTTTTATGGAGTGGAATACGAGCTAAGTTCGCAAGACGAACAACATCTTTTTCTTCAATCATAAACCTACTATAAAAGGTATAGGTAAAAAAAGCAAAATTAGACACCTAAAAGATTCAAAAACGCTGATTCTTCAAGGATAGGAACGCCTAATTTTTGTGCTTTTTCATACTTTGAACCGGGATTCTCCCCCACCACCACAAAACTCGTGACACGAGAAACCGTTTCTATGACCTTTCCTCCCCGCTCTTGAATCATACGTTTTGCCTCATCACGTGAAAAACGCGAAAGGGTCCCGGTAAGCACAAACGATTTTCCTTGTAATACATCAGAAACACGACGAGATAAAAGAGGAATAAGAGTAACACCCGCACGTTCAAGTTTATGGAGTAAATGAATAGTATGTTTTAAATGAAACCACTCATAAATACTCTGTGCCACTTTCGGACCAATGTCTGATACGCCTTGTAATTCTTCTAAAGATAATTTTGAAAAGGTATGAATAAGTGAAGAAAGAGTATTAATAGGAAACGCTTCAGCAAGCGCAAGAGCCGTTTCTTCTCCCACATGAAGAATCCCCAACGCATACAGCAATCGCGGAAGGGTGATAGTTTTTTTCTCATTAATTTCACGGATAATATTGTCCGCCGATTGTTCTCCAAAACGTTCAAGCGCCGCAATTTCACTCTTTTCTAACGTAAAAATATCAGCCGCATCGGTAATAAAACCCTCATCAATAAAACGATCAATAATTTTTGCGCCTAATCCACGAATATCAAATGCGCCACGAGAAACAAAGTGATAAAGATTCTCGCGCTCACGGGCTCCACAGTGCGGATTTGCACATTTATACCCCACCCCATCTTTTATCACACGACTTCCATCTACAGGACATTTGGTAGGCACATGAATTGGCTTTTCTTTTCCCGTACGCAATTCTTTCACCACACTCACAATTTTTGGAATGACATCTCCCGCACGAGTAAGCACCACCGTATCACCTAGTTTGAGTCCCAAACGCGTTATCTCATCAAAATTATGGAGTGTCGCATGACGCACCGTCACTCCTCCTACAAGGACGGAGTCGAGCACCGCAACCGGCGTTAACGCTCCCGTACGCCCCACTTGTATATTCACCTCCCGCAAAACAGTTATCACTTCATGAGCCGCAAATTTATAGGCAATAGCTCCCCGTGGCGCCTTCCCTGTAATACCAAGACGTCGAAACGTGCTGTTATTATTCACAATAATAACCGTGCCATCAATTTCATAAGGAATCTTCCCACGATGATTTTCCCAATAATTTCTAAACGTACATATTTCTTCAAACGATGCCACTCGTTTATTATGAATGTTTGTTTTAAATCCAAACACTTTTAAAAGAAGGTGTTCTTCTTCGTGAGTTTGCTGCCCCACATCAGTCACGATTGCATATTGAAACGAGTCAAGCTTACGCGACGCCGTTATTTTAGGATCCAGTTGGCGCAACGACCCTGCTGCTACATTGCGCGGATTTGCATATTCTTTTTCTCCCCGTGCGCGTTGTTCTTTATTAATATTCTTAAATTCATTGTTCGTAATAAAAATTTCTCCGCGCACCACAAGACGCTTCGGCATCAGTATATATTTTTTTGGATCAAGCTTCATTTCGCGTAACGTCTGTATTCGCACGTGCTCCGGAGCAAGCACAAGAGGAATCGCCTCAATGGTTTTAAGGTTTTGTGTCACATCCTCTCCTACCAATCCATTGCCTCGCGTAGACCCCTGCACAAGCATCCCATTTTCATACACAAGCTCAATCGCAAGACCATCAATTTTAAGTTCGCAATAAAAATCAGAGAGTGGCGCAGATTGCTCTTCTTGTTTTGTAAGATAATTCCCCATACGCTCAATCCATGCATGCACTTCATCGTGAGAAAATGCATCATTCAGTGAAAGCATCGGCTGTGCATGACGTACTTTTTTAAATGCCTTAAGAGGCTCACCGCCCACTCGTTGAGTGGGAGAATCTAAGGTAAGAAGTGTGGGGAATTGAGTTTCTAAATCAACTAATTCGTTTTTGAGCTTGTCAAACACCGCATCAGAAATAACAGAGTTGTCGTGTACATGATACTCATACCGAGCATGCTCAAGAAGTTCTTTGAGTTTATGAACGCGTACACGCGCATGCCTAATATCCATATAAGACTAATTAATTACTTCCTTAAATATTGCACTAACAGACTGTGAAGTATCCATTGTAAGCGTACACAAAGGAACAGTACCTGCACACGCACCACCCCAACTCTCAAATTGTGACCCGCCATTTCCTATTTCAGCATTTAATTTAACTAATTCTCCTCTCGGAAAAGAGGCAATACATATACCCCCATTCATATTACAAGAGATTCCAGGAGGATCACTCACCACACGCCCCTCCACATTTTCGTAAAAAGGCACTGAAACAGTAAGAGTCATCCGGTCATTACCACCATTATCACCGCCACCGCCGCCACCTCCCCCACCACCTGGTTGGCCTAATTGAATCGAGAAAACAGTTTCAAGCGCACGCGCAGAATCTCCAGCAAAACCTTGTGCACGTACAATAATTTCATTCGCTTGTTCATCACACGCTGCAGAAGAGGAAGTATTCGGAACAAGAAATGAAAACGACACAGGCACAAATATCCGCGTACAAAAAAGTGCCTTTTTTTCTATTTGGTAAGACTGCCACTCAAGTGCTGCATCTGCTGCAAAAAAAGCGCGTGCAGAACCAGCAATATCATTTGCAGAACGCACTTGATAAATAGTAAGAAGTCCCGCAATTGCTGCTGCACTTAAGAGTACTCCTCCAATAATCACTACACTTAAAAGGATTACTTGCCCATCCTGTTTATTTTTGTTTTTTTGAGAAAGAAATGTCATATACTATTAACGCACGACTTCATCTGGAATCGTACGCGGACTGACAGTTGTTTGTAAATCAATAACTCGATCTCGAACATGAGAATCGCGTGGCCCCACTTGCATCACGAGTGTAATACGCGAAGGATGCGAAGGAGAAGAAAATGATTGATTTAAAAAACACATTCGCGCTACACGCACATCTCCCGAAGTAAGAGGGGTGCGCTCTTTAGATCCTTCTTTTCGCTCAATACGCTCTTCGTCCTTATTCCAAAAATAAGTGACGGGAACAGGAACACCATTTTCGCGGGTACGCATAAACGTAAGGGCCTCCGCTCCCCCAGTACCACAAGGACTTATATTTTGAGGATAGGAAAATGAAAAACCAGTACGCAACTCACGCATCATTTGCTCAAGTGACAAACTCGCATTACTCTGCGCGCCCATAAGTGATTGCACCATCCGTTGTGTTTTTACCACACGAATAAAAAGACCTACAATCACCACCATCGCCGCCACAAAAAGCGACGTAGCAACAACTAATTCAATCAGTGTAAACCCTGCTAGAGATTTATGTGTCCTATGAGCTCTTACAGAATTTTTCACATCAAGCTCTTCATTCTGTGATGTCTCTAACGGGACAAACCTCTTATTATTTTTTTTATAAGAAAAAAATATCATAATCACTATTGAGCACATTTTCTCCAATTAAAGAAATGATCCTCTAATTGAGCTATTTCCTTTCCATCTTGATGCACAGTAGCAACAACCTGCATATGATCATCGTCAATTAGTTTAATATCTAATGCTCTCCAAAAAAGAGAGGGTGACGCTTTACTACATTCAGCATTACCATAAAGCCCTTGGGAACTAAAACATAAAACACCTAAATTATCATCTCCACTTTTTAACTCAGTCGATCCGTAATCCACAAAATAACGCTGCTGATCGCCCCTACTTCCGATTTCACGATTCCATGGGGCACAATGGTCAGCATAATTTGCATCAATCATATTTTTAACAACCTCAATCCCTTCCGCAGCAAGATAAGTACCCACAAAATGTTGGCCTACTTCTGCATTAATCCGAAGCGAACGTGTAAGAAGCGTAATAACGCCTAAAAGCGCCATAAGGGCAACACTAACCCCGACCATTGCTTCAATCATCATTGATCCTTGTTGTGTACGTAATACCATATATGTTTATGGAGAAGTAATTTGCCCTGCCTCAGAAATAAGAGTGATTGCTTCATGATTTCCCGATGCGGTCTTAAGTGTTACAGAAAGAGGAAATGCGTAAGTTGAGGTAGCTACAGGATCGGGAGGAACAAACACCACATCAAAAGCATTAATCAAAAACTCATGGCTCGGCCCACCACTCTGTGCTGCAAGAATTACGGCAATTTGTGGATCAAGCACATAACGATCCATCTTCTCTGTATTACCATCGTATTGAAAGTTATTTATATACGACCCTCGCCCATTATTATGACGGCACTGAAACACATCTAACGAACCACCCACATCTCCTTTGTCCTTAAACAATATAAGCTCTCGTTGAGATACATCTATATGCACCCCAAATGCACAGGTAAGCGCAGGCCCATCGTTTAGTTTCTTAATAGCAAGCGATTTTGCACGTTGCAACATTCCAAACAAAACCGCACGTTCTCGAAAAAGAAGAAGTTGATCATCTGCAGAACGACGATAGAAAAGGAGGGCGCCAGATAAAAGAAACGTCACTGAAAGCACAATCATAATCTCAATAAGCGAGAATCCCCTTCTTTTATCATGAGAAAAGAGAGTAGAGATACGAAAAAACATATACGTTTAGTATACCTTATTCACCAAAACCATGCGAGCATTTATGCTCCAAAAAGGGCAAAATATCCTCCTATAATCTGTGGTGCAAAGAAAAACACTAGAAAAATTGCGCACACAAAAAATGGCGCAAAAGGAAGTTTGTCTTTCATTGTTTTCCCATAGCGCACTAAGGCATATATACCCGTAAGTCCCCCTATAATAAACGACAAAATAATAATAAGCGTCATGTCAGGCCATCCGAATAAAAATGCCGTGGCAGAAGCAAGCTTTACATCTCCAAACCCCATTGCGCGTCCACCGCTCAACACACTTAAACCTCCAAACACCAACACGCCCATCCCTAAAGCAATAAGGTGACTTACAATAACTGATCCAGATAAAGGAAAAAGCAACGCATAGTGAGCAAGAAATGAAAAGCGGAAAGAGGGCAATAAAGAAAGATGAGAAAGAGTAAGCGCAGTAATGCCACATCCTAATACGAGAAGCGCGATATTTAATTCATCAGGAATAATATAGTGACGAATATCAATCACGACAATCGTGAGCAACACAAGGAATACCAGCGTCCACAAGAATGTAAGGAGGTAATACCAAAACGCCACTTCTCCCACACCGAATAAATCAATACGTATTCCATAAAAAGAGGTTAAAAAGAGAGGCACGAACATGCACAATAACCCACTTGCGAATTCAACGAGCGGATATTGGAGCGAAAGTGAAGCACGACAGACGCGACATTTTCCCTTTTGAATAAGAAAACTTAAAAGAGGGATGAGTTCATACCATTTGAGTTGTTGTTTACAATGCGCACAGCGCGAACGACCAGAGAGTTTTTTAAAATCAAAAAGAGCGCCCTCTATATCGTAGCGGAAAACAAGTACATTCAAAAAACTTCCTATAATAAGCCCAAATAAAAAAAGAAGAAAGAAAAACACGATTTACGAAACTGGACACTTTGAGTCTGCCTCAGGACTCTTTACACTCGATGCTCCAGTAGAATCAATACAACGTCCTGGTGCCTCTTGAGACGCATCAAAAAGTGGTGAATAAGCCGCCCACCTAAGACCAGCAGTATCTAAATTAAATATCGGTGTTTGCCCCTGATTTTCAATATCTTTAAGAAGAAGGTTTATATTTTCCACATAATTACCTCCAGCATCACGCAATGAATTATAATTTCCAAGCGACTTTGAAGTTGCTTCAGCATAATCCCCAATTTGTTTTAAATCAGAAATAATTCGAGCGTTTTTCCCCTTGTTCCTCGCAGGCCCCAACGCAACCAAAATCACCGAGGAGAGGAGTCCAACGATGCCGACCACGACGAGCATTTCGATAAGGGTGAAACCCTTTTTATTTTTCATAAAAAATTACTGAGGACATTTTCCCTCTGAAGCTTCTTTTGTGCCATGCGTACCAGAAGAGTCCAAACAATAAATACCACTACCAGGCAATTTAGAAGAAAGCGCCCATCCTGAACCAGAACCACTGCCTCCTCCTATAAAATTGAGCGTTGGAAGATCGCCACCATTATTATTTTTAATATCATCACATATCTGTTTTGCGCCTTCTGTTGCACAAGTAAATGTGTATGTTGAGTCACTATATTTTGTTTCTGCCCATGCCGCGAATTGATTAATATCAGAAGTAATACGAGCTACTTTTCCTTTATCCCTCGCAGGCCCCAACGCAACCAAAATCACCGAGGAGAGGAGTCC
>CAINEW010000015.1 GCA_903847915.1 uncultured bacterium | reverse complement strand
GAAAAACTCGTTAAGAAATTGGAGCTTGAGGCATAGTTTTTGCGTTTCGTTTTTATTTAACTCATGGCAATTCTTCATTCGGCACAGCGCGTAGGCATCTTTATTGATGTTCAGAATATTTATCATTCTGCAAAAAATCTTTATCAAGCGCGCGTTAATTTTCAAGAACTTTTAAAGCTCCTTGTGGCGAATCGTCCGCTCGTGCGCGCCGTCGCGTATGTGGTGAAAAGCGAGGGCGTGCTTACTGAAGGCGATTTTACCGGAGAAACCTCCTTTTTTGACGCGTTGCGCAATACAGGATTTGAATTGCGTTTGAAAGATTTACAAGTGTTTGCCGGAGGCGCGAAAAAAGCGGATTGGGATGTAGGCATGGCGGTGGATGCGATTCGTATGGCACCTTCACTTGATGTGATTGTACTGGTGACAGGCGATGGCGATTTTGTGCCTCTCGCGGAATATTTAAAATTAGGGTTGGGCAAGCAAGTAGAAATTGCGGCGTTTTCAAAAACTTCATCCACAAAATTGCGCGATGTCGCTGATCGTTTTGTGGAAATTGAAGAGATTCCTAAAATACTTTTGAAAATAAATAATAAAGGACGTAAAGAGAATCGTTTTAGAAAATAATACTATAAATAACAGAATACTCATATGCAATCACTAAACAAAAAAACTTACACGCTCCCTTTTGAGGGAAGTACTATTACTCTTGAAACTTCTATTCTCGCGAAACAAGCGAACGCGGCGGTTATTGGGCGTTATGGTGACACTGTTGTCCTTGCGACGGTTGTGATGGGAAAAGAAGATAAGGCAGGAGATTTTTTCCCTTTGAGTGTTGACTATGAAGAACGATTTTATGCCGCAGGAAAAATTATGGGCAGTCGCTTCCTTCGCCGTGAAGGACGCCCCTCTGATGAGGCGGTACTTTCGGGGCGCTTGATTGATCGCACCATCAGACCGCTTTTTGATGATCGTCTTCGTCGTGAAGTGCAAGTGACGGTGACGGTGCTCGCCTATGACGAAACACACGATCCTGATATGATTGCGCTTCTCACGGCTTCTACCGCACTCGCGATTTCTGATGTGCCGTGGCAAGGACCGGTGGCAGGCGTACGCAAAGAAGAAAAAAATACTGATGGCACGCTCCGCTCACTTTCTTTTTTTGCCGGCCCTGCAGAACGGATTAATATGATTGAATTTGAAGGAAAAGAGCTTTCAGAAGCTGACGCGATTTCTGCCTTTGATTACGCCAAACAGCATATTGCGACCCTTGTGCAATTTCAAAAAACGATTGTGCAAGAAATTGGAAAAAAGAAAATGGACGTCTTGACTCCTCTTGATGAAAGCGCGGTGTCAGTGGTGCGTGATTTTCTTCACGAGCGTTTGCCGAAAGCGTTTGATGCACAAGATTTTAGCGAACTCAAAAAAGAATTGTTTGATTATTTAAAAACTCATGAACATTCGGCAGAAATTCTTCCGATTGCGGAATATGTGTTTGAAAAACAGGTAGACGAATTTGTGCACGCGCAAGCGATTCAGCACAATAAACGTCCTGATGGACGCGCCTTTGACGAAGTGCGCGAATTGTTTGCCACGGTAGGCACACTTCCTCGTACGCATGGCTCGGCAATTTTTATGCGCGGAGACACTCAAGTGCTTGCCGTGACGACTCTTGCCTCTCCCGCGCAAGAACAACTCATTGAAACAATAGAACTTTCCGGGAAGCGACGTTTTATGTTGCACTATAATTTTCCCAACTTCTCCACCGGAGAGACAAAACGTTCGCGCGGAGGCCCGGGCCGGCGCGAAATTGGTCATGGCGCACTTGCGCATAAAGCACTCCTTCACCTTATTCCTCCTAAAGAAGAGTTTCCGTACACCATTCGTGTGGTCGCAGAAACGCTTTCTTCAAACGGCTCGTCTTCACAGGCGTCTATTTGTGCTTCATGCCTTTCACTTATGGACGCTGGCGTACCGATTCCGAAACATGTCGCCGGTATTGCAATTGGGCTTATGAGCGATGAGAAGGGAAATTATAAAATTTTGACCGATATTCAAGGTCCTGAAGATCACTACGGTGATATGGATTTCAAAGTGGCGGGTACGAAGGACGGTATCACGGCGATTCAAATGGATGTGAAAGTGCATGGTATTACGCGCGAGATGTTTATTGACGCCTTGAAAGCGGCAGAAAAGGCGCGTCTGCATATTTTAGAAACCATGCAATCTGCCCTCCCTTCTGCGCGTAAAGAACTTTCTCCCTATGCGCCCACGATTATGAAGCTCATCATCAACCCTGATAAAATTGGACTTGTGATTGGGCCTGGAGGAAAAACGATTAATGGTATTATTGATGCGGCGGATAAAAAAATTGATATTAATATTGAGGAGGACGGTACCGTGTTTGTTTCGGGGACGGATAAGGAATTAGTGAAACAAGCACTGGAGTATATTCACTCATTAGTGCGCGAATTTAATCTTGGAGAAATCGTAGAAGGGGAGGTAATTAAGATGCTTGATTTCGGCGCGATTGTGGACTTGGGCGGAGGAAAAGACGGGATGCTCCATGTTTCAGAATTGAAAGACGGATTTGTAAAATCACCGGAGGAGGTGGTGCACATGGGGGATGTCTTAAAATTAAAAGTAGTACGTGTTGACCCTGACGGCAGAATCGGACTTTCCTTAAAGCAGATGCCGAAGGAGTAGGGAGGTGGCAAAGACCTGCCTATCGGCAGGCAGGGCAAAGGGCGTAGAGCAAATAGTTATAGAGTGATTAAAGAAAATAAAAAACGCGATTCTATTTGGACTCGCGTTTTTTTATATACAAAGAAATCAGCTATTGTTTATACTTTCCGTTTTTAATGAGATGAACATCAATTCCAAGTAATTTTGCTGCTTCTTCAAATTCTCCATTTTTTACCTGTACTCGATTATACCATCCGGAAATATGAACAAGATGACCACTATTCGTTTCTTCCCAATAAATACCATCAGAGTTGCCTTCGTTGGTAACACTTGTATTATTGAGTTTCCAACAATTAATAGGATCACCATTCGCCGCGTACTGAACTATGATCCAATCGGCTCCTGCGTTAGTTGCCCACCAAGAAGAACATCCTCGTTGTATGCCTGTACATCCCGTAAATAAAATTGCGATAAAAAAATTGATAAGATATTTTTTCCAATTATTACCGCTTAGCTTTTTCTTAAAGAGAGAGAGAGATTCATTAATTTTCCTTTCTTTTTTTAAATTATTAAAATTCACCTTATTCTTCCATTATATCATATATCTAATAAAATTGCAAGAGTCGCAAAACCTTCATTATTCCTAGCTAATTACAATTTCGACACGCGATGCGGTCGGAATTGAATTACAATCAAGTTACTACTGTATTACTACCGAATTACCCTTTACTCCTTTCTATTCTTATCCACCGTGCTTGTCTTATTATCTTTGTGTATAATAGGGAGATATGGATGAACCACAAAAAAAGATGATAGGGGACGGGGAGGGAGAGTCGCCGCTTATGATGAATACTGACAAAGGCGGAGGGATGACGATGCGTACGATGAAGTCGGATATTGCCTCCATGCTTGAAACAGGAGGAAGTGCGCCACGTCCTTACGTACCTCTTACACAACCGGCGCCGGCACCGATGCCTATGCCCGCATCTCCGTCTCAACCTATTCCTCAACCTGCTTCTGTCTCTTCATCTCCTGTCTCTCCTATGGCTTCTGTGCCGACACCTAAATCTACTCCTTCTCCTATTTCTCCGTCATCGTTTCAAACGATGGCTTCTAATCCACCTCCCACGACACCTTCTTCACCTAACCTTTCCTCGTCTGATCTTCCCTCTCAAAAAGGTGGTATGGGAAAATGGATTATTATCCTCGTGGCGATCATCGGACTTGGCGCGCTCTATTACTATGTGATTTATCCAAATTTTCTTGCGCCACAAGATGAGCCCGCACCTGCTCCTCAATTGAATACTCCACCCGTCATTCCGCCTCCTGCACCAACCCCTGAACCCGAAGTTATTCCAACTTCTACGCCCGCACAACTTCCTCCACCGATTATTCATACTTCATTTTTCAAAACCAAAGCGGATATTGTGACCGAAGTGGCGCTTACTGCACCAGACCTCCAAAGCATTCAGACGGCGTTCGGTGCTTCGCCTGTCACCGTACCTCTCTTTAAAGAATTGATGTTAAAACAAAATGAGGCGCAATTATTACTCAAGGATTTTCTTGCGCTTGTGACACCCGGCGTATTTTCTGAATCGGCGTTGGAACATTTCGAAGGGGACTACACGCTCTTTACGTATGCAAATAAAGACGGTGTGTTTCCCGGATATATTTTGAAAGGTGTTATGGCAAGCACGACGCGAGATATCCTTCAGGCGGCTACAAAAATTTCACTTGAGGGAGCTGACAAGGTGGGGTTGGTTAATATCTACCCTGCAAATCCTGGTAATCCAAGTGCGACATGGAAACAGGGTAAAACGGGTGTAGTAGTGAATCGTTATCTTGTATTCAGCACACCAACGTTTGCCACTTCATTCAATTATGGATGGGTGGGAGACATATTGGTGGTAAGTGCTTCATATGATGGATTTAAAGAGGCATTAAAACGACTTTAATTTATAATATTATTTATGCACGAAGCTCAAAAAGAATTATTATTAAAAAAGAAATTGGAGATTGAAACCCAAATGGATCGTCTTTCTCAAGGCACTGATTTTGGCGACGATGTTGATGATCTAGAAGAAGAGACAGATGAAACTGAAGAGCTTGTGAATCGCGAAGGAGTGCGCGCGGCATTCACGGAAGAATTAGTAACTATTCAAAACGCATTACAGAGAATAGACCAGGGAACGTATGGCGTATGCACAAAATGTGACGGAGTGATTGATCAAGAAGTGCTCGCGGCAGAACCCGCATCTTCTCTTTGTAGACAGTGTAAACATTCTTTGTAGTTTTCTTTTTTCTTCATGGCGCACGTGCCCAAGCTTTACTCCGCAGAACTTGATGGCATTCACGCCGAACTTGTGGAAGTAGAGGCCGACTTAAACGTCGGTCTTCATTCGTTTACGATTGTGGGACTTGCGGACAAAGCGGTCTCTGAAGCAAAAGAGCGCGTGAACTCGGCGCTCAAAAACTCGGGCATTAAACCACCGACCAGAGAAAACAGAAAAATTACGGTGAACCTTGCGCCCGCGGATACCAAAAAAGTAGGGTCGCGTTTTGATCTTCCTATTGCACTTGCCTATCTTCTTGCGAGTGAACAAATTAAATCTTTTGATTCTCTCGGGAAACTTTTTGTCGGTGAACTTTCACTTGATGGCGCACTGCGTCCGGTAAACGGCGCGTTGAACATTGCACTCTTTGCCGCCTCGCAAGGATTTAAGGAAATCTATGTACCCGAAGAGAATGCACAAGAGGCGGCAGCAGCGCACACTATTAATGTAATTCCCGCGCGCACGTTGATTGACGTCGTTCGCCATCTTGAAGGAAACACACTTCTTTCTCCGCAACCCCATTCGCATCTCTCTTTTGATCCTTCCCATATTCATGTGCAGATGAGTGATATTAAAGGTAATCAAGCAACCAAACGCGCGCTTCTTGTGGCTGCCGCGGGAGGACATAATGTGCTTATGTCTGGACCTCCGGGCACCGGCAAAACGATGCTCGCGGAAGCATTAAATAGTATCCTTCCACCCCTTACTCATGAAGAATGTTTGGAAATTACGCAGATTTATAGCGCTGCGGGGCTTACGACTCATGAGCCATTTATCACTCATCGTCCGTTTCGTGCGCCTCATCATAGTGCCTCGCTTGTTTCCCTTATGGGCGGAGGGTCTCTCCCGCGCCCCGGGGAAGTGAGTTTGGCGCATCGGGGCGTGCTCTTTTTGGATGAGCTTCCTGAATTCCATCGCGATGCGATTGAGGGATTACGTCAGCCGTTGGAGCACGGCAGTATTCACATTGCGCGTGCACGAAAAACACTAACATTTCCCGCGCGAATTATGCTTGTAGCTGCCATGAATCCTTGCCCGTGCGGTTATTTTGAAGATGCGGAACACCGCTGTTCGTGCACCGCCTACGAAATCCTCCGTTATCAGAAAAAAATCTCTGGACCGTTGCTTGATCGCATCGACATCCATCTCCATGTGCCTCGCGTGCCGTTAGAAGAATTGCGCGTGCAAGCAACCACATCATCAGGAGAAGACGACGAAACACTCCGTGAAAAAGTGGCAAATGCGCGGGCGTTACAAGCACAACGATTTTTAAAATTACATCCGCGGATTTTTTCTAACGCTGAAATGAGTTCAAAACAAACGGATATGTTGATTACGCTTTCGCCTGATGCTGATGAATTTTTAAAACGTATTCTTGAGCGCGTTTCACTCTCTCCGCGTGGATACTATCGTATTTTGAAAGTGGCGCGCACGATTGCGGATCTTGCAGAAAGCGCGTTCGTAGAAAAAGACCATCTTGCCGAGGCATTTCAATACCGCCTCCGCACTGAAGAGTAGAGAATAATATAGTAGTGATTCAATTGTAATTCATGCAATTCAGTGGTAATTAGGATAATTAAAATGGGTTGAGAATAATAAAAAAACACTTTAGAATTTCTTAAGTGTTTTTTATATGACGCAGAAAAACTATTTTAATAGTTCTTTTGCGCGCTCTAAAATTGTTTGTTCTATTTTACCCTTTAAAAAGTATGCTGCAAAAGGCAGATTACCTTTTATGGCAACTGTGTCTTTTTTAACTTCTAAACTTCCTGTGATATGGAAACCCATCGTAGAAAAACTGAATGTGCCAACATTCGCACTCCAGCTTTCTTCGAGATTACTAATTTTGTCCGCATAACTTTTTTTCACTGCATTAAGAAGTCTTTGCACTCTCTGTAATGCTACAATTTGTTGCAAAGAATGAGAAATGATTAATTCCATTTTCATAAATATATCCTTTCAAATTTTTAATATTGTTAAACTACTCTTTTAGTATGCTCTTATTTTATTAAAAAGTCAAATAACCGTAATGGTTCAATAGCTTGGAATACCTTTAAAAACCTCGTTATTCCTACTTATTTTACCTTTCTATTAAACATATCGAAGTCCGACTTCGATAATTGAAAAAGTATAACATTTTGAACGATCGCACAAAACGTATAATTCTTATGCCAATTGGTAGACTAATATACTAGCATGTCATTAGTCTACCAATCGGGTTTCTATACATTACAATCAAATTACTATCGTATTACTACCCCCCTACTATTCACTATTGGCTAGTGGCTATCTACTATTATTCCTACCTCGTCGCGAATGGATTTTGTGCACCGATGACTTCAAAGTGGAGAAAGCAATCGGAAACGCTATGCGCGCTTCCTGTGTTTCCCATCTTTCCTATCACCGCACCTTGTTTTACCAACTCTCCCATATGTGCCACACGATTATTCAACCGCGCATAACGAGTATGCGTGCCGTTTTCATGTTCTAATAAAATGAATGTGCCGTAGCCGTTGTTCCATCCCGATGCGCCGTCGCCTAATTGTTCGTCGGGCACGACAATGCCGTCGTGTGATGCGACCACTGACGTACCACACGCGTTTACGATATCTACCGCGTTCTCATTATGAAGCTCGTTTTGGTTTCGTCCTTTCGCGGGCAGAATAAAATAGTTTGGAATGGCGAGAAGTGTTTTTTGCACTATCGGTTTTTCATTATTTTTTTGCATTACCGCCAAGGGGAGAATAAGTGTGCCTTTATGACTCAATAACACTTCTTGATAATTCTGATTTGCGGAAATAATATCATCGCTCTCTATATGATATTGATTTGCGAGAGATTGGAGCGTATCTTGTGCGCCCACTGAATAGAGAATGCCACTTACGGGGAGAATAATAATTTCTTCGCCTCTTTTAAACGCGGTGCGATTATTGTTGGCGCTTGAGATGGTTTCTTTCGTAATACCAAATTTTTCTGCGAGCACGGGGAGTGTATCACCTTTGCGCACCGTATATTTTTTAATGCCGTTTGCGCGCGCCGTCACATTCGTGAGCGGGCTTGTATAAATAGGAATCACTCCTGATTCATATAAAGGATATAATGATTCAGGAAATGCGTTTAAAAAAAGCGTGTTTTCGTTTTCTAAAATACCCTCTTGGAGCAGAGGACTTGTGAGAAGGCGCGCATCTCCGCGTACGGGAATCACTGTATGTGTGGGGGAAGAAGGAGACTGAATAAGGACTCCAACAAGAAGTATGACAAAAAGGACGCTTACAGAATGAGCTATAGTTGCACGAGGAAATTCTTTCCTAAAGACGTCAAAATATGCGATAATCGTCTCCATATGCTCATTTTTACACATTTTAAGCCCTTTCTACAACATGCCTGAACGTCTTGGACAACATTTTTTAACTAATATTACTCTTCTTAATACTATCGCAGAAAAAGCGGTTATTGACTCCAGTCATATTATTATTGAAGTCGGGCCCGGACACGGAGAACTCACTTCTTATCTTCTCGCGCGCCTTGATATTAAAAAAGGAGGACAATTAATTGCGATTGAAAAAGATGAAGAGCTGTATCGTTCGCTCGCGATAAAGTACGCAGAAGAAATTCAGAAAAAAAAACTTATTCTTATTCATGGCGATGTACTTCGCGTTCTTCCTAATCTTGTTACCACACTTAAAGAGAAACTGTATACACTCGTCGGGAATATTCCGTATTATCTTACCGGTCATCTTTTACGGATTATTGGAGATCATCCCCACAAACCTGCACGCACTCTTTTTTTGATTCAGAAAGAAGTTGCAGAACGAATGTGCGCGCTTCCCCCTCACATGAATTTGCTTTCCGCGAGTATTCACTATTGGGCACATCCAGAACTACTTCTCTATGTTCCTGCGCACGATTTTAGTCCGCCCCCTGAAGTGGAAAGTGCGGTTATTCTTTTAACTCCTCGCAAGGACCAACCACTCGTCACTCATGATTTGTATTATCCGTTTATAAAAGCATTATTCAAACAACCGAGAAAAACAATTTTCAATAATCTTTCGGAGAGTTTTAAAATCCCCAAAAAAGAATTGGAGTTATTGCTCGCCTCATTTAATATCAAAGAATCTACACGCGCACAAAATCTTGATCAGAACACCATTGAATTGATGGCACGTAAGTTCATTAAAGAGGAGCGACACTTGTCCCGATACTCCTAATAACGCCTTCTACTGGTATTGGTGCTAGGGGAGGAGGAAGATAACAATACACGGTACCGGGAACGCTAGGCCACGTAATACCTATTACGTTTTGAGAAGTATAGAGGGAATAATATTTATAAAGTTTTGAAATCATGAGTGGTGGCACTGGTGGTATATAAAGAAATGGTTCTGGTGGCCTTGGTAGCTCTGGTATCTTTATCGGTCTTTCAATTGTCATAAGTATCCCGTTCACGCATGGGGTTGTAGTAATTACCTTTCCCCCAAAGGGGATACCACCTAAAATTGCCTCTGAAACATTAGGAGAAATTGTTGTGCTCCCGACAATAACAAATAAAATGAGTGCAAAAATCGCGAGTGCGTTCCGTAATCCTTTTCCGAGCGTGTGATGCCACATTTTGTTATTCAAAGTATAGCATAGATAGTGTATACTTATAGCATAATGAAGAGAAAAGTTGTTGCGTACGGCATTATTCTTGCAAGCGCGGTTTTTGCGGTGGTTATTTTATTGTCTCCAGAGAAGATTCCCGTTCCTTTTTTCTCTGCACAAGCAGATCCAGGGGGAGATAGTGCGCTTCGTTTTAATCGTGTTTTACCGACCCAAGTTGCTTCTACACTTTCCGACACTGATGCTCAAGACACTGGCAATTTTACCAAAGATTTTGCTCGGTTTTATGCAGAAAAACTCAAAAAAACGCCTGGTGCGTTACAAACGATTAATGGTAAGCTTCAGCCAGGTGCTATTCCTTCTGATGATATTGCTCAAGCACTTAGCACGCAGATTGCTCGAGAACATATTGATGTAAAAATATATGAAATGGGAGACATTCGCGTAGGTACGAGCGACACAAAAGAAGATCAATTAAAGTATCTTCGTGCGCTCGCAGAAAGTTGGTCCGCGCGTACCACGACACTTCCGCTTCCTGAATTGTTAAACCGCTGGGCAACGAAAAATGATACTCGTTCGCTTGAGCAGTATGTCGCAGACGGCTTGGCACAAATCACACGCTTGCTTACGCTTTCTGTGCCGCCCTCGTGGAAAATATTTCATTTGGAAAACCTTAATTTATGGCAGAAAAAAATTGCGATTTTGCAAACTATGTTGAATATCAGTGATGATCCGGTCAAAACTCTTGTGGCACTCAAAGAATTGCAAACAGTTTCGGATAAAAATACTGACTTACAAAAAGTGCTAGAGAAGCAATTTATTGTCCTTCAATCCTCATGATTTCTCCTCGTTCATCACTCATCGTAAAGTGCGCAAGTAGTGTTCTTGTCGTCGCGCTTCTTTTCACACTCTATCCGATTCAGCCTGCACGCGCGGATATTCTTGATTATTTCTCTGATGCGGTCTGCGCGGTGTACGAAAACAGTATTGGTTATGTATTACAGGAACTAGAAAGTTTTGTTGAGGGGTTGTTTAAACAAAAAGTGGATGATGCGATAAATTCTACTATTAATGTCGCAATCCCTTCTCTTAGTGATATTATTGGTGGATCAGTTCCTGTATATGACGAGAATGTTCAGAAAGAAATTATTAAGGAAGGGATTAAAAATGCGAAAAGACAAGAGGAAATTGTTAAAGCGAATACGAATAAAATAAATTGTCAGGAGACAGTGCGGCGCGCGACGATTTCTATTGTCAAACGGCGTATTTTGGACGTGATTGTGGACGATATTATCAACTGGATTAACACAGATGATTTTCCTGAAGGGTCACCACGTTTTGTGAGTAATTTTCAGGACTTTCTTGATACGGCAAAACAGGCCGCAATTGGAGATTTAGCCCAAGAAGCGGGCTTAGGATTTTTATGTTCTCCGTTTGCGATGCATATTCAATTCGGGCTTCAAGCGCCGAGAAAATTTGCTCAAAAAGCGGCATGTACCCTTAACACGATTACGAATAATATCAGCGGATTTTATGATAATTTTGAATCGGGGGGATGGATTGGATTTAATGAGATTTTGAAACCGCAAAATAATCGTTTGGGCGCAGAATTACTTGCACAAGATGCACTTTTTACTCATATGGCTGAAAAACAAGAAGAACAAAAAAATAAGCTCCTTGCCTCGTCTGGTTTTAAGCCAGGAGAAATTTGTACTAAATGGAAACGATATGTGTCATATCAG
>CAINEW010000014.1 GCA_903847915.1 uncultured bacterium | reverse complement strand
GAACATAGGTTTGCTGTTTTTTGTTTTGAGTAGTATATTATTTTGGTAGTAAATTAATAAACGAAAGGAATGATACTGTGGATAAGCCGATTTATATGGAAGAAACGTCCGGTGACGCATGTCAGATTACTTTGCCTTCTCAAAAATTTTGTTATGTACGTTGTGGATCATTGCCTCATCAATGTGCGAAACAAAAAGGATGAGAATGTAAAAAAGTTAGTTTTCGTGGTGTAGGAACCTTTTTTCCTACTGATATTAACAAAAGAGCTCATCTTGGTTTTATGATAGAAATAGATGGGAAAAACATTCTCTCTTTTATAAAAGAGGTAGCAACAGAAAGAGAGTATGAAAAATTCTTTTCTCTTAAGAGAAATACCTATCATCACACTAAGAGGGTTTATACTTAATATATGTGGTAAAACAACGGATACAGATTCGTTGTTTTTTATTTAATCCAAAAAAGGTGGTATACTAGCTCTAATAGGTTTTATGCCTTTGATTTATGTCTGACAAAAAATACATTCTTTTAATTGAAGATGAGCCGCTTTTGGGGAATTTGATGAAACAACGCTTGGAAAAAGAGGGATTTGAAGTCAATTTGAAGCGGGATGGGCAGGAAGGATTAAGCGCGCTGCGCGAACGGAAGCCGGACGTGATGTTGTTAGATATTATTTTACCGAAAATTTCTGGGTTTGAATTGATGGAAATGGTGCGTGCGGATCCGCAAATTGAGAATACGCCGATTATTATTATGTCTAATTTGGGACAGGACACGGATATTCAAAAGGGGACTTCACTTGGTGCGACCGAATATTATGTGAAGGCAAAAGTGTCTATTGATGATTTAGTGGATAAAGTGAAGGAGTTTGTCTATACCCATTAGTAATTCTGTATAACAGTGGTTGTGGATAACTTTTTTCTCATTTATCGGCTATACTAGGAGGTAGTGTTTTACTAGAAAGGTCGAGAAAGTAGAAATGAAGATTTAATAGTAATTGTTGGTAATTCAGTGGTAATTCAATTGTATTACTACTAAATTACTACTGTATTACTGCCGAATTTCAAAAAAATTTATGAATATGCTTAAACAAAAAGGTTTTACGTTGGTTGAATTGCTTATTGTGATTGCGATTTTAGTGGTGTTGGCAGTCGGTGTGGTGTTGGTGTTAAATCCTGCAGAATTATTGCGTCAGTCGCGCGATTCTACGCGTCTTTCTGATTTAGCAGCGATACAAAGTGCTTTGGCGCTTTGGACACAAGATGTGACGACCTATGTTCCTGCAGATTGGGTGTATACAACTACTACATGTACCTATGGGACGACGTTTCCCGCTGGCCTTCCAGCATCATGTGGAACGAACAATACCTACAAGGTAGATGGTACTGGATGGATCTCAGTGAATTTTGGAAAAATTTCTATTGGATCGCCTCTTTCTCATTTACCGAAAGATCCGGTAAATGGTACATGCGGGACTGATACTTGTTTATATGCGTACAAGTCAACTGCGGTTGGTACATACGAGATTAATACAAACTTAGAAAGCATAAAATATTCTCCTCAAGAGGGGAATGATGGGGGAAGTACCGATTTGTGGTATGAGATAGGAACGAATTTGAGTTTGTAAAATTGGTATGTCTAAAAACTCTCTGCACGGTGCAGGGAGTTTTTGTTTATCCACCTTCGCAGAAGATCACAACATAAGGTTGTGGAGCTTCATGTGATATACTAAATAAGATTTATCCCTTTTATCAATGATTATTGCTACTCAAAAATTAAAAGAAATTCTGACACGTGAGGGGATTATTGCGTCTGACACGTTTGATGCGGTGACTCAAGAAGCAGCGCGTAAACAACAAGATGTACTTGATACGCTTGTGGCGGATGGATTGGTAACGAAGGATTATGTACTCTCACTCCTTGCGCGTTCACTTGGGGTGACACGTGTGCATATTGGTTCACTTCAGATTGATGAGACACTTTTACACCAAATTCCAAAAGAAATGGCGATGCAAAAAAGAGCGATTGTATTTGGGAAACAGGATGATGGGAGATTTAAGGTGGCAATGGAGGATCCGACTGATTTGAATACGATTGAATTTTTAGCGGTGAAATTAGGTGGCGTCATTGAGCCGTTTTTAGCGTCTGATGAGGATTTGCAATACGGTTTTTCGCTTTATGAAAAGAAGCTTACGCAAGATTTTAAATCGGCGATTGAAAAAAGTATTGATGAGTCGCTCAACCTTAAAGCACGGGGTGCACTCAAAGAAGATGCGCCTGATATTCCAATTGTAGCGCTTGTGGATAATATTCTTGCGTCAGGTATCGCTTCGCGCGCCTCGGATATTCATTTTGAAGTATTGGAAGATGGGGTGTTAGTACGTGAGCGAATTGACGGGATTTTGCATGAAATTATTCGGATGCCTAAAGAAATTCATGCGGCAGTAGTGGCGCGTCTTAAGATTCTTTCTAATTTACGTGTGGATGAACATACTCATCCACAAGATGGGCGATTTCGTCATGTGATTGGCGATGCTCAAATTGATATTCGTGTTTCTATTATTCCTACTTTTTATGGAGAGAAGGTTGAACTTCGACTTTTTTCTGGCGCAGAAAAACCACTTTCATTACAAGATCTCGGACTTTTTGAAGATGATACACAACACATTACCGAAGCACTTAAAAAAAGTTATGGGATGGTTATGGTGTGTGGTCCTACGGGTTCAGGAAAATCTACGACGCTCTATTCATTTATGAATATTTTAAATCGTCCCGATGTAAATATTGTGACTATTGAAGATCCGGTGGAATATCATATGCGCTATGTGAATCAAATGCAGGTGAATGTGGCGGCTGGGATTACCTTTGCGTCTGGGTTGCGTGCGCTTCTGCGTCAGGATCCGAATATTATTATGGTGGGTGAAATTCGCGACCAAGAAACCGCAGATATTTCTGTGCAAGCGGCGCTTACGGGTCACTTATTACTTTCTAGTGTGCATACGAACGATGCAGCGACAGTAGTGCCACGTCTTGTGGATATGGGTGTGCCTGCCTTTCTTGTTTCGGCGGTATTGAATGATATTGTGGCGCAACGCTTGGTACGCAAAATCCATCTTGAATGTATTGAATCATATACACCTGCTCCTTCAGAGGTGGAAGCGGTGCGCGAAACATTACATATGCTTCATGTTTCTGATGATCGTGTACGGACTGGGGCACAATGGTATCGCGGGAAAGGATGTGATGCGTGTGGGCATACAGGTTATTTGGGGCGTATGGGTATTTTTGAGGTGCTCCACATTACTGATCGTTTACGCAAACTTATTATGGATGAAGGATTTTCTCTTGATGTGTTTCGTGCTGCGGCGCGTGAGGAGGGTATGCACACCATGTTTGAAGATGGTATGAGAAAAGTCGAACGAGGACTTACGACTATTGAAGAGGTGTTCAGGGTGATACGAGAATAATCAATCGTGTTAGAATAAAAATATAGAAATATTATTTATATGCAATTTCATTACATCGCATCTACACAAGAGGGAAAAATAGTGGAACGTGACGCAGAGGCGAATGATGTGCATGCGGTACTTACTCTTCTTGCACAAGAAGGATTGAAGCCAGTAAGTATTCGTCCTTTAAAAGGTGTGGGGGCAATGACTGATTTTTTTCATGGAACTGTGACGGTGATGGATCAGATATTTATTTCTAAATATCTTGCGCTTATGTTAAAGATTGGTACCGGACTTATGGAGGCCATTACTATTCTTATTGAAGATTTTACTAAACCCGCAGTTAAAGGATTGCTTCTTGAAATACGAAGCGCGCTTGAAAAAGGGAATCCTTTTTATACAACCTTCGCGAAATATCCGCGTATTTTTAGTAGTGTGTATATTAATTTAGTGCGCGCGGGAGAAGCGTCGGGAAATCTTCAGCGCACGTTTGAAGAGCTTCATGTAATGCTTTCAAAACAGAAAGATCTTAAAGACAATATCAAGGGTGCTCTTATGTATCCCTTTATTCTTCTTGTGGGGGCTGTACTTGTTCTTGCGCTTATTGTAACAATTGGACTTCCTAAAATTGCAAAAGTATTTACTGAAGGAGGATTCGAACCACCTACTTTTTCTCGGATAGTGTTTCAAGTAGGATTCTTTTTTCAATCTTATGGATTATTTATACTCTTTGCGGTTATTGCATGTGCTCTCTTTTTGTTTTTTACCTATCGTTCATCACTTGTGGCAAAACGTTTTGTTGCTGGTGTGGTAAGAGATTTTCCTGTAGTGCGTGATGTTGTTAAGAAAATCGCATTGCAACGTTTTACTTCTATTCTTGCGACACTTATTCGCGCGGGAATTCCTCTTACTGATGCGTTGGAAATTACCGCGCGCGCAGTGGGAGATCTTGATATACAAGAAAGTTTAGAGCGGATAGTGCGTGATGGCCTTACCAAGGGGCTTACACTTTCACAGTCGTTTCATCGAGAGGCGGGCGTATTTCCTGTGACAGTAATAGGACTTATTGGGATTTCTGAGCGTGCAGGACATCTTGGAGAGGCACTGGAAACACTTGGAGAATTTTATACGAAAGAAATTGATGTGTCTCTTAAGTCGCTTGTTGCGTTTTTGGAGCCGATTATGTTGTTGTGTATTGGTATGATTATTGGAATTATTGCGCTTTCTATTATTATTCCTATTTATCAGCTTACTACTCAATTTTAATATCCATGCGCATATTTTTCCGCGAAATGGATTGATCCCGTAAGAGATGGTTAAAATATAAGAATGAATATAAAAAATATTATGAGCATCTTTGTTCCACAGAAATCTCTTGCGGGGGTTACCTTGATTGAGCTACTTCTTGTGGTGAGTGTGATTACGCTTGTTGCGCTTGCATCGATTTTTGGTGGGGGAGTGAATAAAAACAATCGTACTCTTCAGGTGGTTCTTACTGAAGTTTCGGCGGTTTTGGAGAATGCGAAGCAAAAATCAATTGCACAAGAACACGGAGAAGAATGGGGAGTGCGTTTTGTGAACGAATCTCCCGCGCCCTTTTATGAAATCGTGAGTGGTGTACCACTTGATATGTTATCTGCGATTGCTCATGAGCGTTATGTTCTTTCAGATGGAGTGAATATTATTACACCGGCTTTTGGTGCGCGGACGCTTGTGATATTTCAAAAAAACAAAGGGACTCTTCTTGCAAGTTCTACTATTGTATTCGGCGCAAAAAATTCTCAAAAAAAAGGGGTAGTATCTATTGATGCGCTTGGCCATATTGTGTGGAACCTTTTGTAATTTTTATGATATATCGTGCAAAAAAAGACATATCTTTTAGAAGAAGGAGTGGACAATCTCTTGTTGAAATTCTTGTGGGTCTTGGTATTGGCAGTATTCTTATTGGAGGGGCAGTACTCGCTCTCTCTGGTTTTATTCGTTCTCATACTTCTCTTGATCAATCACAACAAGTTTTTACATCAGGCGAGGAATTGTTCCAGCGACTTCAGTCATTTATTCCTGGTGCGTGGGCAGATTTTTTTTCGTTACAAAAAGGACTTACAAAGTATTATTTTTTGAGTCCTGCAACAAGCACTTTTAGAGTTGTACAAGGACAAGAAAGTGTTTTGGATAATGATACAACGTTTGGTCTTGTAGGACGTTGGGGATTTGATGAAGAAAAAACTTCAACAAGTACGACTACTTATGATATGAGTGGTTATGTAAATGATGGAATACTTACCAATACTCCTTCTCGCATAAGTGGATGTGTGATTGGTAATTGTATTTCTTTTAATAATAGCGCGAATAATTATTATATTGATATAAGCAACGAGAGCTGGTTTGATTTTGCAAACTCATTTTCTCTTTCGTTGTGGGTGCGTCCGCAAAATTTTTCTTCTACTTATCGCGCACTCATAGGAAAATATCAATCAAATTCTGGATGGGATTTAGGAATAGGGACAAATGGTAAAATTCGAATGACTTTACGTGGAAGTTCGATGATTGATGTGAGTCAGGGAGCGGGCCCCTTTCTTAAAGACAATCAATGGCACCATGTGGTGGTGGTGAATACTACTTCAAGTATTACGACGTACGTTGATGGGGTGCTTGTGGGCGTTACTCCTGGTGTATGGAGTCCGACTACAAATAATGTGACCCTCAAGTTGGGCAACCGCGAGAGTAATGCTACTACTGCATATATGGGAGATATGGATGAAGTGCGTATTTATAATCGCGCCCTTTCTTCCCAAGAAGTAAGGCGTCTATATCAAAGTGGCGTTTCTTTTCGTTCATTTTCTATCCAAGATGTATGTAGAAATTCTTTTGGTGAGATTGCTACTACAACTGATGATTTAGGAAATTGTATAGGTTATTTTAAAGATCCTTCTACAATGAAAATTACAGTACATGGCGTATCTCGTGTAGGATCGTCGCCGTTGGAATTTACTCACTATCTTACTCGTTTTACAAACGCGGCATTTCGTCAAAATGCATGGTCGGGAGGCATAGGGGGAGAAGTAGTGGGTGATCTTCCGAATATTTTTTCTAGCTCGTCTCAGATCGATTTTTCTCAAGGAGGACTTAAAATACAAGGACTTCAATAATCCCTCACTTTTTTTAGTAAGGAGTGATATACTAGTTATATGAAAGTAATGAATTTTAGTGAATCGTTGGAACATGATATGTCGCGTCTTACGAGTGAAGTGAAGGTGCGTGGAGAAACTGCTGAACGTGTGCCTGATTCACGTGAACTTGTGAAGCAATCACTCGAAACATTTAAGGATCCCTCTTCGTCGGTTGTTCCTTCTCCTGTTACATCGAGTACATCTCCATCGCACACTTCTCTTCCTTCTTATTTGCAGAATGATGTCCATAGTGAAGCAGTGAAGCAAGAAGTGGAAGTGATTGTGGCGCGCGTGTTTACCGATGGAGTGAGTGCGGTGCTTCGTGAAGCACAACATCATTCTCCTTTTGTGCAAGATGCGGTGCATGATGCGCTTGTAGATATTTTCCTTCCCGAATTAAAAAAGCGGGGAATCATACACTCATAGGTTATGTCTTTTCTTATTTTTTTTCTTTTTTCACTTGTTGCGTGTTTTATTATTGTTACTTTTCTTTTTTTGCGAGGTGTTGCAAAAAAGAAATTATTTGAATCACTTGATGTCACACTTTTTCTTGTGCGTCTTCCGCTTGCAAGTAAAGAAGGGAAAGACCCCTTAAAAGAGATTCAATTAGGTGAGCAATTCCTCTCTTCACTCGCATCATTTGGAAAACCCTGCGTGTTTGAGGTAGCCGTTCCTTCCGTAGGCGAAGAAATCCATTTTTATGTAGCGGTGTCTTCAGGGCTCCGTGAACCTTTGGAACGACAAATTCATGCGTTTTGGCCTGAGGCAGACGTGGCTCCTGCGGAGGATTATAATATATTCAATCCTGCAGGCGCCGTGAGTGCAGTATCTCTTAAGCAAAAAGATAATCCATTTATTCCGGTGCGGACGTATCAAGAAACAGGAGCAGATACGTTTCAAGGGATGTTGGGGGGGCTTTCGAAAATCAATCAAGTAGGAGAGGGAGGAATACTGCAGTATATTGTGCGCCCTGCGTCTCCTGAAATAAAAAAATCTATTCAATCCGCACTTCATGCATTACGTGAGGGTAAAAATCCAAAAGAGGTGCTAGGTAAAAGTTCGTTTGGGGGAGAATTTAAAAAAATATTTGCGGGCAACAAGAAAAAAGATGAAACACCAAAACCCGTTATTCTTGATGAGGTGCTCATTAAGGCGCTTGAGGCAAAACTTTCAAAACCACTTTTTGAGGCAAATGTGCGCGTGGTGAGCTCTGCGCCGAGTCAGATGCAATCTGACACTATTTTAGACGGTATTACTGCGGGATTTTCTCAATTTTCTGCACCGAATCGGAATGAATTTGTGTTAGTAAGACAAAAAAATATCAACACATTTATTCGTGCGTTCTCGTTTCGTTCATTTTCGTCTGATCAGTCAATGCTTCTTACAAGCGAAGAACTTGCGAGCGTGTTTCATTTTCCTACGCCGTTTACGAATGTGCCGCGCATTAAATATTTGAAATCAAAAGAAGCGCCTCCACCTCCTGATATCCCGAACGAAGGATTAGTGATTGGACAGAGCGTGTATCGCGGTGAGAAGCGTCCGGTGCGGATTACACGTGAAGATCGGAGACGGCATGTGTACATTGTGGGGCAAACGGGGACAGGAAAATCTGTGTTACTCCAAAATCTTTCGGATCAAGATATCAAGGCAGGTGAGGGAGTGTGTGTGATAGACCCGAATGGTGATTTAATTGAAGACGTACTTTCGCGCGTGCCGAAAGAACGGATGGAGGATGTGGTGGTGTTTGATCCTTCTAATCTTGATCGATCACTCGGCCTCAATATGTTGGAGTATGATCCACTTCACTCTCAACAAAAAACGTTTATTGTGAACGAACTCCTTTCTATTTTTGATACGCTTTATAATTTGAAAACGACAGGGGGTCCGATGTTTGAACAATATATGCGATACGCCCTCTTATTATTAATGGATGATCCTACAGAGCCTGTGACGCTTGTGGATGTCCCGCGCGTATTTTCGGACGTTACGTTTCGCAGACGCTTGTTAGAAAAGTGTAATGATCTACTCACTAAAAATTTTTGGGAAAAAGAAGCAGAGAAAGCGGGTGGGGAAGCGTCGCTTGCGAACATCACTCCCTATATTACTTCAAAGTTCAATACGTTTATTGCGAATGATTATGTGCGGCCTATTATAAGCCAAGCAAAAAGCTCGTTGCGTTTTAGAGAAATGATGGATCAGGGAAAAATCTTATTAGTGAATTTGAGTAAGGGACGCATTGGGGATATTAATGCAAGTTTACTCGGTATGATTATTGTGGGGAAACTTACGATGGCGGCGTTTGCACGCCAAGATGTTCGCATGGAAGATCGGAAAGATTTTTATCTCTATATTGATGAGTTCCAAAACTTTATTACGCCGTCTATTTCCACCATTCTTTCCGAGGCGCGCAAATATCGGTTATCGCTTACCTTTGCGCACCAGTTTATCGGGCAGTTGTCAGACGAAATCAAGCGCGCGGTGTTTGGGAACGTAGGATCGCTCATTTCATTTCGCGTGGGGCCGGAGGATGCGGAGTTTTTAGTAAAGCAATTTGAGCCGACGTTTAATGCAAACGATTTGGTGAATATTGATAATCTCCACGCACATGCGAAAGTCATGATGCGTGACCAAGTGGCAAAACCATTTACGCTTTTTGTGCCGTTCCCCGAAAAAGGTAATCAGGAGGTGATTGCACATCTCAAAGAACTGTCTGCGTTAAAATATGGCCGTCCGCGGGCAGAGGTAGAGGAAGAAATGAGGGGGAGGTTGAAAACATAAAATTCAATAATAATACGGTTGTAATTCAGTAGTAATGCGATAGTAATATGGTAGTAATACAGTGGTAATTCGATTGTTTTTACAATTCTATCCAAATATGGTATGATAATTTCATGAATCAATTATCCATTGATGAAATAAAAGAAAAGATTATCCCTATTATGCGCGCGGAGGGTGTTACCCGTGCGTCGCTTTTTGGTTCACGTGTGCGGGGAGATCATCGTGAGGATAGTGATGTAGATGTTTTAGTAGAAATGCCCCAAAATAAGAGCTTATTTGATTTTGTTGGTCTTAAATTAAAAATAGAAGATAGTTTGAAGCAGTCAGTGGATCTTGTTGAATATGATAGTGTAAAGCCAGCATTGCAGAATTCTATTTTACAAAATCAAATTTTACTTTATGAGAAGTGATAAGGTGTATTTTGATGATATTATTGAAGCAATTGAGTGTATTGAAGAATACACACGCGGAGCAACAGAAAAAATATTTAGCACCAATTGCATCTATCGAAGTCCGACTTCGATATTTAGTTTTTTTCTAATGTTCTAGTGTTATATCGTCGCCGATATTTTCTAAATCTCGTTCTTTTAACCACTGAATAAAACTTTTTTTGTAATTTGGAATTCCATCGAATAATTTAAGAAGAAAATCTCTTTGTGTTACAGAAGGAAAATTTTTCTTCCCTATATAATCAGAATGACTACTCCATCGATAAGATTCAAGAAAAAGGAGTGCTTTGTGATAGTTTGTAATTTCTTTTTGGCGCCACTTGGGTGCTATCATATCAAGAGGATTCATATGGATATAGTAGGGAAGGTGAATAAGGTGTTGCTCTGTGGCAATACGTACACTTTTATATTTTCCTTGGAAGAGTGAACCAACCCTTTCATATTTTTTATTAAAATAGTTTGTGTATCCAGTTCCTATCTTGCGCATAAATTTTGTTATTCCATCCTCAGTTTTCTGACGTATCATAAGGTGAAAATGGTTGGGCATGAGAGTGAAAACAAGAACATCTACCAATAATTTTCTTGGTGTTCTCTCCTTTTTAATATATTGAAGTCCGACTTCCTTCGATATTTTGGGAAAATGAGGAATTTTTCTTATTGAGATAATAATATGAGTTAAGTGTTGCTTCTTGATTATTAAATTCAAAAAGATCATGAATAAAACGTAAATAATCTTGATCGTCCAAAAATATATTTCTTTTTTCAACTCCTCTATTGTACACATGATATATTTCATTTGTTGTTGGTTTGGTTCTGTACATGATTATATTATATCACAATCATATCGAAGTCGGACTTCAATAATTCGATGTTTTTATGTAGAAATGATACGATGAAAAGAAAGATGAAAAAAATTATCATTGCCAATTATAAAATGAATCCGCAGACGGAGCGGGAGGCGGTCAAGCTTGCCCATGCGGAAGATAGGGAGGGGGTGATTATCGCACCTCCGTTTCCATTTTTGATTCCGGTTAAAAAAGCGCTCAAAAAGGCAATGCTTGGTGCACAAGACGTATCCACGGTGAGTCCGCTTGCGGGAGGGTGGGGTGCCTATACCGGAGCAGTGTCGGCGAGTATGTTGAAAAAAATGGGAGTGCAATACGTCATTGTTGGTCACTCTGAGCGGAGAGGATTTTTTAATGAAACAGATGTGATGATTGCTAAAAAAATAGTGATTGCACTAGAGGCAAAACTGAAAGTGATCTTATGTGTGGGGGAAAATGCCGATGTTCGCGCACAGGGTATTACGCCCGCGAAGGCGTTTGTTGCAGAACAACTCCAAAAAGATTTTTCAGAAATAATAAATAATAAATCAGCTTTTAAAAATATTATAGTTGCTTATGAGCCGATATGGGCGATTAGCACTACATTATATCGAAAGGATGTGACACTTGAAGATGCGGAGACGATGGCAGAATATATCAAAGAGCAGTATCCGGTGCGCGTGCTTTATGGGGGATCAGTCAATGCCCGTAATGCGAGTGGACTCTTAGCACAAAAAAATATTGATGGATTGTTGGTAGGAGGAATGAGCTTAAAGCTAAAAGAGTTTAAGAAAATAATTTCTAATTTTTAATTTCGAATCAATGTTTAATGATCTAATTTTTAAATTCTTGCATTTATATAATCAATAAAAATTCAAAATTGATAATTAATTATTTATGCCTCGTCAACTCAAACAGTTTTTATATGGAACGCTCTATTTAGGAATCATTTTTCTCTTCGGGTTGTGGATTTTTCGTGGAGTAACCGCGCAGCCTATTAGTTGTATAGATGGAACGAAAAACGGCGGTGAAACGGGGATTGATTGTGGAGGATCATGCGTGTCCTGCGCGCTTAAAAATCTTTCACCTCTCAAGACAGAGGCACGGGTACGACTTTTTAATCTTCCTTCCGGAGCGGTGTCAGTGGTAGGGGAAATTACGAATACTAATTTTTCTGCGAATGCCTCGGCACATTATATTTTTGATCTCTATAATGAAACGGGGACATTTTTAAACTCTCTTTCAGGGAGTGTGTTTGTGCCTGCGTCAAAAAAAGTGATGGTGTATGAAGGAGGCGTTCAAACACAACCGGTGGCGCGTGCAACCCTTCGTCTTGAAAGTCCTACATGGGAAGATGCCGCTTTCCATCCTTTAGGGACTGCTCCGCGTGTTGAGGGAGTGACGACCACCATAAGTGAGGGGAGAATGCGCATAGAGGGTTTTCTCCGTAATGAAACACCAAACACCCTTTCGCGTGCACAGGTGATTACTCTTCTTTCTGATTCGTCTCTTAATGAGCTTTTTGCGGGGGGGACGTTTGTGGATAATCTTACTCCTTTTTCTTCTACTCCTTTTACTATTCTTTTTCCTTCTGACACTCTTTTTGCGCGCGATGTTGATGCTCAAAACACGCGTGTGCTCGTGAGTGTTCAATAATTTTTAATGATTAAAAAACTAGGATTTGCACACTTTGATTGGGCACTTCTAGGAGGGATGGTTTTTATTGCATGTGCGAGTTTGGTGACACTTGGGAGTGCGGGAGGAGTCTTTTTTTGGCGTCAGTTTGTGTTCTATGTTGTTGCATTCTTTATTATTATTTTAGGGAGTCAATGGAATTGGCGTCTTTTGTGGACAAATGGATGGTTTCGGTATGGATTTTATAGTTTTTCTGTTGCGCTTGTGGCGGTGACGTATGTATTGCCGAGAACGATACGAGGTACCAAGAGCTGGATTACATTTGCGGGGTTTCAATTTGAGCCTGTAGAGCTCGTTAAACTTGCGCTTATTTTTGTCTTTGCATACTTTTTTTCAAAACGACATCTTGTGGCATGGCAATGGAAAACCGCTTTTGCGTCGTTACTTCTTACCGCATTTCCTGCATTACTTATTTTAAAACATCCTGATTTCGGTGGAGCGTTTACTGTGATGGTTATTTGGGCAACCTTTTTCTTAATGGGGGGGATTCATACAAAACGTTTTTTTATCGGTGTGGTTGTAGCGATGCTCGCGTGTGTTGCGTTGTGGTCGTTGGTCTTAAAACCTTATCAAAAAGATCGTATTACCGGGTTTCTTTCTCCAGAGAAAGATCCTTTAGGAATTAATTATAATGTGATTCAGTCAAAAATCGCGATTGGGTCTGCAGGTTTTTTTGGTAAGGGATTCGGGGGTGGCACGCAAGTGCTTCTTGGATTTTTGCCCGAAGCACAGACCGATTTCCTTTTTTCTGCGTTTGTGGAGGAGTGGGGGGTATTAGGAGGGATATTATTGCTCTTGACGTTTTTTGGTGTAGTGTATAGAATTATTATTATAGGGTCGCGTGCAAGAGATAATTATGCCCGATTGTTCTCGCTGGGCACTTCAGTATTTTTACTGGTGCATTTTGCGGTGAATGTGGGATCTACTCTTGGGATGGTGCCAGTTGCAGGGGTTACCTTTCCTTTTTTCAGTTATGGTGGCTCAAACCTCTTGACGACGGCAGTCCTACTTGGTATCATAGAACACATCAAACTTGAATCCTCATAGCCAACAACGAGGAACGTTCAGCGTCCGTCTCCTAAGCGCTTTGGGAGGGCTTTTGTTGTGCATGGTAGGCATTGCCTATTTTTTCTATGGACTTGAGCCCTACGCACGTGCAGAAAGTCAAGGGACGACTATAACGAACCATGATGTTGAGTTCCGTATTGAGAAAAATGAAGGATTTAGGGAGATAGCAGGACACCTTTCGCAGCAGTCGCTCATTAAATCAATTGCCATTTTTAAACTTTATGCACTTTTAACTGGCAATGCGCAGAAATTTCAGCCGGGGACATATGTACTCAATTCTTCAATGAGTGTGCCTGACATTGTTCGTGCAATTACTGAACGTGGAAAAAATGATGTGCGAGTTGTTATTCCTGAAGGATTTACTCTTAAGGATATTGAGCAGGTGTTAGTGGATGAGGGACTTTTAGTTCCTCAAGCGCTTACTAAATTTGATTTCCATCCACTTATCTCGACATATCCTTACCTTGCGCACGTATCCTCACTTGAAGGATTTCTTTTTCCTGATACCTATCGTTTTGAGCGAGGGATGAGTGCGGGGGAAATGGTACAGACTTTTTTGAGCGCATTTGATAAAAAAGCGTGGCCATTACTTCTTGGTTCAAGAGAATGGTATATCACTCTTACCCTCGCGTCTCTCATAGAAAAAGAAGTGCCGCGCTTTGAAGATCGTGAAATAGTTGCTGGTATTTTTTTGAAGCGAATGAAAATTGGTATGCCTCTTCAGGCAGATGCCACGATAAGTTATGCAAAGTGTGGAGGGCAATTGCAGGGATGTGACGGGGCACGTATTGCGCGAAGTGATGTAAATTATCAATCTCCTTTTAACACTTATCTCAAAACAGGACTTCCTCCTACTCCCATTGGAAATCCAGGCATTGAGGCGCTTAGAGCGGCGCGTTCACCAAAGTCGAGTCCTTATCTTTATTATCTTTCTGCATCTGAGACCAAAGAGACCATTTTTTCAAAAACATTAGAAGAGCACAATCGTAAGCGTGCGCGATTCCTTTAATTATTCCATTTTTAAACCAATTTTATCGTCGTCATATTACATTCTTTATGCATCCCACAAAAATATTTTCTTCGTACAAAGGTCCTGCGTTCCCTGAACTTGATCTTATTGAGATTCAGCGCGCGTCCCATGAGTGGTTTCTTAAGAAAGGACTTCGAGAATTATTTGATGAGATTTCTCCTATTAAAGATCACACTGGAAAAGAATTAGAATTGGTCTTTTTAGATTACGCGTTTGATGTGCCGAAATATACTGAAGCACAAGCAAAAGAAAAAGATGTGAGCTATGAAGCGTCGTTGCGCGTGAACGTGAAGTTAAGTAATTTACAAACAAAAGAGGTGAAAGAGCAACAAATTTATCTTGGTGATTTTCCTGTGATGACGAAACGTGGAACCTTTATTATTAATGGTGTGGAGCGCGTGGTCATTTCCCAGCTTATTCGTTCTGCTGGGATTAATTTTACCGCGAATGTGTTTAGAGGAAGAAAATTATTTGGTGCAAAAATTATTCCAAATCGCGGTGTGTGGCTTGAATTTGAAACAGAACAAGACGGATTTATTGGAGTGAAAATTGACAGAAAACGCAAGGCGCCTGTCACGCAACTTTTGCGTATTTTCGGGCTTAAAACACGCGAAGAGATTCTTGCAGCATTTGCGGATTGTGATCAGGGTCCTCTCAAATTTATTGAGGCAACACTTAAGAAAGACGATGCACAAACCCCAGAGGATTCTTTTATGGGCATTCATCAACGTATTCGTCCGGGTGATTTGACGACACCTGATCAGGCACAATCTCTCATTGAATCACTTTTTTTTCGTTTTGACCGTTATGACTTAAGCCGTGTGGGACGTTTCAAATTTAATCAACGGCTTGGGATGCATAACAAAAAACTTGGTCTTTTAGATAAGGAAGACATTATCACTCTTCTTAAGGAGGTTATTCATTTAAATAATAATCAATCTTCCGAGCCAGATGATATTGATCATTTAGGAAATCGTCGTATTCGTGCAGTGGGCGAGTTAGTGCAATCACGTCTTCGTATTGGTTTTGCGCGTTTGCGTCGAGGGGTACAAGACAGAATGTCTACGCTTGATCGCAGAGTGTTGCAACCTGTGCAACTCGTAAACTATAAATTACTGACCGCAGTGGTGCGCGACTTTTTCTCTTCTTCTCAACTTTCGCAGTTTATGGATCAAGTGAATCCGCTTGCAGAGCTTGAACATAAACGTCGTCTTTCCGCGATGGGTCCGGGAGGACTTACGCGCGAACGCGCAGGATTTGAAGTGCGCGACGTACATCCTTCTTATTATGGACGTATTTGTCCTATTCAGACCCCCGAAGGTGCGAATATTGGTTTGGTAAGCTATCTTTCTAATTATACCCGTGTGAATGAGCTTGGGTTTTTAGAGGCGCCTTATTTTAAAGTAAATAAAGGGGTAGTGAGCAAAGAGATTCATTGGTTTGATGCGAGTGCTGAACAGCAACATACGATTGCGCAGGCAGATGTGCATATTGATGAAGCAGGCCTTATTTTAGAAAAAGAAGTGCGTGCGCGTGTGAAGGGAGTCCCAAAAATATGTAAACGTGACGAAATTGAATATATTGATGTGTCTCCTAATATGTTTTCAAGTATGGCGACCTCTCTTGTCCCATTTTTAGAGCATACTGATGCGAGTAGAGCGCTTATGGGATCTAATATGCAACGTCAAGCAGTTCCTGCACTTCGTGCACAAGCGCCGTTAGTGGGTACCGGTCAAGAAGAACGTGCCGCACATAATTCTGAACAAATGATTATTGCAGAAGAAGAAGGAATGGTGACCGAAGTTGATGGGAGTAACGTAACGGTGAAGACAGAAGAAAAAACAAAACATTACCCGCTTATGAAGTTTAAGTGTTCTAACCAATCATCCTGTCTTTCTCAATATCCAATTGTGCATGTGGGACAAAAAGTGAAAAAAGGAACCGTGCTTGCCGATGGGCCTTCCACTGATCATGGAGTATTAGGTCTTGGACAAAATCTTTTAGTGGCATTTGTGCCGTGGCGTGGAGGCAACTTTGAAGATGCTATTGTACTTTCAGAACGTGTGGCGCAACGTGATGCGCTTACCTCAATTCATATTGAACCATTTGTATGTGCGGTGCGTGACACAAAAATTGGTCCTGAAATAACGACCCCTGATATTCCGAATGTATCTGAAGAAAAACTTCGCAATTTAGATGAAGAGGGTATTATCCGTATTGGCGCTGAAGTACGCACTGGTGATATTCTTGTTGGGAAAATTTCACCAAAAGGTGAATCAGAATTAAGTTCTGAAGAAAAACTTTTACGTGCAATTTTCGGTGAAAAAGCGCGTGATGTGAAAGATACGTCATTGACTCTTCCAAACGGAAAACAAGGGCGTGTGATTGGTATTAAAATATTTTCACGCGAAAAAGGAGATAAACTTGAGCCGGGTATTATTAAAAAAATTCAGATTGAAGTGGCGCAAATGCGTAAAATTCGCGCAGGGGACAAGCTTGCAGGACGCCACGGCAACAAAGGAGTTATTTCTATGGTACGTCCTGTGGAAGATATGCCTTATCTTGAAGATGGAACGCCGGTTGATATTGTGTTAAATCCTCTTGGGGTTGCTTCACGTATGAACTTGGGACAAATTCTCGAGACGCATCTTGGGCTTGCCGCGAAAAAGATGGGATATCGTGCGGTGGTGCCTAACTTTGTAGGTGCGTCAGATAAGGACATAGAAAATGAACTTGTTGCCGCAGGATTTCCTTCTCATGGGAAATTACCACTTTATGATGGTGTGACTGGCGATCTTTTTAGAGATCCTGTGACGGTGGGATATATCTATATTATGAAACTTCATCATCTCGTAGAAGATAAAATTCATATGCGTTCTACTGGTCCGTACTCACTTATTACACAACAGCCATTAGGAGGTAAGGCGCAAATGGGAGGTCAGCGTTTTGGAGAAATGGAAGTGTGGGCGCTTGAAGGGTATGGTGCGGCACACACTCTCCAAGAAATGCTTACAATTAAATCAGATGATGTGTTTGGACGTTCTGCGGCGTTTGAATCAATTATCCGTGGACAAGAAATTAAAAAACCTAATATTCCCGCTTCATTCCACGTGTTGGTCAATGAATTAAAAGCACTTGGCCTTGATGTGCGTGGAGAACAAAATAATCCTGTGGTCGACGAATCTATGAATATTAAATAATTTTATGGAACAATCATCAGATCTTAAAGAAATTTCTATCCGTATTGCTTCTCCTGAAGAGATACTAAAATGGTCTCATGGAGAGGTTACCAAACCGGAGACGTTAAACTATCGCACACAACGTCCAGAAAAAGATGGGTTATTTTCTGAACGCATTTTCGGTCCCACAAAGGACTATGAATGTTATTGTGGAAAATATAAAAAAATTCGTTATAAGAATGTAGTGTGTGAAAAATGTGGTGTAGAAGTGACCCGTTCTATTGTACGTCGCGACCGTATGGCGCATATCACACTTGCGGCGCCTGTTGCTCATATTTGGTTTTTGAAAACCGCGCCTTCTCGTTTGAGTGTGTTGTTAGATATCTCACTTCCTAAATTGGAAAAAGTGGTTTACTATGCTGCGTTTGTGGTTACCCGAGTACATGAGGATAACAAAAAACGTGCCTTAGAAACATTACAACGTGAACTTAAATCACTTGCGGTTGAAAAAAAGAGTGATCAAACAAAAACCGAAGAACGTGCGGAAGCGTTGCGTGAGGTACTTCATGCGTTGAAGCCGGGACTCATTTTGACCGAGAATGAATATTTCAACCTTGCAGAACGTTTTGGTGATGTGTTTGAAGCGGATCGTGGCGCGACCGCATTACGAGGTATTTTAGAGCGACTTGATTTGAAAGCGCTTTCAGTAGAACTCAAAAAAGAAATTCCTACTATTAAAGACGAAAATCGTTTGAAGCGCGTGACTCGTCGTTTGAAATTGGTGAACTCACTCTTAAAATCAAAAATTCTTCCTGAATGGTTAGTGCTTACGGTTTTGCCGGTACTTCCTCCTGATTTGCGTCCTATGGTGGCACTTGAAGGGGGGCGTTATGCGACGGCGGACTTGAACGATCTCTATCGCCGTGTAATTAACCGCAACAACCGTCTCAAAAAACTCATTGAATTACGTTCACCCGAAGTGATTGTGGTGAATGAAAAAAGAATGTTACAAGAAGCAGTGGACGCCCTCATTGATAACTCTGCGCGTATGGGAAGTCAGTTACTCTCTACGCGTCGTCGCCCTCTCCGTTCTTTAGCAGATATGTTAAAAGGAAAGCAGGGACGTTTCCGTCAAAATCTTTTAGGAAAACGCGTAGATTATTCTGGACGTTCGGTGATTGTGGTAGGTCCTGAATTAAAATTGAATCAATGTGGTATTCCGAAAATTATGGCGTTAGAACTTTTCCGCCATTTTGTGATTCAAAAAATTATTGAACGCGGTCTTGCGTATAACATCAAACAAGCAAACCGTTTTATTGAAGCGGGATCGCCAGAGGTATGGGGGATTCTTGAAGAAGTGATTCAAAACAAAAAAGTGCTCTTGAACCGTGCGCCGACCTTGCACCGCTTGGGTATTCAAGCATTTCAACCAGTGCTTATTGAAGATCTTGCGTTGCGTATTCCTCCGTTCGTATGTTCTGCGTTTAACGCGGACTTTGATGGAGATCAAATGGCAGTGCACCTTCCGCTTACTGCAGAGGCGCAATATGAAGCGGCAACGCTTATGGATGCGGGTAAAAATCTTTTGAAACCTGCGAATGGGGACCCGATTACGACTCCTACACAAGATGTGGTCTTAGGACTCTATTTTCTTACCCGCATTCTCGAAGGCGCGAAGGGAGAAGGAAAGGTGTTTGGCAGTTTAACCGAGGCGATGTATGCGCATGCGAATAATATTATTGATATTAATGCCCGTATTAAAGTGCGTCATAAAGGCGTGATGTTGGAAACAAGTTATGGACGTTTGGTATTTAATTCTATTCTTCCGCCCGAGTTTGATTTTGTGAACGATCACATGAGTAAGAAAAAACTTTCAAAACTTGTGGCGGGGATTATTGAAAAGTGTGGTATTGAAGGTACTCAACCCTATCTTGATCGTATTAAAGATTACGGATTTATGTATTCCACACTTTCTGCAATTACATGGAGTATTGCGGATACCAGTGTGCCTGCCGAAAAATATACATTAATCAAAGAAGCGGAAGATCAGATTAGAATTATTGAATCGCAGTTTGAAGAAGGACTTCTCACAGAAAAAGAAAAAGGTGTGCAGGCAATCAGTATTTGGAATGGTATTCGTGAAAAGATCGCTGTTGTTATTCCTCGATCACTTTCTGCAAGCAATCCTGTGTATAATATTATTGATTCTGGTGCGAAGGGAAGCTGGGCTCAACCAACGCAGATGATGGGTATGAAGGGACTTGTAAATAACACTAAAAATGAAGAACTTGTAGATCTTCCTATTACCTCATCTTTTAAAGAAGGTCTTACGGTGCTTGAATATTTTATTTCTACTCACGGAGCGCGTAAGGGTTCAACTGATACCGCACTTAAAACTGCCGAAGCAGGATATCTTACTCGTCGACTCGTTGATGTGGCGCAAGATGTTATTGTTAACGAGGAAGATTGTGGTACTGACAAAGGTATTACTATTTATCGTAAGGAAGGAGCTGCGTTTGGTTATCATTTTAATGATCGTATTTTTTCTCGTGTGGCGTTAGAAGATATTCGTGTGGAAAGGAAAATAGTGGTGCGTGCGGGAGAGGTGATTGATCGTGCAATGGCAAAACAGATTCACGAAAGCGATCTTGAGGAAATTATGGTACGTTCCCCGATTACTTGTGAATCAATAAATGGTATTTGCTCAAAGTGTTATGGGTTGGATACTACAAAGAATAAACCCGTGGCGATCGGCGAGGCGGTGGGTATTGTCGCTGCACAATCTATCGGAGAGCCGGGTACTCAGCTTACTCTTCGTACATTCCATGTGGGAGGTGTAGCGGGGGTTGATATCACTCACGGACTTCCTCGTGTGGATGAAATTTTTGAATGTCGTGTGCCAAAAGGAAAGGCGCCTCTTGCGAAAGAAGATGGTAAAGTAGAAAAAATTGAAGATCGTGGCCTTCTTAAAGTGGTGCATATCAATCACGGCAAGGGAAAAATGAAGAAAGGGAAAGAGGTGTTTGAAGAATATCCGATGCTTGGAGGAGTTATTCTTTATGTGAAAGAAGGGGATATGGTAAAAAAGGGTGATGCGCTTTGTGAGGGATCGCTTGATCTTCGCGAAGTGCTTGCCTATCGTGGGGCAGAAGCAGCTCAACATTATATTATTAACGGTATTCAGAGAATTTATATTCCTGAAGGTGCGAATATTAATGATAAACATATCGAAATTATTGTGCGTCAAATGTTTTCGCGTGTGGTGGTAAAGGACTCGGGAGATACGGAAGCGATGGAAGGTGATGTAGTGAGCCGTGCGCGTTTTATTAGAGCTAATCGTGCTATTAAGGCGGAAAAGAAAAAACCTGCAACAGCGCTTCTTAAAGTATGGGGTATTACGCGTGTGGCGCTTGATTCAGAGAGTTTCCTTTCTGCTGCATCGTTCCAAGAAACAAGTCGTGTGTTGGTACGTGCCTCAATTGAGGGTGAACATGACCCGTTAAATGGTCTTAAAGAGAATGTGATTATTGGAAAATTGATTCCTGCGGGAACAGGGAAGAGAGGTATTGCAAGCGATCTTCTTGAACAATTTAGACCTCATGCCGATCCCGTCGCCGTTTCCGAACCTTCAGAAACTCCTCTTGAACAATCTGTCGTAGTTGACGAAGAGGCGCGAAAATGATAGCATTGCGGTCATAGATTATACTCAATTTTAATGGCTTCTTTAGCGACAACTCACGAGGAACAAATTCAGGTCTACGACTGTTCTTTTTTGACCTCGGGAGAAGAAACCGCTTTTATTAAAGATCTCATTACTCATCATAAAGGGAAAGTGGTGCGAGAAGAGGCAATGAAAAAAGTGCGTCTCGCCTATCCGATAGGGAAGCATACGTATGCGTTTTTTCATCCATTTGTGATAGAGTTTCCTAAAGAAACGTGTGCGGCGTTTGAGCGCGAACTTCAATTTCAAGAGTCCCTTATCCGTTCAATGATTACTCGTTTTAAAGTACAAGAACAACAAAGCACTTCTTCTCGTGCGCCGTATCGCCCTTCTCAAAGTGTTGCGCGCAAGCCTCATGTGGCACAAGCGCCTGCGGCACTTACGAACGAACAACTTTCCAAAAAAATAGAAGAAATATTACAATAGAATTATGAATCTCAATAAAGTATTTCTTATTGGACGCTTAACAGGAGATCCTCAATTGCGGACGACACCGGGAGGACAATCGGTTGCGACGTTTTCTTTGGCGACCAATCGTACCTGGATGAACAAACAAAATCAAAAACAAGAAGAAGTACAGTTTCATAATGTGGTGATTTGGGGACGTCAGGGAGAAATTGCAAGCCAATTTTTGAAGAAAGGCGCACTTGCGATGGTGGAAGGGAGAATCCAAAACCGTTCATGGCAGGATAAGCAGGGTCAGAATCGTACCACGACTGAAATTGTGTGTGAAAAAATGCAGTTCGGACCACGTGCCGGAGGCGGAGGAGCGGGAGGATTTGGTGGTGGCGCTTCACCGATGTCTCAAGAGCGTCCAGAAGGGGAGGACCATTACGCGCAAGATATGAAAGAGCCAGAATTACCAGAAATTAATTTAGAAGAAGACGATATTAAACCAGAAAATATTCCTTTTTAACCTTATGGCTTATACTCCACGACAATGTGTCTTTTGTTCGCAAAATACGAAAATGCTTGATTACCGCGAGACGGAGCTTTTGCGTAAGTTTATTTCAAGCCAAGCAAAAATTATTGACCCGCGCCACACAGGGGTGTGTGCCAAGCATCAACGAGGTCTTTCTCGCGCGATTAAACGCGCCCGTATTGCAGGATTGATTCCTTTTGTGAGGGGATAGTGTAGATAGCCACTAGCCAAGAGTAAATATAGTGAAATAAGCTCAAAATCCTCATTTTATGAGGGTTTTATGTTCATTATCTAGTAGGTATTGACTTTTATATATGATAGGTGTATAATTCATCTATCTTTAATAATTTGATAAGAAAGACATATGAATAGAACATACGAGAATCTAATTGCGAAACTTAATCAACTTGTTGGTATAAGTTGTTTGTATTTGTTTCCTAAATACATATTCCGCGATGGAAAAAATTTTGAAGGAAACGATAATGCTCAAGAAATTATCGATAAATTCAAAAATTATAGGCAATTAGAAATCACTGTGGTTGGTGGGGGGGATAGGCTTCATTTAACAATGAATGGAGCATATCGTTCTTTTGATTTTGGTAAAAATGACGCTGAAGACAAAATGAATTACGATGTGATCACCACTCTTATTTCAGAATTTACTCAATAAAAACACCGGCCGTATTTCATAATCCTTAGCCGGACAATTTCGAAACCTCGTTGAAAGGCAATGTACCATGAAACGATCTAGGCGATAGCCAAACCAAATAGGTTTATGATTTCTTTGCCTTGAAACTCAAAAATAAATATGTGCGCGGTTTTTATTTTCCTATGGTATAATACCATACATGTCTTTTGACTTACTTCTTTTTAATTTAATTCATGGAGGCGCAGGGATTTCGAGTATGCTTGATTCACTGGGTATTTTTTGTGCGCGGTATGTTCCTTACGTTCTTGTTATTGCCTTTTTTATTTTTTTGATACGCGAGGTAAATTGGAAAAAACGTATGGAGATTGCCTTATGGACGGGGATTACGCTTTTAATTTCTGATGGATTAATTACGCAGACGATTCGTTTTTTCTATCAACGCGCGCGACCGTTTGTGACACTCAATTTTACTCCGCTTATTGCGAATACTGATCCCTCATTTCCTTCGGGACATATGGCGTTTTTCGGCGCTCTTTCTTTGATGGTTTTTTTCTATAATCGCACGTGGGGGTGGTGGTTTTTTTCTGCTACTGCCGTGAATGGTTTAGCGCGTATTTTTGTAGGTGTCCACTGGCCAAGTGATATTGTGGGAGGTATTGTGGTTGCCTTATTCTCATTTTTTGTGGTGAAGGAGGTTTTGATGAAGAGGGCTCAATAGTAATTAATTGTAATTCATAGTAATTCAGTTGTAATTTAATAGTAAAAATGAGGATTTTTTAGTACTCGAAATATCTCACGATCGTACCATCTTTCGACTATTTTTGCTCAACCTTGACAGAATATACAGATTGGTATATAGTGTAGGTTGAATTAATTTAGTATATTTATTAATAATTTAATAGGAAAAATCAATGAAAAATTTAACTCTCGCTATTTTCATGGCCATTTATTTTATCGGTTGTTCGGGATTGCCTGAACAAAAAAATGTTCAATCAAAAACACAGGATCAAGGTATTGTACATAAAGCCGATTATTTTGCTCACAACATCATTGATAGTATCAACAATGAATGGAAAGAGTATCAGAAAAACAGACAAAATGCTCGATCAAAGGAAATGCCGGTTGGTGAAAAAAACTTTAAAAAACTTGTGTCATATATTGAAAAGTATGGTTTTGTTGTTTTGGCACGAAATGTACCGTGCGACCATCAATATACATTTTTCGATTCAAAGGGCAATCGGCATGCAATGATTGTCTCAAGACGTGACACAAATGGTAATCCCTCGATGAGTGGTATGGTGTTATCGATTAGTGTTTGGGCTTACGAAAAAGGCATAATAAATAGTCAACACTTTTTCGGATATGAAATTTCGAAAGAGAAAGTATACCCCTTCATATGGGATTTTGATGGTAGATGGGGTCGCTCTAATGATGTTAAACTGGCTTACAATGAATTTCTAGCCAAAGTGAATAGGTAATTTACTTGCCGACTGAAATTTAGACAAAATTAAAACCCGTTATTTAAGTGACGGGTTTTTATTTTTAACCTTGACTTATATCCTTGATGTATTATATAATAATCACGTTATATTAATAGCTTTTTTATAATTTAAAACGAAAGGAATTGAAGTGATTGAGTTTATAAAAAACTCTGTTGAATATCAACAGTTTGGATGGAATGCGCTGACGATAGGTTTTGTGATGACGGTTATTTTTACCTTTTTTCAGGGGTATGGACTGTTTGCACAAAATCGAGTGATTTGGAAAGAAAAATCGGGCGAATCACTTTCCACTCTTTTCTTTATCTATATGACATTTTATTTTACTAATTTTATGTTTTATGGACTTGCTGAAGGAAAGATTGGAATGGTATTCAATGCGTTGCTTGTTATTATGTATGTGCCGATTCTCATAGGATTATGGAAGTATAAAACATTCTCATTAAAAGAGACCTACACATCGCTTCTTTGTGTGATCTGTCTTTTCCCTTCATATGCTCTTATGAATGGGCTTTATCGAGAATCATTTTTCCTTGCCTTATTGATCGGGATTTGTTTATTTCAATGTATGCCAATTTATGAAATGTGGCGCGCGAAGAGTGGCGGTGCGGTAAGTTTGAATTATTTAATCATGTTTATGATTACTGCGGTGGGTTGGCTCATCTATGCCATTGCGATTCATAACCTTATGTTAGAGATATTTAATCCAATAGCCATTCTTTTATTCGGTATTATGCTCGTCATGTATTTCAAATATAAAAAACAGACATCTCCATAGATGCCTGTTTTTATTTTATAAAATTAATTTTGTTTTGGCTCTTCAATGTTATATTTTTCGTACATCATTTTAATATTTTCTTCTAGTGTGCCAAGTCTCATTTCTTTTCTGCGTTCATTCACATTTTCTGGATCTTCTATTTCTTTTGGGATGAATCTGCCATTGATTTCATTGAATTGGGTGCCATATATTTGTGGCAATTTGCTATTTACTTGAATTCTATCTGTAAGATAAGCAACATTGGGAGGATCTACTTCACTAGAAGATTGTTCTTTCATAAGTGATAAACATTGTTTTTGAAACTCAATATCATGGTCGGCATGTTGGACTAATAACCATGCGTTCGATGATGCGTCCTTGCCAACTTTTGATATTGTTGGCCACCCAATTTCAGCAATAATTTTCTTCATGTGTTCAGTGTTGTTTTTGTCTATATTCATATCAAATTGATCGGGATTGATTAGAGCGTTTTTTCTTGCGTCTTGATCAATAGCAGTCATAGTTTCTATTTCCCTTGCTATCTTAAGGAACTGATTTTTTGTTATTTTTTCTTGTTCTAAAAAGTTTTCCATTTTGTTTTAATAGTGCCTAGGGGGAGAGTTGAACTCCCACGAGCTTGCGCCCAAAGGTTTTTGAGACCTTCGCGTATACCATTCCGCCACCTAGGCAAAATACTTTTATTTATAATGCCACAATGGTAAGATAGAGTAAATACAATACACATGTCCAGGATCATTGCAATCTGTAACCAAAAAGGGGGGGTGGGGAAGACCACGACGTCTATGAATCTTTCCGCCTATTTGGCGATGATGGGGAAGCGGGTGCTTTTGGTTGATTTTGATCCGCAATATAATGCGACGGTCGGACTCGGCGTGCGTCATGCGCCGGATGAGACGATTTATCATGCCCTCCTTGCGGGGCAGGCGCCGGAACGCGCGATTAAAAAAACCTATCTTGCGCGATTTGATTTGTTGCCTGCTTCATCTGATCTTGCGGGGGCGCTTGTGGAGCTTGTGAATCTTCCCGAACGTGAATATTATCTTCGCAACTTTTTGACGCCGTTAAAACCTCATTATGATTTTATTTTGATTGATTTAGGGCCAAGTTTGAATTTGCTAACGGTCAATGGGCTTATGGCGGCCGATGAAGTGATTGCGCCGATTCAGTGTGAGTATTATGCGCTTGAAGGATTGAATCAGCTTTTGCAAACCATTGATCTGATTCGGAATAATATGAATCACCCACTCAAAGTGGGCGGGGCGTTGCTTACGATGTATGACAAGCGTGAAAAACTTTCGCGTGAAGTAGCGCGCGAAGTGCGTCGTCGTTTTCCTCATCATGTGTTTGATGTAGAAATTCCGCGCTCGGTGGCACTTGCGGAAGCGCCGAGTTATCAAAAGCCGGTGATGCTCTATGCACCTCAAAGTATTGGCGCGCTTGCGTACGAACGTTTGGCACGCGAAGTAATGACCCAAGGAGGCGAAGATACGTATGGTGCCCATGTTCCACAAAGGCAATGGGATGAGCCGATTGTGTCTCCTGCTTCTCCCTCTCCGACATTTCAAGTAAAACCCGCAGTTGCGCATCAATCATTTTCTATGCCTCTCCCGAACCATTACGCGTTTCAAGAAGAACAACGTTTTTCACAAAAAACAGAAGATTCTTTATCATTTGAACATCAGGAAGAAGATGCGCCTCCCAAAATCATCTTTTTGTAACTATTTAATTGTCCCCATGTTATACTCTCCGTTCATTTGACGGAGAGTATCCGTTAATTTTATACTTCTAATCGGCTCGCTCGTGTGAGTGTGTAGAGCGGATGTGTGTGGATCGGCTGGCCAGACGTGAAGCATATAAAGCGCGTACACTTTCATAAGTTCGGGTCCACGTATACGTGTTTCAAAACAGAGGAGTGTGTATTGTTCCTCTCATGCACAGATCAAAGTAGTTCGTTTCCGGTTGCTCTTTATGCAATAAATTTTTATTTATATATCCGGAAATATTTGAACGAAATGCGTGTGTGAGTGGGGCAGTCGCGCCTCTGTTTTGTTTTTTCACCTCCACAGAAGACCATGGGCGTAAGCCCATGAATGCATACGAAGGTGAACCCTTCCGTAGCTTGAAAAGCGAAGGAGGGTGCTTCGGCGGATTCCGCTCATATACTACAGTTTGACGGCTGCGAAGTTTCATATTTTTTATAAATATTATTTTGCGGTATACTTATTCTATTCTTATGTCCGGTCAAGGTATCAATTCGCTCATTCCTTCTCGTCCTCAACACGGGGCGCCTCAATCACATTCACCTGTGCCTGTTTCACGTCCTCAACACACTGAAGTCACACCTCTTGTTGCGCGCCATGATGACTATGCGCCTTCGCCCACGCCGGCGTCTTTATCTCACGAGTCATTCATTCATGAAGAAGATGAAATTTCTGCGGTACCTCACTATCAAAAAAAACTCACAGAAAAATCTGAATCTATTTTTCAAATTGAAGTAGAAAAAATAAAACCGAATCCGTACCAGCCGCGCACGACATTCAATCAAGAGGCGCTCCATGAACTTGCGCAATCCATTCGCGAGTTTGGGGTGTTGCAGCCGCTCGTGGTTTCAAAAATAGTGAAAGAAACCCCCCAGGGGGCGGAGGTGGAGTATCAGCTTGTCGCGGGGGAACGGCGTCTTATGGCATCCAAACTTATCGGGCTTCCCACGGTGCCTGCAATTGTACGTAAGGTAGACACTGCGCGGATTAAACTTGAACTCGCCCTTATTGAGAATGTGCAACGGAGCAATTTGAATCCGATTGAATCTGCGCGCGCGTATTCACGTCTTCAAGATGAGTTTAATCTTACGCAACGGGAGATTGCATTGCGTGTGGGCAAAAGCCGAGAGGTCGTGGCGAATACGCTTCGCCTCTTACAACTCCCTTCGCATATTCAAGAAGCGCTTGCAGAGGGACGTATTGGTGAGTCCCACGCGCGCGTGCTTTTGGGCGCCTCTAATCCAGAAACACAAAATCAATTGTTTAGAAATATGTTGGAGAAAAAAACCACCGTGCGCGAATTGAAACAAAAAATGCCTGTGTCTTCTGAACCGTTTACACCGCGTCCCGAAGAACAGTATTGGGAAAAGCGGTTGGAAGAAAAATTAGGTGCGCCTGCTAAAATCATTCGCCAAGGGGCGGGAGGCAAAATTATGGTGCAATTTTATTCAGAAGAGGAGTATCGCAATATACTCAACAACATCGTAGGGGAGGAATAGATTTACTAAAAGAAAAATATTTGACAGGGTAATGTGATTGGTGGTATGTTGTTTTTGTAGTTTTAACAATTTTATAAAAAAGAAAGGAATATATGTCGGTAACATCATTACCAGAAATGTCGTCCATAGAGCAACTTGAGCGCGTAATCGCTCTTATAGCTAAAATGGATGATTTCTATTGTGATAATAAACAATATCGATCACCGGTTCATTATTTGCTGAAAAATCATTTTCAGTTACTCTTTGTTTTAGAGCAAAAAAAATGGCCTCTCCCATATCGTGTTTTTTTAGATGTTGATTCTAAAATTACGCAAGAGCATAGCAAACGTTGTTATTCGCTTTATGCACTTGAAAATCCATTTGATGACAAGTTTGGTCCATTATCACATCCTTATTTTGGATATGCTATTTATCTTAATAAAATAGAAGAATGTGCGTTTTTTGTTCACAGCGACGGGAGTTATTTTGCTGAAAAGCACCATGAGGTGGTGATTGATCCTCTTCGTGTAAGATCTGGTGGCGTGCAACCATTTTGTTATATTGGTTGTGCTGTAGAGAAAGAATATATCATCTCTTATCTGGAGTCTTCTGGTTGTAGTCCTCTTCAGTTGCATGTTGCAGCAAAGAATGAAAATAATGGCAAGTAAACGTCATATACGGAGACGTTCGTGTGAATCAAAAGTGGTTCATCAGAGCGAACAAGATGCGATTGTGCATGCTCGTCGGTTAGGGTCTTTCTGTGTGCCTTATCACTGTTCATTTTGTAATAAATG
>CAINEW010000013.1 GCA_903847915.1 uncultured bacterium | reverse complement strand
TTTTCTCTTCCTTTTCTTCTAATACTTCTTCAAATGATATGTAATAATCTTCAATAACTTGTTCTTTCTTTAATACATTATTTTTCCACTTTTCTTCATCAGAAGTTCCTTTGCTTAGCGCTACTAGTTTTACTTTAAGTTCTTTCGCTTCTTCTAAAGAGAAGTCTACTACTTTTTTAAATGTATCAAGGCGAAGTGCTAATTCGTCATCTCCGTTTGTGGTGTCTTTTGCGCCTACAAGATCTTCGAGGCGTTCACGTACTGTTTCAAGCGCCTTTTGACTTGTGGTGCTCGCCCGAGGATCTGTTTGTGCTGAAACAAAAGATGTCGAGAGGGTGAGTCCTATAATGCTTGTGAGAATATAATAATGTGTGCGATTCATATAGTTTAGAATAATACTTTATTGAGAAGCGCGTCAATTTCTTTTTCTTCTGATGAGGGTGTTTGTGATTCAATTACTGCCTTCTCTTTTTGAAGAGTAATTGTGCTTAAATGGCTTGTCTTAGAATTTTTGATTTCGTTTAATGCGGTATTAATAGTTTGTCCTACTGATTGATGGTATGCTACTTCGCTTAATTGGATGGCGATCGTAAGATCTTGTAATTCTTTTGCGAGCGCTTCTTTGTTGAGTGCCAATGAAGATACCGAGACGCGGTTTACAAATGAGCTTAGTATTACAAGAAGAAGAGCGACAAATGCAAGTGCGCCTGTCCATGCAAAAAATGGTTTGCGATGAGAGTGAGTAACTGGATGTGTATTCAAAAGAATTTGAGTGCGCGAACGTGCCGCGAATGATGGATCGGGTTTAATAGTTTTTAGTGTATGTAATTGTTCTAAAAATAAATCTTTCATATGATTATGCTTCATGTGTTACTAAAAGCGCACGGAGATTTTTAAGCGCGCGATGTTGAATCACGCGAACCGCTCCCTCTGTTTTTTCTAATGCAAGTGCAATTTCTTTATTAGAAAGTTCGTTTACAAATTTCATCAGAATCACGTTTTGTTGATCGGCGTCCAGTTGAGTGAGTGCGTGTTGCACTTCGTGCATTTTAATTTTTTGATCAATTTGTGTGGCGTCTGATGAAGGTTCTGCGATATATTCTTCAGGAACTTTAGTGATATCTTCATAAGAGCGAGAGGTGCGATAATGATCAATCACGGTGTTGTGGGCAATGCGGTACAACCAACTGGTAAAAGGAAATCCTTGAAAGGAAAATCCTTTGATGTGTTCCCATGCGTGCATAAACACGATATGGGTCAAATCTTCCGCGTCTTGTTTCCTTCTCGTTTTAAGAAAGATGAAACGGTAGATTTGGGGCATATAACGGTCGTAGAGCGTGCCGAATGATTGTTCGTCTCCTTGTTGTGCCTTAGTAATGAGCAATTCTTCTTCTTTCATAGATGATAACGAATGAATTGATGATTTGTTTCTGTTATAAGTGTAACGGTCTGTAACACTTGCCTGTTACGGCTTTTGATGAGCGGGTAAGGGGAATCGAACCCCTTTCATCAGCTTGGAAAGCTGAGGTAATACCAGTATACGATACCCGCTTATTATAGCGCTTCTTCACTTTAAGATATTTGCGTTTTTTGTGCAAGATCTCTTATTTTCTTTATTTTTATTGAGAAAAAGGGGAGCCTATGCTATCATAAATATATCGTATTTTATGCCTTATATTCATTTTTCAAAGCGTACGTGGATTTCGGGAGGAGTACTCGCGCTCCTTATTCTTGTGGGCGCGGTGGTGTTTTCCCGTTCCGCAACACTTCCTCCGGCGTTTACTGACGCACGGAGTCATGCGGCAAGTGTGAGTAAAAAAATTGTGGAACTGACGACTGCGACTCACGAAAAAATAACGACGATTCATGGTCTTGATGAACAGGGAAATGTGAATCGTGCCCGTGCAGTGGTGCGTGATGCACGTGCGTTAAATCAAGAGGCATATCAAAACGCATTTACTCTTTCACAAGATCTTCAAGCGCTTGCACAATCGTTGGGACAAATCTCTTCTCAATATGATCAGCGGGTGGTCTATGAAGCAGTGGCGGTGGAGCTTTCGCTTGTGAGCGAGTTTATTGTCTACACGCGCGATTTGAATGGATTTCTTGAACGGGTGGATCAAGCGATTGAAACCAACACCACGCAAGATCGGCGTGCGGTAGAGGATTCGCTTGCGCGGGTGAATGAGAAGGTAAATCGTATCAACCAACTTAATCAGGAATTTCTTTCAAAGATGAAGATTTTTGATAAGGCATTTTAGGTTCTTTTTGTTGTAAAACAAATAAAAATCCGTGCTCATCGAGTACGGATTTTTTTCGTCACTTGTTGTTTTTGCAACTACAACATGTAGTTGCACTTGGCACCGCCTTTAATCTTTTATGTTGTATGAGGTTTTTGCATTTTGCACAAACGCCATAAACATCCTCCTTTTCCATTATCTTAAAAACTTGCTGTAATGTTACTACTTGTTTTTCCGGTATTTTATGAAGGAGAAAATTAATATTCTTTTTTGCTTCAAGAAGCGAGGCAATGTGTTTTCCTTTTCCGCTTAGAATTATAGTATGTACATTTATGGTTGCTACCGTAGAGCCACTCTCCATGTGTGCGCCGAACGGATGAATGTCTTCGCATGCTTCCTTGATCGCGTCCGTTTCTACTTGTACTGCTTCTGTGGCTTCTGCGAGTTTCGTTTCAATATTTTTTTTCAAAACATTAAGTTGTTTTGATGAAAAAAATTTTTTATATGATCGACTTGAAGTTATTGATTGCATAGTAATAAGCTTTTTAAAAAGTTGATAAATAATTATTAAAGTAGGGATCCCTTAATGCTTTATTTATCACTTTTATATAAAACCAACTAGGTCGTCATCGTCAGTATCTCTTGTCATAGTTGCCAGTATTTAATTATGAAACATTTTTTATGATCAGTATAAAAAACATTCAACCAGTCCCTGGTGTTTTCGTAAAAACACTCTTCCCTGAGGGACTGGCTAAATGCAGCTTATTACTGAGCACTCTTTATTTGCTATTTTCAAGTATAACCCTCTTTTGATAAGGTGTCAAATACTTTTATTGTGTGCTCCGGGGGAAGCGAACGTCGTCCGCCTTGGGCGGACTCTTTCAGAACCCACGGTCCCTTCCAATGGGGAAACCTCAAACTTTTCCCCGACCCCCGCCTGACGGCAGGCAGGCCCTTTCGTGTTCGATTCCTCCCACGATATCATTAACTAAAACGACACATTTAAAGATGTGTCGTTTTGCTTGTGCCCCCGGGAGGAATCGAACCTCCATTAAGAGC
>CAINEW010000012.1 GCA_903847915.1 uncultured bacterium | reverse complement strand
CTCTTGTGCGGTTTTTTCAAGACGCATAGAAGAGGTTGCGTTTATGGTTGCTTGATTCTTACCACTCACATATATATTAGGAGGTGAATTATTGTCTATAACAATCTTTTTTGCATCATTGTAATAATTTGGAATAATATCTCCTACCTGTAACCATAATAAAGTTCCTTCCGTGCTTTGTTTTACTAGTAACCATTGTTGATAACCATCATTAGTAAAGATGTTACCGGCTATATAGAAACCATCATCCGAAACAGTAAGTGTGTTGTATTCTGAATAAGAATCATTCAAACTATTAACCTGTACACTCACACCATTTGTACCAAAAATAGCTCCTCCGCAAGTGGTGTTGGCACATAACGAACCATTAGTTGCGTCTCTTTTTTCAAAGCGTCCTCTCAAAAATCCATTTGTCCCTCCACTATCACTTCCCACAATATAGAGATGTCCATCTTGAACAATTATATCGTGCGGCTCATCGGTGTAAGTACTCGGATTAGAAACAACGATTCCATCTCCATCAAATAAGGTGTCTAATACACCTGTTGTTTTGTTTCTTTTTTCAATCCTCCATTTTGACGGATCTGTAGCTGAAACGCTTTGCGTACCAATAACATACACTGAGGTATTATCTATATTAATTCTTTTGACACGCGGAGAAGCACTATTTGCAACCCCGAGGCCTGATTCTGTGTTAAGATATTTTTCTGTAGTCCCATCCCATCGCAACACAAACCATCCATCCCACCGTCCTAAGGTTGGATTCCAAAGCTCTCCACTAATATATACTGAAATAGGACTATTTGGATCAAGACGAAGTTCACTGAAGTGCACATCGCTACTACCTACCGTTTTGCATTGATACCAATAAGAAACTGTTGTGCCGGTAATAATATTCAATTTTGTTATTGTCCAACAATAATTATTATTTCCAAGAGCCCCGACATAAATATAGTCACCATTTACTACAATATCCTTAATATTCGCTTTTGCGTCAGACGCAGGAAGCTTTATTATTCCATCAGTACCAAATGATGTATCGAGGGATCCATTTGTTTTAAATCTTCTTTCTACTCTTCCTATAATAGGGATTCCTGATGAGTTTATTTCGTAACCCCCTACATAAAGATATTGTCCTTCCTCGGTAAGTGCTGAAGAGACGATATTTAGATCGCTTGAACTATCTCGTTCCCACATACGGAAACCAAAAGCGGATGCGCTTTGAGAACCTAGGAAATAAAAACTAGAGAATAAAATAACAAGAAAAAGAAAGTTCTTTTTTCTTATAAGAGAGAGAGATTGGGAGCATTGCGAGCGCATTATTATTCTTTTATTATATCACATTGTCTCTGTGGTAAATTGTAATTCAGCTCCGACGTTTCAGTCGGAGTCCCGACCACTGCGTGTGTCGGGATAGTAATTTGGTGGTAATGAGTAGTAATCGAAGAATAAGAGAGTTATACACTTTGTGCGATCGTCTAAAATGTTATACTTTTTCGGAATATATTAGATATAAAAATAGCCCTTTATGGGCTATTTTCATTTTCCTATATTTTCTTAATCGTTACTTTCGTTAAATCCTGACGGTGGGTTTTGAGTTTGCGATAGCGGGTTTTGGAGTGATAGCGGAAGACGATTTTTCTCTCGCCTCGTTCCTGTTTATCTAACGTCGCTTCCACTTTTTCTCCTTTGAGATACGGCATACCGATCTCCACTTTTTCGCCGTCCACCTTCAAAAGCACTTTTTCAAACGCTATTTTATCTCCTGACGCGCCTTCTAAGAGCTCTATCTGAAGAGATTCCCCTTCGCGGACGATATATTGTTTTCCCCCTGTTTCTATAACTGCAGATTTCATATGGGTTTTATGATAGCAGAGAAAAAAAGAAACCGCAACTTTTTATAAGTTACGGCTTCTTCAAAATTCTTCAGTAAGGAATTAGTGTTCTACTTTATCCTTAAATTTCATCAAAAGTGATGCGGCATATTCCTTGCCTCCCAAGCCAAATGCGATCCCGCCTGCAATCGCAAGCATCGCCACAAAGCCGGTAACCAACGAGTTAATGATGGTTACTGCAATGCCAAGCTGTGAAAGCGCGGTCAAAAATCCGAATACCGCAATCGCCCACCATGTCATAGAGCCCAAGAAATGTGCTCCATGGAGTTGTGCGCTTTTTACGGATGCTTGTACGAGATTACGTACAAAATTTCCAATCACCACTGCCGCAAGCATAATCAATACTGCGACGATGACGTTTGGCATATAAAGTAACGCCTCACGCAAGAAATTAGAGAGTGCATAGAATCCCAAGATGTCCGCCGCGGCGAGCAAAAAGACCACCACGAGGAACCATGAAGTGAACTTGCGGAAGAAATAGGCGCTGTTTAACGTCATTCCTGCACGGTGGAAATATTGATCCACACCGAGCCCTGCAAGCACCTTATCAAGCTGGATGCCTTTTATAATCTGCTCCACTAATTTGCCAATGTAATGCGCAACAATCGTTCCGATTAAAAACACAATGAGCGCGCCCACGACATCCGCAAGTACGCTCAACACTCCGCTCCAAAGGTTCTGAAGCGACCCCGCAACTAACATTGTCCAAGTATCAAACATAATAAAAGTTAGTGTGAGAACTATTCGACCTTTCTTATATATTGAAAGTATAGCATACTAAAAAGAAAAAGTTATGCACATCAGACATCTCGCGGTCATCACCACTCTCCTTATTCTTATAGGCCATACTCTTGGCACTTTTTTTAATCTTTATAGTCCCGCGGGTTATTATGATACCCTTCTCCATTTCCTTGGGGGTGCGTGGGTGGCAAGTTTTGTCATCTATTTTGCCACACTTCATTCTTTTCTTTCTTATTTTAATCCGCGGGCATTATGGAACGTCCTCCTCACGACCTGTATCACCCTTTCGCTTGGTGTGGTGTGGGAACTGTTTGAATTTGTCCTTGCTCGCCTTACCAATACCGCCTTTGTAGCGAACATCTACACCGATACCCTTACTGATCTTGTTGCAGATACTTTTGGTGCATTTTTTATTTCGTTTTTCTTTTTTATATTAATAAAGAAACAATACGAAAAAGTGCAATCGCCGCATACAACGCGTTAAAAAACACAATAGCGTGCGCGTTACGTTTTGCACCATACCAGACAAACCCTAATCCTCCTAACACACACAAAAGGTTGTAGATCATCGATTGAGGACTGACAATTCCTTGCGTGACCAATATATATCCAGTCAAAAAAAGAATTGATGCCGCCCAGCTTTCTTCTTCAATAAATTTTCGCGATATTTTCATATATCTTTAGTATAGCAGAAAAGAAAAAATCCCTGCTCTTTTTTGAACAGGGATTTCCCTTTTATTTCTTTTCTTCATCGAAGTGCAATACAAGCCCTCGTATTGCACCACGACGATGTCGTTTTCTTTCATTTATGACTCGCAACTGGGGGGTAATCCCTATGCGAATACAATCCAAAATTTCATTCATACTCAATTTCGTCGGGGACACTTCATTTGCCGTGAGAGATCCATTATAGAATCCCTCCAGAGACGGGAAATACCACCAATTTTCGCATCCTTCCACTCTCCCCTCTTGTGTCAATAGATGAGGATCGAGCGTCACTAATTTTCCATTTTTCAATTGCTCGCGGATTCGGACCGCGCGCACTACACCATTCAACACAATACCGTGTGTTGCGCGTTTCCGTTGATTCACAAAGATCTGAACGTTTCCGTTCGAATCGCGTTTCACAAAAATATCAACGTTTCCGCCATCCTTATGTCGCGCATATTTCGGCATAAGCTGGCTGTCTGTTTCCATAAACGATACAAGCACGTCTGTCCCAAGTGGACCTTTCATCCAAACATTATTAGCTTTATCTTTGAATTCCTTCCGGGTTTTACCCCAGAAATCTCGCTGTTCAACGTATTTTGCATCAAATGCGTCAAAAACCCATCTAATTGCATCACTCAAATCACCATCTCCTCGTCGTGCATTACGCACTGCGGCGGAAAAGATGCTTGCAATATCAAAAGGATGTGCGCCGTAAGACCCATCTTGCATCATAAAACGCAAAAGACATTCCATATCTTTGCGCTGATCGATCCTAAAATATTTTGCAACATTAATTGGAGAACTCCTCGTTACCTTATCAGAATAAGTGTAGCCAGCTTTTCTTTCAACGACACTCTGGATAAAATCTTCGTTAATTTCATCTAGATCCAATCCATTCTTGATTGCACGCTGTCGTGCGTGTAACCATGTCATTGCTACTTCGCGGAAAAAATCTTTCTGCACTTTTTTTTCGTCGCCGGATAGATTGTCCGTGTAGATTTCCTCTATAGCCCACATAGCCCAGAGGATTGCTTTCTTCACTCCTTCATTCCCGTCATTACGAAAGGCGTAATAGAGTGTCGTCAGTACATGGGCAACGTCAAATGCAGTGCCTGCACCCTTCAGATCATTTTTGACTGTGTAGTCAATAATGTTCTGCCATGGTGCGGCTTCTCCATTCACCCCTAATTTTTTAAGGAGCAACGTGAGTGCACATTCGTTTTCTTTACGCGAAGAATGAGTGGTGGGATGTTCGTCAAACATTCCTCCTCCCGTACCTCCAAGAAGAATTCCTTCATTAAGGTAGTCCTCTGCGGACATCCCTTCTTCAAGGAGACCTCCTGTGTTAAGAAACATCCATTCGGCGTTTTCAATGCCGGGGAATTGCTTCTTTCCAAATTCTCGTGCTATTCGCTGTAACACGATTTCCTCAAGATGAGGATTTGGATGAAAACAAAAGAACTTGACCGGTTTAGGGTCGATTTGAGTTTCAGTCATAAAAAATTCCTATTAAATTGTTAATAAATTGTGATTTTTAGTCTGTATCCATTATACACCTATACACCTTATTTGTCAATATGTGGTAATCGAAGGTGATAATTAGCCAAAAACCCTCATTTTATGAGGGTTTTTGTTGTTTCTTTTTACTTTCTGGATTAAGCACTTTTTTCAAATATGGAGCGGTGGCGCTTCCGGCTTTGCGCGCAATATCTTCCGGCGTTCCTTCTGCCACAATCGTCCCTCCTTGCTCTCCCCCGTCTGGCCCCAAATCAATCACCCAATCGGCACATTTAATAACATCCAAATTATGTTCAATCACAATCACTGTATTCCCCCGATCTACGAGCCGTTGTAATACATTCAAAAGTTGTGCGACGTCCGCAAAGTGAAGTCCTGTTGTTGGTTCGTCTAATAAGTAGAGTGTGGATCGTGTATCACGCTTGCCGAGTTCTGCGGCGAGTTTTATCCGTTGCGCCTCACCTCCCGAAAGGGTTGTCGCAGATTGTCCGAGCGTGATATAGCCGAGCCCCACTTCGTTCAATACGGTCAACCGATCATAGAGCCACGGGATGTCTTCAAAAAATCCTACCGATTCCTCCACCGTCATCATTAAGATGTCGTGAATATTTTTTTTCTTGTATGTTACTTTGAGCGTTTCGCGATCGAACCGCTTTCCTTTACAGACATCGCACGTCACATAGACCGTCGGCAAAAAGTGCATCTCAATAGCAATAAGCCCATGCCCCTCACAGTGTTCACATCGTCCTCCGGGCACATTAAAACTAAATCGTCCTGGTTTATAGCCCCGCACGCGCGCGTCTTCCGTGGAAGCGAAGAGGTCACGAATAAATGTCCATGCGCCTACATAGGTCGCCGGGTTAGAACGAGGGGTGCGTCCGATCGCTGATTGGTCTACGTTCACGATTCTATTTATATATTCCAATCCTTTCATTTCTTTGTGCGCACCCGGCGCGTAGGTTGCGCTGTTTAATTTATTCGCTACAGTTTTATAGAGCACGTCATAAATCAATGTACTTTTTCCTGATCCTGACACCCCGGTAATTGCGCTTAATCTCCGCAAGGGAATGCGCACATCAATATTTTTCAAATTATTTTCTGTGGCGCCTTTGATCACAATACATTCATTGTCGCGCGTCACTTTTCTCCGCTTTTCAGGCGTGGCGATAAATTGTGTACCGCGGAGATAATCAAGGGTGAGTGAACGTTCATTTTTATTATTTAAAATCGCGGGAATCGCGCCCTGTGCGACCACATTGCCCCCGTGGACGCCTGCGCCCGGGCCGATGTCCACCAAATAATCTGAGGCACGAATGGTTTCCTCGTCGTGCTCCACCACAATCACCGAGTTTCCTAAATCACGAAGTTCAAGAAGCGTCATAATCAATTTTTCATTGTCGCGTTGATGAAGTCCGATCGTAGGTTCATCTAAAATATAGAGCGTGCCTGTGAGGCGCGAGCCGATTTGAGAGGCAAGGCGAATACGTTGCGCTTCTCCGCCTGAAAGCGTACCTGCTTTGCGTTCAAGGGTGAGATATTCAAGTCCCACATCCGCCATAAATTTCAAACGATTTTTAATTTCACGCAAGGGTACTTCTGCCACTTCTTTAAACTTTTTGTCTTTATTTTTTTCTAATTTTTCAAAAAAAGTATATGCATCTTCTATGGAAAGCGCTACCACCGTCGCAATACTTTTTCCACCTATTAACACATTGAGTGCTTCTTCTTTGAGGCGTTTTCCAAGGCACAATGGACACGGTTTTTCTGACCACACACTTTCCGTGCCTAATCCATTACACGTCGGACAGGCGCCGTAAGGACTATTAAATGAGAATAAGCGCGGTTCAATTTCGGGAAATGAAAACTCATCGCGCGGACAGGTAAATTTCGCCGAAAGCGATGTTTCCCCATCCAAAATAAAGGTGACGACGTCATTCCCATACTTAAGCGCGGTCTCTACACTCTCCGCCACACGGAGACGGTTGTCCGGCAATGTAAAATTGAGCATTGAGGGAATACGGTCTACCACCACTTCAATTGTATGTGCTTTGTAGCGCGAAAGATTGATACGATCGCGGAGCGAGTGATATTCGCCGTCAATGCGCACTTCGGAAAACCCGGCATTCAAGAGATCATAGAGTAATTGATAATACTCCCCCTTTCGTCCGCGCACGGCAGGTGCGAGGATGACAAGATTATGATCCGAGGTGCGCGCACTTGCACGTGCACTGATGATGTCCACAATTTCATCGCGGGTAAGTTTCTGGATTTCTTTTCCACAAATCGGACAATGAGGCACCCCTGTGCGCGCAAAGAGCACGCGGAGGTAGTCATAGATTTCTGTGATGGTCGCCACTGTTGAGCGCGGATTATGTGAGTGGCTTTTTTGGTCAATAGAAATGGCGGGCGAAAGGCCTTCAATTTCGTCCACATCTGGCTTATCTAAACGTCCTAAAAATTGACGCGCATACGCAGAGAGGGACTCAATATACCTTCGCTGACCTTCGGCAAAAAGTGTATCAAATGCGAGCGATGATTTTCCAGAACCAGAAAGACCAGTGAATACCACTAATTTGTCGCGAGGAATTTCAAGATTTATATTCTTAAGATTATGTTCTCGCGCTCCTTTTATTATTATCTTGTTTTGCATATTATTGTCTCAATATAATAGAAACCGCCCGTAGGTGTGCTTCCTATGGGGTATACATCCACCTTACCGTGTTTATATAAAAAGTCAAAAAACACCATCTTTTGTAAATGGTGTTTTTGTTTTTTTATTCAAATAAAATTCCCAACACACATGTGTTGGGAAAAAATTATTACACCACCTTACGCACACATAGATAACTACATGCCTCGAAAGGACTGTACTCGTGTATGTCAATGTACGTTCCATTAAAATCCGCCCCTAAAACAAACTTATTAGGAAGTGGTGACCCCGTGCATAGTGTCACACTTTTTATATCAAGATGCGTTTTGAACTGATCAAACCACCTCTTGTGATAAATGAGATATTCTCTCAATGTGATGCCTTCAATACCTTTTTCTTGTAAGTCACTTGCAGAAAGATTTTTGAATTCGTAATTTGCTTCTTGCGCTAACACAAATTTCCGCATCGTAGGAGAAGAGGGTGGTGGAAAATACACATTGAGCTTTTCGTCACTTAAAACACAATTGATAGGATCCAACATATGTAATAACTGACTTGTGGTATTTTGCCCATCGTCAGTAATCACAATATATTTTTGCTGTAGCATGCGTTTGTAGAACACAAATCCCACAAACACACCTATTGATAACACAATACCTATTGCACCTATTATCATTCTCACATTCCTTTCTTTTTTTTGATTATTGATTAGTTAATGTACTTTTTTATTATAATCTTATTAAGAACGTACGTCAATTAACCGTAATGGTTCAATAGCTTTGCATTACTTTTTTAAGATTTTTTACTTCAATTGGTAGACTAATGACATATTAGTATATCGGTCTACCAATCGGATTTATATTCTCCTATCTTCATTACTACAATATCTCACGATCGTGAGATATTGTAGTAGATATAAAACACAACTTAAGTTACTACAAAAACAACTCCGACTGAAATGTCGGAGTTGAATTACAATCGAATTACTATTAATTACTACCGTATTTCTATTGAATTACTCTTTGTTGTTTACTCTCCTCATCACTATAAAAAGCGTGAGAGTGATTACAAGCAAGAATGAAATGATTTCAGCAACAAGCGGACTTATATGAAAGAGGTCGAGCGCGCCAAAAATATTTGCAGAGAGGAATTGTGGTACCGCAACAAGTGGTGTGTTATCTCGTGGCAATACTGTAATCATTACTGATTCGCCTCTTCCCGCCTCAATTATTCCTTTTCCTTCTTTGAGCGCATGGAAGGTGAAGAGTGCCACAAATGATTCTTTTTGCGAGACATCTGTACGCGTAAGACCACGAGAAAAAATTCCGAACGAGGCATTATCTTTGTTTTCATTATTGAATAACGGGCTCCATCCGCCCCTATAATCCACCGTATCAAGGGCGAGAATATCTTGCGGGTAGAGCATGGTCATATGCGCTCGCGTAAGATTTAATTCGTTGGTCATTCCTTTTACCACTATTTGTATGATTTCGCCTTCTTTGAGGTAGAGATTTTTTGGTTCAAGCACAAAACGCACTCCTTCCGAAAGCGGACTTTCAAGGAAAATGGTTTGTGTTGGTATGGTTCCTAGCGGGATAGTTAATGTAACACCATGCTGTGTTGTGGTTGCGCTCCCTACTGGATTTGTTGAAGACGAAGTTGAGGTTGCTGTTGACGAAACAGAAGATGATCCCCCCGTGTAATATCCCGTGCCTCCTCCGCTCCCACCTCCTCCGGGAGGATTGGACTGTGCGGAAAGCGATGTAGTTGCAAGTGCGGATGCGCGTCCCACCACATTGATTACTTTTATTCCAAAATACCATTGCATGTTTTGCGCTATATTATTTATTTGCATCGATTGCGCAGATCCTGAAATAGGAAACGGCGCATTTCCGACAAGCGTTCCTGATGCGAAATTAATATCAGTGAGCGCGCTTGTTGAATAACGGATTTCAAATTGTGCGAGTGTGGTGCTTGTTGGTGTATTCCATGAAAGAGTTGCTGCGGTCGCTGAAACACGTGTCGCATTTACATTCATAACCGGTGGTACTCCCACACCCGTTGTGGTTGATGCTGTGACAAGCGATGATTGTGTACCGACTACATTCACTGCAATCACACCGAAATAATAGAGTTGTGTATCTAATAGATTGCCGATGTGTATTGTTTGTGTTTGACCCGGCATAGGAAGTGGCGCGATTACTGATGCGCCTTGATCAAAATTAGCAGGCGTAAGTGCGCTTGTTGAATAACGCACTATAAATTGCGAAAGTGAATTGTCTTGTGGAGTGATCCATGAAAGATTCACACCATTTTGAGATGACGTTGCGAGAAGATCGGTGACCGATGCGACTGGTACCACACCTCCACCTCCACCCCCACCATTTTGTGTGGTTGTGATAGAAACTGTGGCAAGTGGAGATGATTGTCCCACTGTATCTAATATTTTTATTGCAAAATAATATTGCGTGCCTGGAGATAGTCCTCCCACGTCCATTGTTTGTGCTTGACCTGAAAGTGGCGCCGGCGCTCCTTGCACATGTGTTGCTTGTGCAAAATTTTGATTATCAATCAATACATCACTTACACGTACATCATATTCAGAAAGATCATTGCCTTGTGGAGCCGTCCAATTCAGCGTGACACTTTGTACGTGCGCGCTTCCTGAAAAACCTATTACCGCAGATGGCGGAAGATTGTCGTTTAAGGTTGTCGTGTTTGTAAATGAAAATGTGTCTTCGCCGAGCACGTTGGTTATTTTAAGCCCAAAAAAATACTGTGTGTTGGAAGAAAGATTTGACACCGTTGCATTGTGCCCGTCACTTCCTCCTTGAGTTGCGAGTGTCGCGTTTTGAAAATTGACTTGATCTATCGCTTGCATAGAAAAACGCACTTCGTACTGTGATGCGTCTTGAGGCATTGTCCACGAAAGCGTCGCTCCATGTGCCGAAGGCGTGATAGTGATTGCGGGCGCAGGTGCCGCCGCAAAGGAACTATATCCCGAAATAAGCAAAATACCCGCTATAAGTGCGGTGAATCCCTTCAATGTTCGTGTATTCATCATAGTTCCATTATAGCTCATATCTATTTTTCTGTCAAGTTGTATTAAAAATCCCCATCTTTTTTGTAAAGTGGGGATTTTTTGTTGAAAAATTATTTCATCAAAACCATTTTCTTGGTTTCAATGAAAGAATCTGTCGCGAGGCGACAGAAATAATTCCCTGATGCGAGATTACTCGCGTCAAAGGTTATTTCATATTCGCCTGCCGGTTTGAATTCATTCACCAACTCCGTCACTTCTCTTCCTGCCGCATCATATACTTTCAAAGTAATATGAGACGGATTGGTAAGTGTGTAGGAAATGGTTGTTGTGGGATTGAAAGGATTGGGATAATTTTGTTTCAACGTTATTGTACGCGGAACATCCTTATCCGTGATCCCTGTTGTGAAAAAGGTTTTTGCAGTATCAATCAGTGAACCCACTGAATGCCCTGCAGGACCAATTTCAATACCATACACATAATACAATGTATTTGGCACGAGACCCGTAAATGAGAGTGTGTCCCATGCGCCTGCTGTTGGATTTAACTTTCTCCGCACAAAAACGTTTTGGAGAAAATTAGGATCCTGCGAACAGTAAAATTCTGCAGTATCCAACAGATAACCCATTGGATTCTGAAACACCACGCGTATGGCATTCACCCCTGTTCCGATTGCTGCAATATTGAGTGGAGGTGGAGGTGGAATAGAATCCCGCAATGTTGTTATCATTGACGTTGCGGAAAATGCTACATTCCCTGCAGTATCGCGTGCGTATCGCTTCCAATAATAGGTCGTATGCGACGCAAGATTGGAAAACAACAACGTGTTTGTATCACCGGGATCTGTATGTATTCCATAATGTATTGTCTGCGGGGCGAAATTTGGATTTGTGGCAATTGTAATGCCCACACTGTCCAAATCTGTATCCTGCGAATTCGTCATAAGGAACACCAGATTATTAATTCCTGGTGTTACTACTGCTGTAGGCGGTGTAGGCGCTATTGTATCAATGTCTGCAAGCGTACGAGTAGTGGCAATCGCGGTATATTGTGATCGATTCCCCGCACTATCTACATTCATACCTCTTGCGAAGCAGAGTGTTGATGATCCGGGAATATCTTGAAACACTAATGTGTTCCATGCATTCGGTAAGCGATTGGTTCCTAATTTCCTTTGGATGTTCAAAAAATTCGGATCTGTGGCAAGTTCCACAATAAGCGAATCTAATGATGCGTCCGGAGGATTTTGGAATCGTACCGTCACTTCGTGCACTCCCGTTCCCGTTGCAGAAAAATTCTGCGGCGGAACTGGCGGAATGGTATCTTGCGGAGGAGGATTGAATGTCGTTCCTACTGCAATTAATGAGTAAGGAGAATAATTACCCGAAGAATCTATTAACCTTGCCTTGAAATACAAATTTGTATTTGATGGCAGCGTGTCATAGATCACCCGGAGCGTTTCCGCAGATGTAATATTCATTATTCTTATTGTTGAATCGGTAAGATTTACATCATAAGAAGATTTAATACGCACTGTTTTTATACTCCCATCATTCGGCGCGATTACCGTTAATTCTACCGAATGAGGCGAAATACCCCGGGCAGAAATTATTGGTTTTGCTGGCGGAATACTATCAATGACTGGTTCTTGCCATGTCATTGCGGTATCCACCAAAGAAAACGGTGAAGTGTTTCCTGAGCGATCAATGACCACTCCTTTCGTATACCACAATGTATTTGATGACAAGTTGTTTCGTGAAACATTTAATGTTTCATTTGCACTTATCGTAAACGTCACTGTGTCAGACGAAGGGAAATTCACGTTGTCATCTATGAGAACGAATCCGTGTGTGACGTCAGTATCCGATGGAGCTACACACATTATTGCTAACGTATGAATCCCCGTGCCGGCTATTTTCACTTCAGGTTTCCCCGGAGGTGTGATATCTTGTGGCGGAAGTTGTGGTGTCGTTGCCCATGCGAGTAATGAGTATCCCCCTCCATTTCCTACTCCATCAAAAGGTTTCCCTTTAAAGAAATAAGTTGTGTTGGGATTAAGATTAACGAAAGAGATTATCACTGTATCGTTTGCGTGAACATTAATTGTTCGCACGAGCGAGTCAGTTACAAAGTTTACATCTTTTGACATCTTCAAATACACATTCGCTAAATCCGCATCAGCTGATCCGATAATTTTTACATTAATATGGGTCGCATCCACTGCCCACGCGGTAAGCGTTGGCGGTTCGGGCGCAATAGAATCAATATCTCCTCCTGCATCTACCAAAACTGTATCGGTTCCGTAGAGCAAACGAAGATTATCCATAAATACCACGCGTGTACCACCCATACCTTCCAGATAGGAAAGTGAGACAACGAGCGAATCAAAATTTCCTGCTACCTGCGGAAAATGAAATGAGTATGCACTAAATCCATTTCCGGGGTAGATGGTGTCTAACATTGAATTAGCAATCACCGTGTCAAACGGCAATGATGCACCATTCTTTGTAGAATACAATTCTCCGTTTCGCTGTATTAATGATCCACCACGCAAAAAGCTTATTGCTATACGCGTAGGAATATTAACCCATAGAGGGACGTATGCATCTATTACAAAACCATTTTGTGGTATTGCGGTAGAAGCGAATCCCCTTTTAAATTGTGCATACCGCGTTCCCGTGGTATCTGTTTCATCCATAGAGAGTCGATAGCCGTTCACTGAATTGCTGCCGGTATCGGTTACTGTAATATTCGCACTATCCACGTTCGCGGAGAGTACAAACCATTGATTGCTCTGTGCTGATGTAGAGGAGAACATCCCCATAATCAACACCGTGAGTACGAAGAAAAATTTCTTCATAAGTGTTTTTTCCTTTCGGTTTAGTTAGTGTGATTAGATAATATTTGTTTATTAAAATGCCGTACACATTATATATTATACCGTTTTTAATGTCAAGCTTGACATAAGAATACAAGAGGAGTATGATGATTTCAGTAATTAACTATATATTTATTAACAATTAAATTTCATTTCAGAAAGGAAATTTTATGCCTACTCCTACTCCCGCTCTTAACAATGACGCTTCAATCTCTCATGAGGAAGAGGCAAAAAAGCCGAAGAGTTCAAAAACAAAAAATCTTTTTATTGCGATTTTTTTTATCGTGTTTGCACTTGTCATGATTCTTAACCGACGTACTGTTCTTTATTTTTTCAAGGGAAATGATCCGGTTATCACGTCAGCCAGCACTGATTCGTTAGCCGGAATTCGAAACCGCCTCGTTCAGCTGGAAAAAGATATTAACGTGTTTAAAGACAGCACAGATGATATCATTACAGATCTTCAATCAGAAAATCTTGCGTTGCAAGATTCTATTGAGGAACTCAATAAAAAAATTTTTGTCCTTCATGACACGCAAAAAAAATCAGCAGGGAAGGTCGCTCAAAAAAAACAAAGGAAATCTACTGAAGAAGATACTAAAGAAGAACAAAAAGATGAAGGAATAAGTTTAATTCCCCAATAATTTGTTTCATAACAAAAACATCCTTACCGGCAAACCGAAGGATGTTTTTTATTACTCTTTTTTGTGATTTTTTGATGACTTGACTTATTTTTTATAATGTACTATCATTATATTAGATTTAATTTAACAATAATATTCACTATAGAAAGAAATCTTATGAAAAAAATCTCTTTTTTTGTATTTTTCGCGCTTTTGTGTAGTTTTCATTACACTTTCGCACAAAATGCAATTTCCGTTGAGTTGAGAAACTATGCTGACAATGGCAACATTTTCTCTCAATTTAATACCGACCTTCATCGGTTGATAACTTCAGCAAAAGACACTGAACGAATTGGCGTATTTGGACGCTCAAAAATTTCCGAATTAAAAAGCGCTCCTACCTTTGGCATAGTGGGCATCTCCTATTCTCCTGATTCGTGGATTATAGGTTATGTTGGAAGCGGAGTGGTGTCTCGTAATGATATGGTGAGCGGACGTGGTCTTTTTGAGGTATTTGTGAGCAAAGATGTTTTTGCGTCACAAAAAATATTTTATTTCAAGGCAAGTATTGACTTCGGGAGAAATGAAAAACCTCATTTTGAAACGCGCTTCAAATACAATCCCCCATGGCTTTGGTGGTGTGGAGGAGGATTATATGCTGAAAGTGAAGCAGGAGGATTTTTTTTAGAAATAATTCCAAAGAAAATTCCTGTACAGGTCGGTGCTGCTGGTCTGGTAAAAAATTGGCATGGCGCATTTTCTCCTTCGTGGATGAAAACTGCGGATAAGGTTGCCCTGATTTGGGTTAAAACAATCTTATAGTCATGAGAAAATAAAAAGGACGATTTACATTAATCGCCCTTTTTTTGTACTTTTTTATTTTGTTTGTCCTCTTTATTCTTTACTATTTCCGCTTTTTGCATCTCTTTTGTGAGCAAGCGGATCTCATCACGCAATAATCCTGCGAGCTCAAAATCCAATGCCTCTGCGGCGCGGCGCATTTCTTTTTCTTTATCTTTAATTAACTTCTCTCGCGCTTTTTGTGAATGAGGAAGTGCTTGGAGTTCAAGTTTTAATACTTTCTCTGCTGGTAACATATCACTAATTTCTTTGATAATTGTTTTTGGGGTAATATGATGTTTTTTATTATACGCAAGCTGAATCGTTCTGCGCCGTTTCGTTTCGCGTATTGCCCTCTCCAACGACCCCGTCTGTTGATCTGCATAGAGAATTACTTCTCCATCCACATTGCGTGCCGCACGCCCGATGGTTTGAATAAGCGACGTTTCACTTCTCAAAAATCCTTCTTTGTCTGCATCTAAAATCGCCACAAGCGACACTTCGGGAAGATCAAGCCCTTCGCGCAATAAGTTCACCCCTACCAGTACATCAATTTTCCCTTTTCGGAGATTGGTGAGTACCCGAATGCGATCTAATGTTTTGACATCACTATGTAAATAAGCAACCTTAATTCCCTTCTCTTCAAGATATTTGCTTAAATCCTCTGCCATGCGTTTCGTGAGTGTCGTCACAAGCACCCGTGCCTTTTTTTCTATACGATCTTCAATGCGTGGGATAAGATCGTCAATTTGTCCACGCGCGGGACGTAATGTAATCACGGGATCTATTAATCCTGTCGGACGAATAATTTGCTCCACCACTTGCTCACTTCGCTGAAGTTCATATTCGGCAGGCGTCGCAGAAGTATAAATAATTTGACCTACCCGCGCATCAAATTCCTTGAAGGTTAATGGGCGATTGTCTGCCGCGGAGGGAAGACGGAATCCATATTGAATAAGTGTTTTTTTGCGTGCCGCATCCCCCGCATACATTCCTCCGAGCTGTGGCACTGTCACGTGGGACTCATCAATTACGGTCAAGAAATCAGGTGTGCCATCTTTCGTATGCGGAAAATAATCGAGAAGCGTCTCTGGTGGCTCTCCCGCAGAACGTCCTGAAAGATGGCGAGAATAATTTTCAATGCCGTGACAATAACCAATTTCGCGCATCATTGCGAGATCAAATTTTGTTCTCCTCTCAAGACGTTCTTCCTCAAGATATTCTTTGTTCTTTTTAAAATACTCAAGACGTTCTTTTAATTCTTTTTTAATCGCGTCTATGGCGTGTGTGCGGTCACTTACTGATGTAATAAAATGTTTTGCGGGTGCCACAATAATTTCTTTAATGCGTGGTGTTTTTCCTACTTGAAATCCTTCTACAGGATTCATTTCGTAAAGTTCGCTTACTACTCCGTCTTTTAAATCAAATATATAGACGCGCTCTTTGTCCGGCGGCATAATTTCCCACTGATTTCCGCGGAGACGAAAGGTGCCTCGTGTGAGATCGCTTGTGGTACGCGTAAAATGGAGTTCTATTAATTTTTTCATCAATCCTGCGCGATCTATTTCTTCGCCTTCGTGAATATGTAAAATATTTTCTGCGTACGCCTCGGGCGCGCCTAACCCGTAAATACACGAAACAGACGCGACTACAATTACATCCTTGCGCGTCAAAAGCGCGGTTGTTGCCGCATGACGCAGTTTATCAATCTCATCGTTAATCATCGCCTCTTTTTCAATATAGGTATCAGAGGAGGGAAGATACGCCTCCGGCTGATAGTAATCGTAGTAAGAGACAAAATAATGCACGGCATTATGCGGAAAAAGCCCGCGGAATTCGTTGCAAAGTTGGGCGGCAAGCGTTTTATTGTGCGCAATCACGAGCGTCGGCTTCCCGATTTTTTGAATCACATTCGCGACAGTAAATGTTTTTCCTGAACCGGTGACGCCTAAAAGCGTCTGATGGCGCAGATTGTCTTTTATTCCTTTTACGAGCGAGGTAATCGCTTTCGGCTGATCCCCTGCAGGTTTGTGATTCGCAATAAGTTCAAATGACATAGCATTACTCTATCCTCTGTGTGTATAAAAAACAAATCAAAGAAAAACCCGCAACATTGTTGCGGGCTTCCATTGACTGAGTTTGATCAACTTAATTGCGTTAATGTTGCCAAACTTTCCGGAGTATCATAGCGAAAGAGATTTTGGACTGCTTTTGAATGCGATGTTGTTTTTGCATCTGCAATATCAGCATGAGCAGATACCAATGACTGGTATCCTCCCAATCTAATTATTTCCCCTCTCACTTCAAGATCAGGGAAAAATCTTTTGAGCGCCCTTTCTTTCCTTCCGTCTTTAAACGGATGTGATAATGTCCAGAGGCGGACAATTTTGTTTCTTTCATCCGCTAATACTGCGAAAGTTTTTTGTGCTTGGAGCACATCAATGATTCGTTCCATAAGTTTTTTTCCTATATTTAATTATTAATAATTCTATTGTTAACTCTATAAGTATAGCATACTATATAGATTTGTCAAGTTCTCATTAAGCACTCATGGATAGTGGCTAAAAACCCTCATAAAATGAGGGTTTTTGAGGTATTAAGAGGCGTTTACCCCGCCCAAGGCGGATGAGTCCTGATGGACTCACTTTTTACTCCTTAATTACTATAAATTACTACCAAATTACAACCGTATTGCCACCGAATTTCTTATTTCTCCTTCTTATATACCTCCGGGTCAATGTGCCTCTCAAAACATGTATTTCCCACGTCATGTTCCCAATTATTTTCAAGCGAAGCATAAGGCATCGCAGGCATTGATCTTGCTTCTTTATTTTGATATGTCGTGCTTTCGGTTTTAAATGTCGCGCATAACGAAAATGATTCAGCGTCTTTTATTGCATATCCATACGATGCGCCTGTTTCCGGATCAAGAGGAGGACGCACGCCGCGAATGTCATCTTTTAGCGCGTCAAGGTTTGATGGGAGTACGTGTTTGTTTTGCCAATAGAAAACAATTTCACTTTGCAAGAATTGGAGATTGTTTATCCGTTCGTCATCAAATCTTCGTGCGCGTTCACTGCTCGGCGATCCCACCATAAGAAACCCTGTGATGATCCCTGTGAGCACAATGACACTAATTCCGTAGCGAAATACTCTGTTAATGCTTTTGTTTTCAATATTCTCTCTGCCCCGTTCTTCTTTATATGCAAAAAATACTGCGCCCGCCACAATAAACACTGCGAGCACTTTTAATACAAAGCGTGTGGTTAATTCTCCATTCAAAAAATGATTGATGAGTGCAATTACATCCCCTATCATCGTAAGTGACGCGATAAACAGCGTGAAATAGACGAGCCATTTTCTAATGCGCAACATCTGTTTTTCCGGCATCGCGCGATATTCTTTTTTGAGATGTCTCATCGTAAAGAGATAAATTGGGAAGACAATGCAAAGCATCGCAATTGCAAAACGCATTGAGGCATAATCCCCGCTTCCGTATCCGTATCCTTGGAGTGTATCCGGAAATGTAGTATTTAATATTCCGAAAAGAAGCGTGAGAAAACTCCCTGCACTCGCGTACAGGGCGCACATAGCGAGAAGATGTCCAAAGATGTCACGTGGCTCTGCTTTTATTGTTATTTTTGATTCTGTATCCATACTATTTATTATACTCCTATACCTTCAATACGCCCAAATTAAGGAGTATTAATAATTTATTTCCCCAAAGAAGTGTGAAGATGCCTGCAATAAAAAATGGGATGCCGAATGCCGTGTACTGTTGTTTTATTAATACTATATTGACTAATGAATAGAGAATCACCATGCACCACGCGATTATTATAAACACAATGACATTCGGCCATCCCACAAGAAGCGCTATTAATGTCCCTATTCTTATTTCATCATCATCAAAAAAACGTTCTTTGTGTTTTTTTAAGATACGCATTCCTCCATAGATCGCGCTCGCAACTATTCCCGCAAGAATCGGCTCAAACCAAAAATGAGAAAACGAATAAAAAATAAAATATCCTAATTTACTTCCGAATATCCAAGGAATCATGTGGAAAAGAGGCACTTGCACGCCCGTGAGCGGCGCATTCAAAAATCCTTCAGTGAATGATTGTGTGTCCCAAAGATAATATTGACCGACAGTAAAAAGTGTAGCGTTTATTATGAGCGCACCCACAAAAAGCTTAATAAGAGTAGCGAAACGAGGAATATATTTTACAAACAAAATATTATCTTTAAAAAAGAATTGGAGTATCACGCTCACAAAAAAAATCCATGTGCTTACCGGAAGAAACCATTCTAATATAATACTTAACACAACCATATTTTTCTTGTTCTTATCGCACCTTCGTCCCTGAAGGTACTTCTTTGAGTGGTGAGAGGAGCACTGGTGCGCCACCTTCACTTGCCGCAAGGAGCATGCCTTGACTCTCAAGTCCCATCATCGTGCGAGGCGCAAGATTTGCCACCACGACAATCTGCTTATTGACCATTTCTTCAGGAGTGTAGACCGTTCCTACGCCTGCAAGAATCTGACGCATGTGCATATTCCCCTGTTCGTCTAGTTCTCCCACATCCACCATAAGACGGAGGAGTTTTTCTGACCCTTCTACACGTTCCGCAGAATGTACTTTCCCAACTTTCAATTCAATTTTTGCAAAATCTTCAAAAGGAATCATGAACGATAATATATTCTTTTTTTCTTTTTTGTTTCTTCTTTTTCTTTTGCACGTTGTAATTCTTGTTTTAACATTTCTTTCACACGATCGAGCGCGATGCGCGCCTCAATATCATAATGTTCTGCCTGTAATGTTTTTCCTAATACTCTCATTGTTGCTTCTGCGCGAAACACATTACCATGTTTATGGTGTCGTGTGGCACGGGACACGGTAACAAACACAGTGATTTCTCCATCTTTTTCAAACCGCTTCACAAAACGCGCAAGTGTTCCTATTTTTCGTTCAATAAAAAGCTTGAATGGATCGGTGAGATCAATGTGGCTTGCGGTGACGGTGATACGCATACTTATTTCTCTTATATTACTCTTTTTTTGGAAAAAAAATAGAGCGATGATTCCGCTCTATTTTAGAGATATTTTATTATCTATCCTAGCAACATTTACACTTCATTCCACCCCACTTCATACATCCTGCAATAATCACTAAAATCGGCCAAATATAATCTACTGTTCCTGCATCAAGTGTTCCTAATGCTTTTAATAAAAAGGTAAGGCCAAAGAGAATGACTATTACTGGCATTGTTCTATGATGCCCACATTCACAGGCACTTCCCTTCATTTCTGTAGTATCCATATTGTTTATTTTATTTTTTACCGACCTTTTTATTATTATAGCACACTTATTGCTCTTCAATACGCACCTCTTTCACTACCGATGGCGTCACTGGCGAAGAGGGTTCTCCATTAGGACTCATTTTGACGGGTGCTTCTGCAATCATATCTACCACTCCCATTCCTGAAACTACTTTTCCAAAAATGACATAATTTTTAGGAAGAGGCGTGTTACCGTGCATAATAAAAAACTGACTTCCGTTCGTATTTGGTCCTGCGTTTGCCATTGCAACTATGCCGCGCACATATTCTCCTTCAAAGGGTTCGTCATCAAATTTATACCCCGGTCCTCCCGTTCCATTTCCTAATGGGTCGCCTCCCTGGATCATAAATCCCTTAATCACGCGATGAAAAATAGTGTTGTTATAAAACCCTTGTTGCGCGAGCGTCACAAAATTATTCACAGTGATGGGCGTACGTGCCGCATCAAGCTCTATCACCATATCGCCCTTGTCGGTTGAAAGTGTCGCTTCGTATTTTTTTTCTTTATTAATTGTCATTGTTGGTTTTTTCATATTTGTTTTTTCCTGAAGTGAAAGTGGTGGGGTTGATTGATTCGGTGGCTCTGTAGTACTGGTATTTTGCGAACGCATAAACGAGGCGACCAACAAAAGCACCGCAACTCCTACAATCCCTATCCACATTTTTTTATCCATAATACGCTTATTATATCATGTCGCTTTTCTTAAAACCACAAACGACCCAACAAAAGTTGAGTCGTTTATGTAAAAGATACTGTTAAGATTTAGAAATCTCTCTTGAATCCTCCATTGCCTCCTCCGAAGCCGCCACGGCGGAATCCGCCATTGCCGCCTGCGCGTGGTGCACGTGGTTCTAAGGGACGTGCCTCGTTTACTACGAGTGAGCGTCCTCCAAGTTCCTTGCCATTCCACATCGCAATAGCTGCATCTGCTTCTTCGTCAGTAGACATTTCGACGAAACCGAATCCTTTTGAACGTCCAGACATTTTGTCTATGATTACGTTCGCAGTTGAAACAGTTCCCGCTTTGGAAAATGCTTCGTTTAATTCAGCATCTGTCGTGCTGTAGGGTAATCCCCCTACGTATAATCTCTTTGCCATTTTTTTACGTGTGTTTCCGTACGCCGACCTTCTTCACGCACCTCGTTCTTATTGAGAAGGTCGTGAACCCGTACTTTTACAGTATACCATACTCATTCCTTTTTCGCAAGTTACTCCTCTCTTACAAGCAAATCGCCGCATTCTACCTCACTTTTTTGGATTGTTCCTTGTGGGAGTTCAAGGACATATCCCCAACGTGGATTCCAAAAAAAAATGTGGTTTGGCGTGAGGTTTTTTCTTATTGCGCGCACTCGTAATGTTGCATCGCAGACAATTACATCAATCGGGAACCTCATTCCAAACGTATGAATCCCCCAACGTGTCTTAAACATCATTGCGCGTGGCGTGGTATATTGCGTAAGCCCCAACAGGCGATCTTTTTCGCTCCGCGCATAAATAATATCTTCTGCAACTGCTGTTTTTTTGGTATTATTTTTTATGCGCATATTTTAAGAATGATATTTTAAAACAATATCCGCAACTTCTTCTGCGTTTTTTGCTTCCATCAGTTTTATCCGTAATTCTTTTGCGCCGTCAAACCCATTTATATATGCCTTATAGTGTTTTTTCATTACATCAAATGATTTTATCGGGCACCCTTCTTTTGTGTTCTTAATATACATCTCTTCAAATAATTTTGTATGTTCTATCATTACTTTTAGACGTTCTTTGATATTTACTTCTTTCTCTTTTTTAGAAAATAACCATGGATTGCCGAATATGCCACGCCCAATCATGATGCCATCCACACCTGTCTCTTGTGCACGTGCATGTGCTTCGGCAATTGTCGTCACATCTCCGTTCCCCAAAACGAGTGTTTTTTCTTTTCCTTTGCAGAACGTATCACGGATTTCAACTGCCTCGCGAATTGTGTCCCATCGCGCAGGCACCGCGGACATTTCTTTTCGCGTGCGCGCATGAATCGTAATCGCCGCACATTCGGTTTCTAATAGATACTTCAGCCATTCATGAAGTGTGTTCTGCGTATATCCAATGCGGGTTTTGACGGATACAGGGAGTGTGCCTGCTCCACGCATTGTTTCGTATATTATTTTTTGCGCGAGATAAGGATTTTTAATGAGTGCTGCGCCTGCCCCTTGTTTTTCCACACTCCTATCGGGACACCCCATATTAATATCAATTCCATCAAATCCTAATTCTTGCGCTAATTGTGCGCACTTGTAAAAATGTTCTGGTGTGGCGCCAAAAAACTGTGCCACTATCGGTCGCTCACTTTCTCCAAATTTCAAATCTACTAATAATCGCTCTTTTCCTTCGGAACAGAGACCATCACACGAGACAAATTCAGTCCATAGCACATCTGGCCTTCCATAGTTCGCAATAATATGCCGAAAAGCCGCATCGGTGACATTCGCCATCGGCGCCAACGCCATAATTGGTTTTTTTAATTGCGCCCAAAATCCGAGGTTCATAATTAAGGATAATGAAAAACGGTTTAACCATAAACCGTTTTTACATAAGAATCAATTTTATTATTATAAATGGGAAAGTGCCCGATAGACACCTTCACTCTCCCCTCCTTTTTCCATCACCTCATAAATTGCGGAAAGAAGTAGAAAAGCACTAAATTGATCTTTTAAAATTTTAGGAAGAGCACGAAGTGCAGACATACCATCTCCTTCTTCTTTTATTTTCTCTTTCGCCATCATTTCTCCAATACGACGATGACGTGAATGCACACTAAATCCCGTGGCAATCAAATCACCTAAACCTGCTTCTGTTTCTATTATACTTTCATCTCCTCCTAATGCGCGTATTATCGCCTTCATTTCTTTTATCGCGTGCACTATAAATATCCCTTTTGCATTCCCTCTATCTCCCGTGCCGTCCAAAATACCCGCACCTATTGCGTAGATATTTTTCAATATTCCTCCCCATCCTACACTTTTTATATCCGGACTATAACGAAGAAGAAGTGGTGTTCCTTTAAAAAGCTCTGCGAGCGTTTCAAATGTTTTTTGTTCTTTAGTGGCGCATACCCCTCCTCCGATAAATCCCCTTTCCATTTCCTCTGCAAGCATAGGACCCTGAATAAGAGTGAATTGTGCTGTTTTAGGAAGTAATTCTTCTGCAATTTGATTTGTGGTTTTGAGCGTATCTTCTTCAATGCCTTTAGCAAAAGAAACCACAATCGTTTCTTTTTTGAGTACTGGTGCGATTTCTTTAAGTATCTCACGCGTTGCCGTACAGGGAATGCCTAAAAAGAGGATGTCGGCATTTTTCACACACTCGTCACATGAACTATATCCAACACATTTTGTTGGATTTTTATCCCACATTCCTACCTCGATCCCTTTTGCTTTTAACATCCCCCCTATTGCGCTCCCAATCCTCCCTGCGCCAATGATGTTGATAGTAGGCATTTTAAAATTAGTAACATCCAACTGCACTTACTGTTGCATAGGTTCTTCCACAACTACTATTTACAGAACAACTTTCTATTGAAACGTTACTGAAATTATGTTCTCCTGTGGTGCAATCACAATATGAGTGATTATCACCCTCCTTCCTTGTCCTTGTCCATGCAATACCATTTGTTTGATATGCTGACCATGCATTAGGACAGGATGTGCGATCACTAAATTTACAGAAATAAATATTTTGATTGGTAATAATAGTATCTAACACAACACTCCCCCCTGCTTTTTCACATTGTGTTTTTGTTTTTCCGCCCACTAAAATTGACTTATTCGGTCTTGGTTGTGCTCTTCCTGCACTAATATTATATTCTTCTCCTCCCCACCATTCCCAATCGCCAATCCCGGTTGGATCGTACCACGCACGTAATGTTGCAACCACATCATTTCCAGCTCCAAGATGTATATCCACTGTTCTTCTGCAATTATCATCTTGTACATGATATACTCTTCCAGATGATGCTTTTTTCCAATTAAAATTTGGGTTAGGGTGATTAGAGCTTGGGCATTCTGCACCATCCATTTTTATCCATAACGCATCTCCAATCCATTTCCAGTGGAATACAAGTTGACGAAAATCTTTCGGAGGACCTTCTACTGTTTTTTTAATCTCATACGCCTCACTTGTATAACACCCCTCTATTCCTATTTCTATTAAATCGGAAATGATGTTTAGGTCATTCGCACGAATTGGTGCGCCCGGCGTGATTATTGTATTTCCACTACAAATATTTTCGAATCCATCATATAACCTATCTATATCATTTCCGCGAATCGGCTGCGCGACGTTTACTGGTGAATAACTCCATGAAGTCACTGGGGGATTAAGTTGGGAGAGCATCAATTTTACATTTTCTCCAAGATCATTAATATGCACCGCACGTATCACCTCCCCCACTTTCACCTCTTGTGCGGTTTTTTCAATACGCCATTTTTTAATTCCTTCTGCGTCATTTACACCAACATTGTAGATTTCTGGTTTGGAAATACTCTTATCAAGAGTGATTGCCCTTATTTCACTATCATACACACTATTTGTGTGTCTGCGAATTTGTTGCCATATCATTTTTCCATTTGTAGCATCGTATTTTTCGAGTAACCATTCTTTTTTTCCTCCATTTATACCAAATCCTTTTACCCATCCCACTACATAAACACCTCCTATTCCATCAGTAGCAATAGCATTTACTGCTTTTGGATAATGAGTCGTGCCTGCTATATACTGATTCGTCACTACACCACCTTGTCCAAATGCCGTCCCACAATTTTCTGCAGTACAAAGAAGTCCGTTATCTTGCCGTCGTTTTTCGAGTCTCAATTCTGATGTGTTATTTTCTCCATTATTATCAGAACCTGCGACATATACATAACTTCCATCTATTGCAATACCACCAAGAAAAGGCGCAAGTGCTGATTTTTGAACCCACACAGGAGCCAATGATGTATTGTAATAACGCATCATAGTCCATCGTGGAGAAGTAACGGCAGTGGTAGGATGAGACGTGACATTAGTCACTTTAAAGCCCCACCCCGTATTCCCATCCTGATCTGTTCCGAGAGTAAGTTTTGCTATTTTCCCAGGTACATTTATAGTTGCTCCTGAAAGTTGACTTCCTGTATAACTTCCTACTATATTATTACTTCCATCTCTTATGGTAAGAGCATCAGAACTGTATCCATTTTCAATATAGGTTTGTGAATCAAATGTTAAATCGATAGAAGTTACATTCGCAGGAAAAGTATATGTCCATGTTTGGGCGGTAGAGGGTTCTGGATAAGGATGAGCAGACTCAGGAAAACTACCAAGAAGACCAGATGGAATTGTGTACCCCGCTACATACGTTCCACCAGTATCCTCTGTTGCCACTGCAACCGCTACCGCACTACTTGTGGTATATGATGCATCTATTGTATTTGTAAAAGGATCGTATCGTTTTAAAAACCATGTGGGAGGAGTAGTGTTTTGGTATCCTGTAATAATCACTTTATCAAACTGTTGTTTAACTGCAGAAATCGCATTGACTATATCATTATTATTTTGAGGTAAAAAAGTATTTCTTAAAACATTTAATGAAAAATCGGTTTGTAGTACTACGCCTTCAAGACTAGTTCCATTATATACATATCCACCAATAAAAATACTATCCGAACGAACATCAAGGTCTGTAATTCTTCCATTGTCATGTACAACGAGCGTTCCAAGGTCAATGTTCCATGGTACAGGATTCCCATCACTCATGCGTCGTTTTTCAATAAAAGCCCAGCTACCACTATGTCCTGCAGTGAATACAAATCCTCTTGTAGGATCGATTGCAACTGCAGTTACCTCTCCACCAAATAGAGCACTGTCTTCATTTTCTTTCTCCCACATACGGAAACCGACGGCGGAAGAAGATGAGGGAAGCGCGATAGAACATATCGCGAGGAAAAAGATGGGAATGAGAAATTTAAAATGCCTCATAGAGATTTTTATCTCTCACAGGCGAATTGGAGTTGGGGGTGGAGAATGGTACGGCAGGAGGCAAAGCGATTGGTAGACGTTGCGGTTTTTGCTAATTTAAATTGTTCGCAATCGTTTTTTAATCCTTCGGAGAATTGTGTGCATTGTACTGAACTTGGTTTTTTGATGAGTTGCTCAATAAGCACATTATCTTTACAGGCTCCACTCGCTTGTGCGTCGGTAATGTTTTTACAGATCACTTCGTCATTTGCACTCACTGCTTTTTGATTCCAATATCCCATAATACACTGATCTTTTAACTCTGGCGAGGGCGCGCTGTCGCATACAGAAAGATTATTTTCTTTTTGCAATTTTGCAAACACGACTTGGCGATTACAGTCGGCGATAGAAAAGAGTTTGTCGTCTAGTTTTTTACACCATTCATAGTCCCCATTTTCTAATGCTTTCTTGAGCGCGATATTATTGATACACACGGTCTTGTACGCAATGCCATCTGCAGCTTTATAGCTTATGTCATCACATTTTGTAATATCCCCCGCGCGAATGAGCCCTGCCACGCTTTGTTCTTGCTCCGCGCGCCATGTTTTTTCATCTCCCTTTTCCCCTCCCTTCTTTTTTAATAACCCTAATTGAGAGAGCGCCACAAGCACCACCGCCATTCCCAACACCGCGAAAATAACTTTGAGATATTTTTTATCTTCCATAAGTTAAGTATATCATAATCACGCTTTCTATCTCTACAACAAACCCGCATTTCTGCGGATTTATTTACTTTGAGTTTTAGTTATTGGTTAACTACTATGCAACACCTCTTTAATTTTTATGATTTCTTTATTGTGTTCTTCAATCTTCTTGTCTACACAATCAACTCATGACGAGGTGAATATTCGCTCATCATCTAACTTGTTGAGGATAGTTATTATTTCGTCATGCGTGGTGAGTATCTGATTTTTAAAATCAGAAAAGTCCTTCTTTGTGACAAGTTCGGAAAGTTTTTCGTCGTGCTCACTTAATTTTTGTATAATCTTATCTTCGTTCATAATTTTTTATTACCACTAAATTACTATTGTATCCTGCTCCTTATAATCCTACGGGGCGTAGACGGCGTAGTATCCTTTTTGCCCTCCATTACCATCGTCACTGTATTTTACTTGAAGAGGTGCTCGTTCGCTAGACCCAAGTTTTAAATATAAATCAGCACCATCTCCTAACAAAGATCCACGCGTACGTAAATTAAGAGCATCTACTACGCCACCAAATATTGCGCCGGTTACTTGTTGAGAGGTGTATTTTTTTGCAAAAAGTTGATAATTAAAGCACATATATTTAGATGCTTCGTACTGACTTACGTTTATGCATTGATTAGAGTTATTAGTAGGATCAATAACAAATTTTACAAAAAGATCATATTTATTTACACCTACTGTATTTTCTGCTATTGCACCAGAAATACAATCTTGTGTACTCAAATGAGAATCACAGGCGATAAACCTATTTTGATTGCTTCCATAATTAGAACTCCACCATTGTGCGGTTGAATTTGTATAAAATTCTCCACTACTTTCTCCATCTTTTTCTTGATCAAAAGTATCTACAAGATCAGAAACATAATAAATTCCTGACTTTGATGGAGTATTTAATATCGTAAGATTCCCTGTAATTTCCGTATCCGCAAGTCCTCCAGAT
>CAINEW010000011.1 GCA_903847915.1 uncultured bacterium | reverse complement strand
TAATAAACTAACAAATCTATTATCCAATAATCGTCTCTTTGTAGGTGAGTGTAGTAAAATTGAATTCATAAAAATGAGCATTTTCGCCTTCGCCGAATTGGAAAATCGCGGTCTTTTTGGTTGGATCACCCGCGAAAAGAAGAGAGGCGGTCACCGAGCTTTGAGGAGGAATAGAATTGAGTGATCCTTTCACTTCTTTAGGGGGTTGATTATCACTTTCAAATAAAACAAGGGCAAAAAGATTGGTGGCATCAAGTGCGCTATAGCTTTGTGCTTCGCTCGTAAACGCCTTGATGGCAATTTCAATCGTGCCGTTATCTTTTTTGGTCAAGTGATCAACAGCAATAGTAATATTCGATTGTGGAGCAAGTAGAGGGCTTGAGGGTGTTTTAAAAATAATACTGGTAGGAATAACAGCTCCTGTAGTTGTGGCAGGAGGCACTTCAGGTTCTCGATTGTTTGAAGGAGAAGAGGTCGGTGTAGGAGAGCGATCTGAAACGATAGGAGAAGAAGATTGAAGTAAGTCAACCTTAAGGGAAAGGTTATTCACTTCATTTTGAAGCGTACTTATTTTTTCAAAAAGACCATAACAGCCCGCAAGAATAACGAGCGCAAAAACCGCCATCACTGCATACACCGTGCCGTTGTTTGTGTTGTTCATATACTAAAAGTATAGCATAATAACACCATCTAATGATTATTTTTCAAATTATTGTTCTTGTTTTTTCGGCGGTGATTCACGAAGTGTGTCACGGGGCGATGGCGGATCGTTTGGGAGACCCTACGGCGCGCCTTGCAGGGCGACTTACCTTGAATCCATTAAAACATCTTGATCCCTTTGGGTCGGTACTCTTACCACTAATGCTTGCGCTTATTCCCGGAGGAGTGGTGTTTGGATGGGCAAAGCCAGTACCGTTTAATCCGTATCATTTGAAACACCCTGATCGCGACGGCGCACTCATCGCGTTCGCAGGTCCCGCAAGCAACATTCTTATCGCCATCATTTTTAGTATTTTCTACCGGCTGATAGGATCATCAGTGTTGGGAGAGCTTTTTGTGGTGATTGTGATTATCAATGTCTCACTCGCCGTATTCAATATGGTACCAATCCCTCCGCTCGACGGCTCAAAAATCCTTTTCGCATTTTTACCCAACCGTCTTGCCCATCTTCGCGAACAGATGGAACGCTACGGCATGATGATTTTAGTTGCCTTTATCTTTTTCGGAGTTCACATTATTAGCCCAATCATTTATGGAATCTTAAGAGTGCTATTGGGATAAAAAGCACTTAAAATAAAATTATTGACAGTATTTTGTTTTTTGTTATACTCAAAAGCACGGTAATGGCTCCGCCACTCGGCGGATGTTTTATCAAAAAGAATGCCTACGATACGACAACTTATCAAACGAGGGAGAACCTCAAAAATAAAAAAAACAAAATCGCCTGCGCTCCAGACGTATTTTAACTATATCCAAAACCGCCCGGTCAATTCCGCCTCACCTTTCAAACGAGGCGTATGTGTAAAGGTATTCACGACGACCCCAAAGAAACCAAACTCTGCGTTGCGTAAAGTGGCGCGCGTACGTCTCACAAACGGCATGGAAGTCACTGCCTACATTCCGGGAGAAGGTCATAATTTACAAGAACACTCGGTGGTGATGATTCGCGGAGGACGCGTCAAAGACCTTCCGGGCGTGCGCTATCACATTGTACGTGGAGTGTTAGACACCGCAGGAGTAGATAAACGAATGCAACAACGGTCAAAATATGGCGCAAAACGCAAAAAAGCGAAATAATAATTTATAAATATGAGAAAAAAAGGTTATTTTAAAAGAAAAGAACACATTCCTGATCCAATCCACGCGCGTGTGGATATGGGTCGTTTTATCAATTATTTGATGCAAGAGGGGAAAAAACATACCGCAGAAAAAGCATTGTATGGTGCATTAGAAAAAATAAAGGAAATCACAAAAGAAGATCCTGTAAAAGTATTTGAAAAAGCGCTTGAAAACGCAATGCCATTGGTAGAAGTAACCTCGCGCCGTGTAGGAGGAGCAAACTATCAGATTCCTCGCGAAATTCGTCCGGATAGAAAATTCTTCCTTGCTACTCATTGGCTTATTGCCGCTGCGCGCGGAAAAAAAGGAAAACCAATTGCAGAAAAACTTGCAGATGAATTAATGTTAGCAGCAAAAAATGAAGGGAACGCGATTAAAAAGAAACAAGATATGCATCGTATGGCAGAAGCAAACCGCGCATTTGCCTCACTGATTCGCACACCAAATTCGTCGGGAGAAAGACAATAAAATATTTTTATGCCACGACAGTATCCTATGGAAAGGACGAGGGACATTGGCATCATTGCTCATATTGATGCAGGGAAAACCACCGTATCAGAACGCGTACTTTTTTATACCGGCGTATCACACAAAATTGGTGAAGTGCACGAAGGAGATACCGTCATGGATTGGATGGAACAAGAGCGCGAGCGCGGTATCACGATTACTTCCGCGGCAACCACTTGTTTTTGGGTACCCACCTACAGAGCGCAGACCAACGCAGATCTAGACGCGGATGAACGCAGAAAGAATTTTGAATATCGTATTAACCTCATTGATACTCCTGGGCACATTGACTTTACCGTAGAGGTAAAGCGTTCGTTACGCGTATTAGATGGCGCGGTGGTGGTGTTTGATGGGGTGTCAGGCGTAGAACCGCAATCCGAGACCAACTGGCGCTATGCCGACGATTTTGGCGTGCCACGGTTATGTTTTGTGAATAAATTAGATCGCGTAGGGGCAAATTTTGAGGCAGATGTAAAATCAATTCATGAACGCCTTACTCCAAATGCAGTGCCTATTCAATGGCCTATTGGTGAAGAAGACAATTTTTCAGGGGTGATTGATTTACTTGCGATGAAAGCATATGGATTTGAAGGAGAAAAGGGTGAACGAATTGTAGAAATTGAAATTCCAGAAAATTTAAAAGCACTCGTAGAAAAAAAACACAATGAAGCAGTAGAACGTATTGCAGAAACGGATGATGTATTAATCGCGAAATTTCTTGAAGGACATAAGCCATCATTAGAAGAATTGAAATCAGCGTTGCGTAAAGCAACACTCGCAGTGCGTCTCGTGCCAATCCTGTGTGGTTCTGCGCTCAAAAATAAAGGTGTGCAATTTATGCTTGATGCAGTAATTGATTATTTGCCTGCACCGACTGATTTACCACCAGTCAAAGGAATCAATCCTAATACACACGAAGAAGAAACACGTTCCGCAAGTGATGATCAGCCGATGGCAGGATTGGCATTTAAAATCGCGGCAGATCCTTTTGTGGGGAGCTTAACCTTTTTCCGTGTCTATTCGGGCGTATTAAAACGCGGAAGTTATGTGCTAAATGCAAGTAAAAATTCACAAGAACGTATTGGACGTATCGTTCGTATGCACGCAAATCATCGCGAAGAGGCAGAAGAAATTTATGCGGGTGATTTAGGTGCGATTGTAGGACTAAAAAATACTACCACAGGGGACTCATTAGTAGATTCCGAACATCCAGTGATTTTAGAAAGTATCGATTTTCCAGAACCGGTGATTTCTATTCGTATTGAACCAAAAACAAAAGCTGACCAAGAAAAAATGGGTATTGCGTTGCGACGTCTCGCGGATGAAGATCCGACCTTCCGTGTGTCTGGTGATCAAGAAACAGGAGAAACTATCATCGCAGGTATGGGTGAGCTTCATTTGGAAATTATTGTAGATCGTATGAAGCGCGAATTCGGAGTAGAAGCGAATGTGGGACGTCCGCAGGTTGCCTATCGTGAAACGATTAAAGGAAAATCAGAAGCGGAAGGAAAATATATTCGTCAGTCCGGAGGTAAAGGACAATATGGACACGTGAAAATCCGCGTGGAGCCGTTAGAGCGCGGTGCAGGATTTGAATTTGTAGATGAAATTAAGGGAGGTACGATTCCGCAGGAATTTATCACGCCGATTGAAAAGGGTATTAAAGAAGCAGCTGACAAAGGCGTGCTTGCAGGATACCAATTAACCGATTTGAAAGTAACGCTCTACGACGGTTCGTTCCACGAAGTGGACTCTTCAGAATTCGCATTCAAAATTGCCGGATCAATGGCGCTTCAAGAAGGGGCAAAATTGGCGAAATTAGTGCTGTTGGAACCAATGATGAAAGTGCAGGCAATCGCGCCCGCAGATTTCTTGGGAGATGTGACAGGCGATCTCTCTTCACGTCGTGCAAAAATCACAGGCATGGGCGAGCGGGGAATGGCGCGCATTATTGATGCGCAAGTGCCACTTTCCGAAATGTTCGGCTATGTGACAAATCTCCGTTCAATGACGCAAGGACGTGGAAGTTTCACGATGGAATTTTCTCACTACGAAGAAGTGCCAAACAATGTGGCACAGGCAATTATTGAAGGGAGAAAGAAATAAAAAATAAGAAATTCAATAATAATTTAAAAACAGCCAATAACTTATATGGCTGTTTT
>CAINEW010000010.1 GCA_903847915.1 uncultured bacterium | reverse complement strand
TTTTTTTAATGAGTCTGTTTTGTGGTTTTTATATTTTATTTTCTTGATAGTGAGCATTGTTTACTCACGTAAATCATTTTTATATAATGAAACAAAATTACAAAAAACGTTAGGAATAATTGGCGTTCTTTTATTTGCTCCTGTAATTTTCGGTATTTCCTTGTTTTTGTATGCGGTATTTACATGGCGTATGTAATAGAAATCTATGAACTTAAAAGAATTATTACTACGTGCAGAACAAGAAAAAAAGGCGATTGGGCATTTTAATGTTTCTAATTTAGAACAATTAAAAGCGATTGCGGAAGTGGCGCAAAAAATGAATGTGCCGGTGATTATTGGCGTTTCAGAAGGGGAGCGAGATTTTATGGGGATTCATCAGGTCCGCAGTTTGATTGATAGTTATAACAAGGAATATAGCGAGAGGGAGCTTGCCCGCCGTGGTGAGGCTTGGTTATTTTTAAATGCCGATCATACTCATTCATTAGAAAATGTGCGGAAGGCGGCCGAGGCAAGATTTGATGCGATATTATTTGACCCCACATCCAACTTTGTTGGAAGAGGGGCAAGCTCCGGAAAATTATCTTTAGAGGAAAATATTCAGCAAACAAAGGAGGCAGTGCGTATTATAAAAAGTATCAACAGAGACATTTTAATAGAGGCGGAATTAGGGTATATCGGAAGTGCGTCGGAATTACGGGAAGATATTCCTCAGGGTGCCGTAGTGGACGAAAAAGATTTAACAAGTCCCGAAGACGCGGTGCGATTTGTGCGGGAGACGGGTGTGGATATGTTAGCGCCCGCCGTGGGTAATCTCCATGGCATGGAAGCGCGGATAGGCGCGGATGGCACGCAGATATACGCAGATGCGCCTCTCAATATTCAGAGGATTCGTGATATTAAAGAAGCTTTGCGACAAACACAATCAAAACCGATTCCTCTTGTGCTCCATGGCGCATCGGGGAACACTCACGATGATATTCGCGCGGCAATTGAGGCAGGGATTTCGCTTGTGCATATTTCTACTGAATTGCGTCTTGCGTGGCGCAAGGGGACAGAAGAGGCGCTTAAAGAGCATCCTGATGAAGTTGCGCCCTATAAGCTAGAACGTGATGCGATAGAGGCGATGAAACGTCTTGTGGAAGAAAAATTGAAGGTTTTTGGGTGGTAGGGGACGTTTTGTGGTGTGTTCTTGCATTTATTGTTTTGTGTGGTATGTTGTTAGAAGCAAAGTTTTTTGCTGTTTTTAATAATTTTATATCCACTTTTTTCGGGAGAATTTTATGAAATTCAAAAACCATTTTATTATTTCCTTTTTTGTTGTTGTGGTGAGCATCTATTTTATTGGCTGTGCTACCGCGGCAATGTATGGTCTTAGTGCGGCATATCGATCTGCAAGTATTTCCACTCTTGATATTACTCATTTGAGCGTTGAAAAAAAATCTACAGAAAAAGATAGTATTATCATTTGGGGAACACTGCAGTACAACAGAGCGTCGATTGGCTCAAGCAATAAATTTATTGATCTTAGTGCTACTCCTTTGAGATTTAATTTAAAAGATAGTGATGGAGAAGTGCTTATGCCGGTTGCAGGATTTGTTTCTTTAGCTGATACTCGCGCGTCAATGAAAGCAATTCAAGGAGACCTCGATTATCGATTTTATTTGAAAGTTGGTGTTGCGCCTCAAATTTTTGAAGAAGTAAAATCGTGTGATTATGTAGAGGTTCGTGCATATTAGCACTTTTGTTAATAAAAAAGCCCAATCACAGGTTGATGGGGCTTTTTGTTTTGCATCTTTTGAGAATTTAGATTTTAATAAGAGGTATGGAATCGCAAGATATCAAAAAAGTTATTATGGAAATTCGCGCAGGTACTGGCCGGCCTTCACTAACCTGCCTTTTGGCAGGTCAGGAGTTTCGGCGAGCCTCGCCCATTGTGTAATGATTTATTTATAAATTTATGGATACAGCTCAAATTAAACGTATTATTCTTGAGATAAGGGCCGGGGCGGGTGGCGATGAAGCGTCGCTTTTTGCGGGGGATTTAGCGCGGATGTATCAAAAATATGCCTTAAAGCGCAGGTGGCAGTTTAGTACGCTTGATACAAGTGAAAGTGGTGCAAGGGGCTATAAGACGTTTATTGCAGAGATTTCTGGGCAGGGTGCGTATGATGCGTTTAAGAACGAATCGGGCGTCCATCGTGTGCAGAGAGTGCCTACGACCGAACGGCAGGGGAGGATTCACACTTCAACGGCATCGGTCGCGGTGTTGCCTATTGTAGAGGCAAAAGCCGTGGATTTGAAAGAAGGCGATCTTGAAGTTACCTTTTCTCGCGCCGGGGGACCGGGGGGGCAGAATGTGAATAAAGTGGAAACGGCGGTGCGGATTATGCATAAACCCACGGGGATTGTGGTTTCGTGTCGCATGGAACGTTCGCAACACGCGAATCGTGATAAGGCGATGGAAATGTTGCGCGCAAAACTTTTTGAAATTCAGCGTGAGCAATCAGTCGGGTCGGTCTCTGAAATTCGCAATAATCAAATCGGTTCTGCTGATCGTTCAGAAAAAATTCGCACCTACAATTTTCCCGAAGATCGTATTACCGATCATCGTATCGGAAAAAAGTGGCACAATATTGAAAAAGTGTTAGAGGGGGAAATGGATAAGATTGTGGAGGCGTTTTCGTAACCTCTTTTATTTTGAAAGCGCTTGTACTTCTACAAATTTTTGTATGCGATTGTTATTCGTATCAGCAACATAGAGTATATCTTCTGCGGTAGTAGTACTTGTGGCACTATAGAGCGCTCCTCCATGTGGTTGACGCAATTCTCCGCATTTTTTTCCATTTTTAATATGTTTTGCAACAAGTATTCCGTTCTTATCATATTTTTTTATTGCATGCCCTGATGCCTCAAATGAATAGATATTTTCATCACTATCAATAATAAGATTGGTGCTTATTGCTTGTGTGGTTTGAATTGGCCAGCCCTGTTGTGTGTTTTCCATCCATAATCCTTGAGGATTTGTGTAAATATATTTTCTGATATACCTTCCGGTTACCATATAGATTATTTGCGATCCTGTGAGTGTATAATCAGGATTTATTGCGATTTTTGTTGGTGTAAGTGTGGTTGGAAAAGAGGTGATATATAAACCGCTGGTATTTAATATTTGTACTCGCTTACTTACATCGGTGACATACACACTAAAATTATCTGCTGCAATCCCAGTGGGATATTTAAATTCCCCATTTCCTGTTCCCATCACACATTTTCCTTTTTTGTTTTTCTTGCACCATACTTCCCATGTATTGGATAAAGAAGAAAATTTTTGGATGCGATGATTCCCATAGTCTGCGACATAGAGATTATTATGTGTATCGATTGCAAAATCTCTTGGGTCTTTAAATTGACCCGCCGCAGTTCCTTTTGCTCCAATCGTTTTTACAAATGTGAGCGAGGTAGTAGAAACTGCGAATTGTTGAATAATATGTTCTGTGGGGTGAAGTATATATGCATTTTTTTTCTCATAATCAAATAAGATTTTTTCTGGTTTTATGATGTTGTTAGTCAGTGTTTCTATTTGTACTTCATTGCCACACGATGACTTAATAAATGGGTTTTTTGGAGATTGAAAAATTCCTTCAAGTTTGAACGTATTTGGTTCTTGTGCATATGTCTGTAAATTTACGTATTTAATAAAAAATATGCTTATAATGCTTATTATTATCGTTATGAGGGCAAATTTCTTTAAAATAGAATTTTTATTCATTTTTCTATTATACTCTATTGTTAGCAGAAAAGTCAAGAAGAGGCGGTTGTGGTGATTGTTTTGATATCGTTTTCAAATTGGTTGGCGGTTTCTAACACGGCGTTCGCGTAATAAAGACAGGATGATCTTTGCCAGCTTGTGCCACAATAATAAGAGGCCGCAGCACGTTTTTCGTCTGATTTGTTTTTTGTGTCTGCGCCAAATTTTTTTAAATATAATCCTGTGGCAGCGAAGGCATCTTTGCTCGCCCACGGGTTCGGAGGATTTGAGCCGGTGACTGCAGCGATGGACGCAGAAAACATTTTCCATGTGGAAGGAATAAATTGTGCGGGACCCATTGCGCCTCCATAACGACCATCTTTATTAGGACAGGACACTTTTGCGACAGTGGATTCTGGATCAATGCCTAACTTTTGTAAGATGTCTAGGAATATAGGAATGTCACGTGTAGGGTGCATTGCAGTTTTGTAAGAACAACGTCCTGTATTTTTTCCTAAAAGGGACTCGCGATGCAAAATAGCAAGAATCATTGCTGCGCGTACGCCCGTAGCGTTTTCTGCAATGTGGGCGTAGTCATAGGCACGTTCAAAAGTAAGTTCTCCTCCTCCAAAAAGTTCGAAAATGCGACTTCTAATTTGTGCGGCAGTTGCTTGGGTTTGCACAAGAAGCTTTTTATATTCCGATTCTTTTCCTTTTGTTATCTGAAGCACTTTTTGTTTTTCTGCTTGCGTTGATTGCACTGTTCTTTTTTGCGCTTCTTGAATCGCTTTTAAATTTTCCGCATCCTCTTTTTGGAGTGAGAGTTGATCTTTTTGTTCTAAAAGGTCTTGACGTAATTTACTGATTTCAATTAATGCGCCGCGAACGTTTTCTTGTACTAAAGTGATATTATTCATATTACCGAAAAAATCAGAAAGACGGCTGTTTGCCATCAATACTGCTAATAAATTTGCGCGATCATTTTCGTAAAGTACTTTGAGTGCTTCTGCGAGTGCCTCTTTGCGGATGTCAATTTTATTTTCTGTGTGATTAATCTGGCGTTGTGTTTCGTTGATGGTTTCGTTTACTTTTTTAAGATTTAAGGTGACTGATTTTATTTGAAGATTTAATTTATCTATTTTTGTGGTAAGTCCACCGATTTCGTTTTTAAGATTTTTTCCTTGTTTTTGATATTGTTCAATTGTTTTTTGGTGTTCTTCAATTTGACGTTCTAGATCAGCGAGTTGTCCCTCTAATTCCCTTCGTTGTTCTTGGGGAGTGTCTGTGGTTGTTTGTGCGAGTTGAATTGGTTGAGTCGAGGAGGTAGTTTGCGCAAGAACATCGCGCTCATTGTGAGGTGTGAAGAGAGGAAGCGTGATGATGCCTGCGACTATAATTAATACCGAAATTCGTAGAGGATTGGTAATAGAAAAATAATTAAAAAGTGGACGTGTGGGTACGACAAAAAGATTTATTCGTCTTGGACGTTCATCACATACCACACCGTCTAGAGATTTTTTTGAGATTCGCATACTCCTCTAGTATAACGAAAAACCCTGCTTTTTGAAACAGGGTTTTTATTCGTCTTTTTTATTTTCTTTTACTTCTCCTTCGGGTGATGTTTCTGCAACTGGTTCAGCGGCAGGTACGGGTTCCTCTTTGCGTGGTTTGTCGCTTATTGTGACGATGACAGTATCAAGTGGAGTGAGCATTTTTACTTCTTTAGGAATTACGATATCTTTTATATGCACACTTTGGCCTGCATGTTGAAGTGAGGAAGTGTCTATTACAAATTTGTGAGGAATGTGGGCGGGGAGTGTTTCTACTTCTGCTTCATCAAGCACTTGTACTACAATAAATCCTGCTTTGTGCGCGGGGGATTCTCCTTCTAATATAATTGGTACTTTTGTTTGAATAAGTTCGTCCATTTTGACAGCATGAAAATCAACCGCAAGAAATTCTCCGGTCATATGATTTTTAATTGCGTCTGCAACTAGTACGGGGATTTTTTTCTTGTCTTCTGTCACAAGATCAAAGACGGTGTGTTCTCCTGCTTGTTTAAATAATTTAAGAAACGCTTTTGCAGGAATAGAAAGATGTTGATTGGGTATTCCATGACCATATAACTCCGCAGGAATAAATCCTGTTTTGCGGAGGGTATTTGTTGCTTTACCAAATGTGGTTCTTATTTTCGTTTCAAGGGTAAGTGCCATAGGGGGTTATCGTTATTTTGAAGATTTCTTTGTGCGTGGCTTTTTAACTTTAGGAGTCGTTATTTTTTTTGCAGTGCGTGCTTTGAAGCGTTCCACACGACCGGCGATGTCAATCAACTGTTCTTTGCCAGTGTAGTAGGGATGACATTTATTACAAATTTCAACAGAAAGCTCTGGCTTTGTGGAGCCGAGCGTAAAGACATTTCCGCAGGCACATTTTACCTTCGCTTGCGGATAATATTGTGGGTGAATTTGTTTCATAATTTGCTTGCCCATCCGTAGTCCTTTTAAGGACGAAGGCGGGTCTTTCATAGCGTTTTATCATTATAGCTTTATTTTCAAAAAAAGCAAATAGATATGTATATTTGACACAGATTTTTGTTGGTGGTACAACGGTAGTTAAGCATTTTAATAATTTAAGAAAGGATTAATTTATGAGCGTGAAAAAAATTCATATTTTAAAATTTTTTAGTGAAATCGAACAAGGGGATTTTAATAATCTATCTCTTTGTGGTGGTTTTTTACCTCTTGCTCTTTCTACAAAAAAATTTCCAGAAAAAATGATAGGGAAATGCGCGGCGCGTCTTCCTCGTTTACCAAAAAAACTTCCTATAGGAAGCGTGTTGGATCTATGTATCGGCGATCCCTTCGTATTGGAGGAGTGTAAGCTTGTTGCTAAGAAGCGAAAGAAAGACATCCCTTTTCCTCCGTGGCTCAAAAAACATCTCTCTACTTATCCAGGTGAGATTTGGTGGACGTTCAAGAGGAATGATGGCTCTTGGTTGTTTGTTGATTTTGATCATGTCGCAGATGCGCGACATTTTAGGAAGAGAAGATAGTTTTTTTAATAAAAGCCCTCTATATCTTGGGCTTTTTTTATTTATTTAGAGAGATTTGACATTCTCTATAGGTTCTCTATAATTGCTCTTACTCACCCTAGTTTACTTAATGATTACTTATTGAGTGATTTTTGAGGGTGTTTGACCGGTCTTTTACAAATGAATACTCCAACTAGAGCAGTTGGAGGTTAAGTGTTTTTTAGTTGTCCCAAAAAATTTCTTTAGGGAATGGCTTGTGGTGATAGAGCAATCTGTCGCAATAGGTCACTCTCTATTTATTAGAGGATTTGATCCTGGTCCAGGATGAACGCTGGCGGCGTGGATAAGGCATGCAAGTCGAACGGTATCAGTGCTTTGCACTGGAATGACGAATTATTAATTTTGAATTTTGATTGAATTTTTAATGATGTGATTAAATAATATTCATTAAGTAATTTTTTAGAAATTAGAAATTGGAAATTGGAAATTCCAATGCAAAGCGTTGGTATAGTGGCGAACGAGTTAGTAACGCCCTGGTACGTACCCGAGAGACGGGCATAACAGACCGAAAGGTCTGCTAATTCCCGATATTGACGAAAGTCGAAAGGCGCAAGCCGCTCTTGGATCGGCCTAGGTCCTATCAGCTAGTTGGCGAGGTAAAAGCTCACCAAGGCTATGACGGGTAGGGGGGGTGAGAGCCCGATCCCCAACGACGGAACTGAGACACGGTCCGTACACCTACGGGTGGCAGCAGTCGAGAATATTCGACAATGGGCGAAAGCCTGATCGAGCGACGCCGCGTGCAGGATGAAGGTCTTAGGATTGTAAACTGCTTTTCCGCGGGAGAAAGCCGAGCACTCAATATACATCATAGTGTTTTATTATGGGTTAGTTTTTTTACTACCATAATAATTTAGAGTTGTGTATATGATGGTGTCTATTGAGTGCTCGGTTGATAGTACTGCGGGAATAAGTGGCTGCAAACTTCGTGCCAGCAGCCGCGGTAATACGAAGGCCACAAGCGTTATCCGGATTTATTGGGTGTAAAGGGCGCGTAGGAGGGTATGCATGTCTCATGTTAAATCTCACTGCTCAACGGTGAGGCTGCATGGGAAACGGCGTATCTTGAGGACGTTAGAGGTAAGCGGAACGCACGGTGTAGGGGTGAAATCCGTTGATATCGTGCGGAACACCAGAGGCGAAGGCGGCTTACTGGGACGTTCCTGACTCTGAGGCGCGAAAGCGTGGGGAGCAAAAAGGATTAGATACCCTTGTAGTCCACGCCCTAAACGATGCAGATTAGTCGTCTCGAGTATCGACCCTCGGGGTGGCGTAGCTAACGCGTTAAATCTGCCGCCTGGGAAGTACGGCCGCAAGGCTAAAACTCAAAGAAATAGACGGGGACTCGCACAAGCGGTGGAGTATGTGGTTTAATTCGACGGTAAACGAGAAACCTCACCAGGGCTTGAAATGTACACGAAATTTTGCCGAAAGGCAGAATGTCTCACAAGGACGTGTGCACAGGTGCTGCATGGTTGTCGTCAGCATGTGCCGTGAGGCGCTCCCTTAAATGGGGTAACATGCGCAACCCTTGCCCTCTGTTATACGTGTCAGAGGGGACTGCCGTCCTATAGACGGAGGAAGGCGGGGATGACGTCAAATCCGCATGGCCCTTTGATGCCCTGGGCTACACACATACTACAATGGTTCGTACAGAGGGTTGCCAAACCGTAAGGTGGAGCTAATCCCTTAAAACGAGCCCCAGTTCAGATTGAGGGCTGCAACTCGCCCTCATGAAGTCGGAATCGCTAGTAATCGCGGATCAGCAAGCCGCGGTGAATACGTTCTCGAGTCCTGTACTCACCGCCCGTCACGCCAAGGGAGCCGGGAGTAGGCAAAATCTCGCTTCGCGCGGGACTAGTCTAAGTTCGGTGACATGGGCGAAGTCGTAACAAGGCACGGGTAGCGGAAGCTGCTCGTGGATCAATTACATTTTGTCGATTGTGCATCGTGGATTTTTCCAACACACAGTTTAGAGTTTTAAAATAAACACATGGTATTCGCCGAGGAGCCATATACGTTTCGGCGGGTCAGATAGTTTAACTATTTGGCATTTGGGACAACTAAAAAAAACTTAACTTCATCCCCATCTTTTTTTAGAAAAGGTGGGGGTTCACCTAAAACTTTCTCAATAAGGGTTTTTAGTCATTAGCCACTAGTGATTAGGGAGATACTAACGGGCTTGACAAATATAATAATAAGAGTATAATGAATAAGTAAACTAGAATTATTAACAATTAAAAAAAGAAAAATATGTTTAGTTATGAAAAAGTTATTCAAATTCCTCCCGGTTTTAATGTGAGTGAAGGATTTGCTGATCAAATAACTCTTCCTAATGGTAAATTTTATTATGTGGGGGATGGCTCTTTGATTTCTGTTTCCGCTGAAAAGAAAGGTTGGAAGGTTCAAAGAGTGGAATATTTCGGCGCATGTATATATGCGAATCTTAATGAGAGAGCCCATATGATAAGATTTCCTATTCAAGTGAATGAGCGAAGTGTTGCTGATTTTATTGGTCAAATTGCAACAGAAGAAGAGTGGAAAAAATATTTAAAGTTTTTATC
>CAINEW010000009.1 GCA_903847915.1 uncultured bacterium | reverse complement strand
ATTTTAGATAATAAAAAAGTGAGGTTAAAAAATAAATTAGGGGATAATGTCATCGTAAATAAGGAATATGTTTTTCCTCTAACGATATCTACAACATTAACTTCTTCTAACCCAAGACCAGAAAAAGTAATTCTTATTCCTCATTTTGAGAATGGAAAACCAATTGATCTTGAAACACTAAAAAAAGACGAAGAGCTCTTTAAATATTTTTCTAAATACAAAACAATGTTAGAAAATAGAAAGGGGGTTCTTATAAATACTTGGATAAACAAGGGATTTTGGTGGGCATTGATGGGTGTAGGTGAGTACAGTTTTGCTTCCTACAAAATAATGTGGAAAGCGTTTGGTGAAAGCATTTTTACTCCAAAAGTTTTAACGCCAGATAGTTATTTAGGTTCATGGCAAGGTAATCAGTCTTTAAATGCATATATCGGAGTTTCCACTCTAGAAGAAGCAAAGCAAGTTTTTGACAAATTAACAAATCCACTCATTCAAGAGTATTTGAGTTCGTTGCGTATGCAAGGAACTTGTAATTGGGCACAGCCTGGGCGAATGAAAAAAATAATGCAATTCGCCTAATAAAGAATATTATGTGGTGAAAAATTTTATTTCACCCCAAACGTCTCAAGTGCACCATTCTTTTTGAGAATGAAAATATAATTATCAAAGAAATCTATTTTTTTCACATCGTGATCTATGGGCGCGCTGTTGAGAGGTAGGCGAGAATCAAGTTCGGTGAACATAAGATCATTATGAGAAGTGAGAAGTGCGAGTGATTGAGAAAGCGGGGGAATCCAAAGTGTTTTTATTAAAGATTCCTTAAGAGGGATTTTCACTAATTGTCCCTCCTCTTTTTTAGTGTCGTCTAAATAAGGCGCGAGATAGAAGAGAGAAAGCGCGTCACGATCTGAAACATAATTTGAAATCAGCGCCACTCGTTTTCCTTCAGGCGAGAGAGTAAAAGAGCTGACATGAGAAGCGAGAGGCGTCGTACTTGAGGGAGAAGAAGTGAGGTGATAGAAATCACCACTCGTCGTGAGCACAAGAAGCGTCCCATCGTCCATTCCTTTGGTAAGGCGTAACGAGGAACTAAAAGGAATCGTACTCGTACTTTCTTTTCTTATATTAAAAGAAATAAGAGAGGAAGGGGTTTTAAGAAAAACAGAATCGCCCGCGCGCGTAACGTCATCTATATGAGGAAGTGTAATACATTTTTTAAGTGTAAGTTTTTTGGTATCAAGCTCATAAAGTGAAGTGCGGGTAGCAAGAAGAAGTGAAGTTTCGCTCTTATCTTTAAAATCAATAAAGCGAATAGGGAGCGCATCCGGAAGGCCTAATTGACGCTCTTTAAGTGAAGAAAAAAAGGGCATCAATATTGAGGGCGCTTTGAGGTGAATCAAGTGAGATAAGAAAATGAGTGTCGAGGGCTTTAGTAATAATCGTAGTGTGTTCGGGACTTGCAAGAACAACACGATTTCCACGAATCGGTTTATTTTCAAAAAGAAGCGTAGAGTCATTCTGTTGAATGAGCGCGCCTTTTTGAGTTATCCAAAAATTATTGACCTGCGAGGCAAATGGAGTAAGCGAAGGATGTTCTGGAATAAGATAAATAAATTGGGCGGTAGCCACTTGACCAGAACTTACGGTGAGATCTTTAAGCCACGAACGAAAGCCATCCTTTTTTACTTCAAGATGATAGGTGCGAGGAATAAGTCCACTCACAAGCGTACCTTTAGTAAAAAATCCCTCATCTTCCAAAGGATATGCTTTACCATCTATAAAAAGATGTGCGTCAGTGGGTTCAATGCGCACATACAGTGCCCCTGTTTTTACAAGAGTAAGGCGATGAAAATCAATCACATATCCTTTTGCGTGTAAAAAAAGGAATGCGCCCGCGATAACAAACACAATCGCAAAAGCATAAAAAATCATTTTCCGCGCTCGGAGTTTCATAAAGAAAGGTGTGATTATCCTACCTTTTTCCCGTGTTTCTTGCAAAGGAGCGCGCGCGAGGGTAAAGTAAGAAGCAACCATGTTTACACGAAAAATCGGTATTGATTTAGGTACAACCAACACATTAGTATTTTTACCAGAACAGGGTATTGTGATTAACGAACCCACCGCAGTGGCATTGCGCAAATCAGATAAAACAGTCCTTGCAGTGGGCGCAGAGGCAAAAGAAATGGTAGGACGTACGCCCGATGATATTGTCACCTACCGCCCGCTCAAAGACGGGGTGATTGCGGAATATTACATCACACAAGCAATGTTAAAATATTTTATCCGAAAAAGTATCGGATCATTTAATGTGATAAAACCAGAAGTCGTGATTTCGGTGCCCGCAGGAATCACCTCAACCGAATATCGCGCGGTGATGAATGCGGCGCGTGAAGCGGGCGCCAAAGAAGTGTATTTAGTGAAAGAGCCATTACTCGCGGCACTTGGCGCAGGGATTCCCATTCATTCTGCGGAAGGAAATATGATTGTAAATATCGGTGGGGGAACAACAGAGGTTGCGGTGATTTCATTGGGAGGCATCGTCACGTGGGAAAGTTTACGGGTGGCAGGAAATCGTTTTGATCATTCTATTAGCGAATATATCAAGAAAAAATATGGGCTTGCGATTGGAGAAAATACATCAGAAAATATCAAAATCGCCATTGGCACCGCGATTCCGAATCGTGCGAAAGCGGAATTCAAAATCCGTGGACGCGATCTCGCTTCTGGTCTTCCAAAAGATCTCACGATTAATTCGAACGAAGTGGCAGAAGCGATTAACGGCCATTTGATTGATATCATGAATGCTATTCAGGCGGTATTTAATGTGACACCTCCAGAACTTGCCGCGGATATTATGGAAAAAGGTATTATCCTTTCAGGAGGAAGCGCACAAGTGCGCGATTTACCAGAATTTATCAAACGCTCGCTCGGTGTTTCAGCATATGTGGCCGAAGAGCCGATCCTATGTGTAGCAAAAGGCACCGCAACTATTTTAGGCCATTTGGATGTGTATAAACGCACCCTGCTCCATGCGCGCTAATGAATATGCTTTACGGACATGAATCGCATCGCAAGGGATTTGAAATATTAATAACAAACAATGCGTTACGTCACGGGTATCTTTTTTATGGTGACGCTCACATTGGTAAGGCACTTTTTGCACGTCATATACTTCATAGGTTGGAATATGGAGCGTTTGAAATAAACGACAAGCCGCTTTTTGATGCGTTATGGATTGCACCAGATGAGAAAAAAAATATCGGTATAGATGCGGTGCGTGCGATAAAAGAATTTCTTTGGACAACGCCACTACAAAGTACGCGAAGGAGTGTAGTGATTGATGAGGCGCATATGCTGACACGTGAAGCGCAAGGAGCGCTTTTAAAAATAGTAGAAGAACCGCCACTGCACGCACTCTTAATTTTTATTACACACGACAAAGACGCATTTCCTGCGCCACTCCTTTCACGTCTCAATAGGATTTATTTTGAACGCATGAAAAAAGAAAAGCTTATTGAGGTATTAGTAAAAGAACAATGGTGTGCGCCAGAACATATAAAAAAATGTGTTGAAAAAGCAATGGGACGGATCGGGAGAGCATATACGCTTTGCAAAGAAGAGAAAAATATTGAAAACAGCGAATCGTCTCTTCAAGACATTCTCCAAGAAAACATTGTTCATTTCTACAAGTCGGGGGCCTGTCCGCAGACAGTGAGGTGGTTACTAAATCGCGAATCATCTCTTCGTCGCTACAATCTTAATCCAGTACTTCAAAAAAAAGCGATTGAATTTAAGAAAGTGTATAAGGTACAATAACTCTATGATTATCGAAAATTATAAAAAAGAATTAGAAACTATTTACACCAACTATGAGCATGAAATAAAAGGAGTGCGTGCAAATAGACCAAATACTGCACTTATTGAAGATATTAAAGTGTCTTATTACGACCAAATGGTGCCGATAAGCCATGTAGGTTCGGTGGGTGTTGTACCCCCGCGAGAATTGACGGTGCAAGTGTGGGATCAAGGTGCGATAAACGCAGTGGCAAAAGCGATTGAATCCTCTTCGTTAGGGCTCAATCCGCAAGTACAGGGAAATATCGTGCGGGTGTTTTTGCCTGAGTTAAGTGAAGAACGAAGAGAGGAATTAGTAAAACATATAAAACGACTTGCAGAAGATCATCGTATTCGCCTCCGTCAAGCACGCGAAGGAGCAAATAAAACAGTACAACAATCATTTGATGCGCACGAAATCGGCGAAGACGAAAAGTTTTCTCTTAAAGAAAACATCCAGAAAGAAACCGACGCAATGAATGTACGTATTGATATACTCATAAAAAAGAAAACAGAAGAATTATATACATAATCATTATGGCAATTATTTTAATTATAGTAGGGCTTTCATTGCTTGTATTAGTACATGAGCTAGGACACTTTTTTGTGGCGCGCAAATGTGGAATAAAAGTGGAAGAATTTGGTATTGGATTCCCTCCGCGTATTTTTAAAAAAAAGCGAGGAGAAACAGAATGGAGTATTAATAGTATTCCCTTCGGGGGATTCGTAAAATTGTATGGTGAGCAAGGGTTAGAAGAAGGAAAAGACAAAGAACGAAGTTTTATCCATCAGTCCTTTAGTAAAAAAATAACAGTGATTCTTGCGGGAGTAACGGTCAATGCAGGAGTAGGGTGGCTTCTCCTTTGTATGGTCGCAATAATAGGTGCGCCACATCATGTGATTATAAGCGGAATAGCTCCAGAAAGTCCTGCGGCGATTGCGGGGGTGAAAGCGAACGACGTTATTTTAAGTATTCAAAGTGAACTTGAGCGGAAAGAAAATCCAGAAAATGTGGAGGCGGTCATCGGAGTGGTAGAAAAAAGCGTAACAAAAAAAATAACAGTTGAAGTAATGCGCGGGAAAGAATCTCAATTATTCACGCTTGTCGGAAGAATAAATCCGCCAGAAGGAGAAGGGTCGTTAGGAGTGCAACTTGCAGATGTGGGTATTCCGCAACAAGGATTGTGGGGAGGAATAAAAGAGGGGACGCGCGAGACCATTTCGGCGTTCGGAATGATTATAAAAGGATTCGGAACATTTTTTGCAGGATTGGTAGGTCAAGGGCAAGGATTAAAAAATGTATCAGGTCCCATTGGTATTATCGGGTTTGCCTATAGTGCTACACAATTAGGGTTTGTCTATTTTATGAATCTTATTGCACTTATTTCATTAAATCTCACAGTGCTAAATCTCATCCCATTCCCCGCACTCGATGGGGGACGAGCATTAGTGCTAATAATAGAAAAAATAAAAGGAAATCAACTTTCGCTGAAAACACAAACAATAATAAACGGAATAGGATTCGGGATTCTTATTCTCCTTATGGTCGTCGTGAGTGTGCATGACATTCGTGCACTCTTCTAAATAAAAAAAATAAAAATAATCATTATGCGTCAATCACAGTATCCATTTAGTACAAGAAAAGAAGCGCCAAAAGATGAAACCTCGCAAAATGCGCAATTACTTATTCGCGCAGGGTTCATAGACAAACTTATGGCAGGAGTTTATACATTTCTTCCTTTAGGACTTCGCGTATTAAGAAAAATAGAGGCAATTATAAGAGAAGAGATGGAAGCAGTCGGAGGTCAAGAAATTCTTATGCCTGCACTTCAACCAAAAAGCAATTGGGAAGCAACAGAGCGATGGGAGAAACTTGACTCACTTTTTCGTTTTACAAGTTATTACACTCATAACGAATATGCATTAGGACCTACACACGAAGAAGTGGTAACACCACTCGTAGCAAAACTTAATCTTTCTTACAAAGACCTCCCTTTTGCGCTTTTTCAAATACAAAATAAATTTCGTGATGAACCACGGGCAAAATCAGGTATTCTGCGCGGGCGGGAATTTGTCATGAAAGATCTCTATTCATTTCACGCAACCGAAGAAGATTTAGATCGTTATTATGAAGAAGTAAAAAAGGCATACCACCGCATATTCAAACGTATTGGTATTGGTGCGCAAACCCATCTTACATTCGCTTCAGGGGGGACATTTTCACAGTATTCTCATGAATTTCAAACAATTGCGGGTGAAGGTGAAGATACAATTTTTCTTTGTGCAAAGTGTGATGTTGCAGTCAATAAAGAAATTAGCGGAGAAATACCAAAATGTCCTGTATGTAATACAGAACACCTTGAAATACACAAAGCAATAGAAGTAGGAAATATCTTTAAACTTAAAACAAAGTATTCTCATCCGTTTTCGTTAACCTATCAAGACAACAAAGGAGACAAACAAGAAGTGACAATGGGATGCTATGGTATTGGGCCAAGTCGTCTTGTGGGGACAGTGGTAGAAGCGTTTCATGATGAAAAGGGGATGCAATGGCCACAGTCGGTAGCGCCTTACACCATTCATCTTTTAAGGATAGGAGAAGGAGATGCCTTGAATAAATATGCAGAAGAGGTCTATAATGGGCTCTCAGAGAAAGGGATAGAAGTGCTCTATGACGACCGCGCACTGGGTGCAGGAGAGAAGTTTGCTGATGCGGATTTAATTGGTATTCCATGGCGTGCGGTTATAAGCGAGAAAACCATAGAGAAAAAAGAAATAGAATTAAAAGCGCGCAACGAAAAAGAACCCACCTTCTGTTCACAAGAAAAAATAATTTCTCACATCAATAAATAATTATGAGTTTTGTATTCAAAAAACGTATTGGTATTGATCTTGGTACCGACACTACTCAAGTATATCTTCAAGAAAAAGGGGTAGTGGTCAATGAACCATCTATGGTGGCGTTCAATAATCGTACCAATCGTGTGGTAGCAGTAGGCGCTGATGCAAAAAGAATGGCAAGTCGCACACCATCACACATCACCGCGATTCGTCCCTTAAGTCACGGCGTAATTGCAGATTTTGATATGGCACGCGAAATGTTAGAACGATTTGTGAAACGAGAACGACTTCCGCGTTCATGGATTACTGAAACCATTGTGAGTGTGCCAACGAATCTTACGGAGGTAGAACGAAAATCAGTGGAGGATTTGATACGAGAGGTAGGAGGCAACCCTGTTTATCTTATTGAGCAACCTCTTGCGGCCGCGTTGGGGAGTGGATTAGATATTACACAACCCACCGCCTATTTGGTGGCAGATATTGGTGCGGGTGCCACCGATCTCGCTATAATTTCTATGGATGGTATTGTAGGATCAAAACGTCTCACAATTGCAGGGGATCATTATAATCAAGAAATTATAAAAGGAGTACGCGAAGAAATGAAGCTTCATATCGGAGAACCCACCGCAGAGGAAATTAAAATTGCAGTAGGATCTATTCTCACAGGAGGAGAGCGTCTTGAACTTACGGTACGCGGACGTGATGCGAGTAACGGGCTTCCACGAGAAATTATTATTAAAGATACTCAAGTACGTTATTGGCTAGTTCGTCCTGCAAAAATGATTGTAGAAGCATTAAAAGATTTGATAGAAAACGCTCCCGCAGAACTTGTGGGTGATATTTACAAAAATGGTATTTATCTAAGTGGGGGAGGAAGTTTAATGCGTGGCATTGATCAGCTCGCACAAAAAGAAATCGGAGTTGCAGTCCACAGTGTAGAGGATCCACTTGCATGCGTAGCACGAGGCACAGGGCTTATCTGTGAACATTTCGAGCACTATCGTCATCTCTTAAATACATTTTCAGGAGCGACCCCATTCCATTTTTAAGTGTTGAGAATTTGGTGATAAAAGAGTAGTAGAAAAGGCAAGAAAATATGCGCAATCGTTTAATTCATATAGAAGAAATGCTCACCGACCAAGGTGCAGAGAATGAGTTGCGTGAAGTACCACTTTCAAAAACAGCATTTCATACAAGTGTAATATGTGCGTGCATTCTTCTTGGAGTAGTTTTCATTCAATTTTTAAATGTGGGGTTAGGGGATCATGCGCGTTATACAGCACGAGCTGACGAAAATATGAGTGAAACAAGAATTATTTCCGCGCCACGAGGCATTATTGAAGATCGTTTTGGGAAACCAATTGTCACCAACATTCCCTCAGTAGAGGCATATTTAATCCCACACAATCTTCCGCGTTTATACAGCGAACGTAAAGAAGCATTGCGTATATTGAGCGAAATCACAGGATTAAGTGAGGAAGAATTATATAAAAAATTTATCGCGCGCGATTGGTCATTAAGTGATCGTTTTTTTCTTACCAATAATTTACCAGAAACAACTATTATTAATCTTACACGCACCCCTCTTCCTTATATTGAATTACAAAACGGATTTGAAAGAACAGAAATGCATCCGCTCGCATTTGCACATGTGGTGGGATATACCGGGAGAGTGGATAAAAAAGATTTAGAGACACATAGAGAATTAGTGATCGACGACACGATCGGGAAAGATGGCCTTGAAGCATATTACGACGAAAATATTCGGGGGAAGAACGGGGAACACCTTACTCTTTTAAGCGCAAAAGGGATAATTCAAGAAGAGCGCACAGAAAAAACAGCACAACCAGGAAATAATTTACGGACATTTATTGATGCAGATTTTCAAGTATATCTTTATGAGCGACTTGCGCGTGCATTGAAAGAATTAGGACGTGATGCAGCAGTAGCTATTGCGATGAATCCTCAAAATGGAGAAGTATTAGCACTTGTAAGTATGCCCTCATTTGAAGTAGGCCGCATTTCAATGTATCTTAATCGTCCTTCAAACCCACTCTTTAATAGGGCGGTAAGTGGCCTCTATAATCCTGGATCTACTATTAAACCATTAGTAGGAACTGCAGCACTCACAGAGAAAGTAATCATGCCAAACGATAAAATTTTTTCACGTGGCTATATTGAAATCCCCAATCCCTACAATCCAGACGCACCTTCACGTTTTGTGGATTGGCGTCCAAACGGATGGGTGGATATTGAAGATGCACTCGCAAAGTCAAGTAATATTTATTTTTACGAAGTAGGAGGAGGGTTTGAACATCAAAAAGGATTGGGAATTGCGCGTCTCAAAGAATGGTGGCAAAAATTTAATCTTGATATGCCATCCCAAATTGATCTTTTAGGAGAGCAAAAAGGATTTTTACCAGACCCAGAATGGAAAAAAGAAAAAACAGGCACGCCATGGCGTATTGGAGACACCTATAACGTAAGTATTGGACAAGGTGATTTTTCTATCACGCCCATTGGGCTACTCAATTATATTAACGCGATTGCAAACGGAGGAACGCTCTATATGCCACGAATTATGGCATCTGTAGAATCTACAAAGGACAAAAAAAGGGCATCTTTCACACAACCAGTAGTGTTAAAAGATGTGCGCGAAGAAATTAAAGGGGCCATCCCTCATATACAACAGGGAATGAGAAGTGTAGTAGAAAAATCCTATGGTTCTGCGCATATATTAAATGATTTACCATTTCACGTGTCAGGAAAAACAGGTACGGCACAGACCAACCTCAACACTAAACTGAATGCATTTTTTGTAGGATTTGCGCCTTCAGAAAATCCTCAAATTGCGATACTCGTATTAGTAGAAAACGCAAAAGAAGGGAGCTTAAATGCCTTGCCGGTGGCAAAAGATGCGCTTCTATGGTACTATGAACATCGTCTTAAATAATAGCCAAATTATGAACACATCTTATTTGTCAAAAGAGCGGTACGATGAAATCGTGGGAGAAGTGAAAACACTTAAAACAAAAGGACGCGAAGCAGTCGCGGATCGTTTGAAGCAGGCAAAAGATTTAGGTGATTTATCAGAAAATTCTGAATATCAAGAAGCGCGCGAGGAACAATCTCGTTTAGAACGTAAGATTAATGATTTAGAAGAATTATTGCGTAATGCAACGATTATTGAAAAAACAAGCGGTGCAATAACCACGATAAAAGTAGGAAGTAAAATAAAAGTAGAAAAAAACGATGAAGAATTTTCGTATACGATTGTGGGATCAAACGAAGCGCGCCCGGGAGAGGGAAAGATTTCTAACGAATCACCAATCGGAAAAGCACTGTTAGGAAAAAAGGTGGGCGATGTGATGATTATAGAAACACCAAAAGGAGGAATGAGCTATCGCGTGATGCATATTGAATAAGAAACTATAAACACAATGCGCGAAGATATTATTCAAGAGCGTATCAATAAATTAAAAGTGTATGCAGAACACGCGAATGCATATCCTGCGCACGTAACGAAAGATACGTCATGTGCCGATTTTGTGTATAAATTTGAAAAATATAAATCAGAAGAAGTCATAACACTCGCGGGAAGAATCATCGCATGGCGCGATCAAGGAAAAATTATTTTTGGGAATCTCAAAGACGAAAGCGGAGAAGTGCAAATAGTGATCAACGAACAGAAGTGTGTCTCGTTTGCATTATTGAAAGAAGTGTGTGAAATGGGAGATTTTTTAGAAGTGAAAGGAGTGGCGTTCACCACTCAACGGGGAGAAAAAAGCGTAGAAGTACACGAAGCGCGAATCATCACAAAAGCGCTTCGCCCCTTGCCACTCACATGGTATGGTTTGGAAGACGAAGAAATAAAATTACGGAAGCGCTATATTGACACGCTTATAAACAAAGATGCACATGATCTATTTGTAAAGAAAAATGTATTTTGGCGCACGATACGCGAAATACTCCAGAATGCGGGATTTTTGGAAGTGGAAATGCCAGTATTGGAGTCCGTGCCGGGAGGAGCGGAGGCAGAGCCGTTCGTCACGCACCATAATGCACTAGATAGAGATTTTTATCTTCGTATTTCACTTGAACTTCCACTCAAAAAAGCATTAGTAGGAGGATTTGAAAAAGTGTTTGAAATCGGACGCATTTTCAGAAACGAAGGCATTGATCGCGAACACTTGCAGGATTACACGCAGATGGAATGTTATTGGGCGTATGCGGATTACAACGACATGATGGCGTTTACGGAGGCAATGTATAAAGCAGTGGTGAAAAATATAAGCGCGAGTATGACTACAAGCTATCAGGGGAATGAAATCAACTGGGATGGTAAATGGGAAAAAGTGGATTATTTTGAAATATTTAAAAAAGAAACAGGTATTAATTTAGATAATGTGTCAGATGATACATTGCGCGCAAAGGTGCAAGAACTCCATATTGAGATTGGAGATAACGCCGGTAAAGGACGCTTGATTGACTTAATTTATAAAAAAACCGTGCGACCAAAATTAATTCAGCCGTGTTTTCTGATTGATCCGCCGGTAGAAGTAGAGCCCCTCGCAAAGCGATTAGAAAGTAATCCAAATCGCGTGGCACGTTTTCAAATTCTCGCAGGGGGCACCGAGCTCGGGAAAGGATTTTCAGAATTAAATGATCCGTTAGACCAGCGCGCCCGTTTTGAGGAACAGATGAAATTGCGTGAAGGAGGGGATAAAGAAGCACAACAATTAGATGAAAGCTTTTTGGAGGCATTAGAATATGGCATGCCCCCAGCCGCAGGATTTGGCGTCTCCGAGCGCCTCTTTGCGGTTATTATGGATAAGCCCATCCGCGAAACCGTCTTCTTCCCGCTGATGAGGGAAGAAGGGGGTCAATAGTAATACCATAGTAATTCGGTTGTAATACAATTGTAATTTAGTTGTAATTAGATAGGAATAATGAGGGTTTTTATCCGCCAGCTGGCGGATTGACATAAAAGCTTGACAAAAAAATACAAAAGGTATATACTGAAAAAGCAAATTAATAACGGTTCTAAACACTTATGAACAAATGATTGAGTAGTGAGGAGCCAAGTCATCCCCAGAAAGGGAGAAAGGAGGTGAATAAGAATGAGAGAATCTAATAGTGAACGTACAGAGGAAGAGTTGAGGATAGAAATTCCTAATGACTCCAATGTATTAGCTATTGTTGGGGCTAAATCAAGCTTCAATAAGCTAAAACAATGGATTGATAAGCTCAATATTAGAGAAAACAATCAATATCTATGTGTTCAAAGTTACTCTGAAGTATTGGATGTGCTTTATCCTAATTGGCGAGAAATGGATGGTATTGATGATGTTTTTGCTAACGATCCAAGTGATCCTGAAGCTAATTACTTGTTTCGTGTGTATGTGTTTGTGGTAAACCCACCCGAAGTAGATTCTAGTAGTTGGATTTGGATCAGTTATGAATTTTTTAATCACAACAGAGTTGTTGTTGATCAAGAAAATACTTCAACGTGGCAACCAAATCTTCTCCCAGAATATACAGGACACGAGAAATCATTCGAATTGACATGGAAGGAAGGAGTTGAGATGATTCAAAAAAACATCAATCAACTTGTTAATGTAATTCCTGATGCAGATGTAGAAGCAGAAATGGAATAGCGATTAAAATCCCTATGCGATGTATGGGGATTTTTATTATTAAAAAACTCTAATAATTTAATACAAGATTTCACGATCGTGAAATCTTGTACAAAGTGACGTGCATAAAGTAGGTGGTTTCTATCAAATTACCACTGAATTGCTATTTATTACTACCAAATTTCGATAAATGCATTTATCTTCCCAAAATGAGAGAAATGAGGTAAGATAGGTTTATGGTAGATATACAGCTCATACGGGAGAATCCCGAGATGGTAAAGGAGGCCGTCGCGAAGAAGAAATGCGACCCGAAGCTTGTGGACAAGCTTTTTCGTATAGACGAAGAATGGCGGGCAAAAACTGTCGCGTTAGATCAATTAAAAGCCGATCAAAATCTCGTCAATAAAGAGCTCGCGCGCGGACAAACCGAAGAGCTCTTAAGTAAAGCACAAATTTTAAAAAAACGGGTAAGCGAGCTTGAAGAGGAATATACAAAATTAGAACATAAGCGCAAAGAACTTTTTGAAAAAATTCCCAACGTTCCTTTTGTAAATGTTCCTGTGGGAAAAGACGAAACAGAAAATAAGATACTTCGCGAAGTGGGAAAAAAGCCGGAATTTGATTTTACACCAAAAGAATATTTTTCATTAGGTGAAGAATTAGGATTAATCAACACCAAAAAAGCGGGAGAGATTACCGGAAGTCGTTTCGGGTATTTGATGCGCGAAGCGGCGCTTATGGAATTCGCGCTTGTGCGCCTTGCCTACGACGTGGCACTCCCGCACGGATTTATTCCAGTGATTCCGCCGGTCATGATCCGCGGAGAAGTGTATGAAGAAATGGGGCGCTTGGCAGGCGATCAAAAAGAAGAGCGCTATCATTTAGGAAAAGACGACCTCTATCTCATAGGAAGCGCGGAACATACGATGGGACCACTACATAGAGGAGAAGTGCTAGAAAAAGAATCGCTCCCGCGCAGATACATCGGATTTTCAACCTGTTTTCGCCGCGAAGCGGGAACATACGGAAAAGACACAAAAGGCATTTTGCGCGTACATCAATTTGATAAAGTAGAATTCTTTTCATTCACCACGCCGGAAAAATCAGAGGAAGAGCATCAGTTTCTTCTCTCACTTCAAGAAGAATTAATGCAAAAATTAGAATTGCCGTATCGTGTAGTAGAGGTCTGCACGGGCGATATGGGGTGGACAGACGCGCGCCAATACGACATTGAGGCATGGTTCCCTGCAGAAGGAAAATATCGCGAAACGCACTCCTGCTCCAACACTACCGATTTCCAAGCACGGGGGGTAAACACCAAATATAAAACAGAAAAAGGTAAAAAAGAATTGGTGCATATGTTAAACGCTACCGCCTTTTCCCAGCGCCCTATTCTAGCGATTATTGAGAACAATCAAACAAAAGACGGCACAGTCAAAATCCCCAAAGCCCTCCAAGAATTTGTAGGAAAGAAGGAGATACAAGGGATTCAGTAATTTGGTAGTAATACAATAGTAGTACGATAGTAATTCAGTAGAAATTCATAGTAATTTGATAGAAATCAGTGATATAAAAACTCTCATAATAATTTTGGGAGTTTTTATTTTAGCAATATGAGAAAAAAGTATATAATAAAAGGAATGAAAGCGGTGTTCGGGAAAATAATGTGGGGGGTTTTGATTATAGGAATTGGCTATGGCGCCTATTATGCCTATATGCGTTTTTGGGATCCTGTGGCAATTCAAAAACGTGCGCAGAATATAGAAAATACAGTGAAAAACGGAGTACAAACAGGGACAAAAAAAATAGTGGATAACACAAAACAACAAGCGCAAAAAAATGTGCAGAATTATTTAAAGCAAAAAACGGGAGAAATCATTCAATCACTTGGCGACTCGCTTGTCTCTTCCGCCTCCTCACTCCTCGGGGTCGCAACCTCATCAAAGAAGGGAATAGATATTAAGACCATAAGTCCCACAGGGAATCCCGTGCTTCCTGCGCCAAAGGGAGAGCAATTTGAAACGCCTCCCGCACCCGCAACCATTTTAACTAAAATAAATATCCCACTCGCTTTTTCGGTGAATAAAAAACTTACATATGCGATTGATTGGGGAGACACAAAAAAAGAAGATGGAACCGTAACAGAAGATTCAATGCGTCTTGTAAGTCACATATGGAATATTTCAGGAGATTATATGGTAAAAATGGTCATCCGTGATGGAAGTGCGGTGAGTACCTCTCTTTTTCCAGTTCGTGTCTATGAGTAAATCAATGCACAATACAACCTATATGCCAGGTGAGGCATTAGGGGGGAGAAGAAGAAATAAAAAGCGACTCAAGCCACTATGGTGGGGGCTCATTATATTTGTGATAATAATAAGTGCAGGAGTAGGAGGAATATATTTTCTATTATATGGAGAGTTTTTTCGTATTCATAGAGTGACGATTGAGGGCGCACGCACAATAGAAAAAGAAACACTGAAAGCATCTCTTGTGAATCAAATGGCAGGAGCGCATACATGGCGCGCATGGCTTGGAGAACAGAATATTCTTTTTTGGAAATTAGGAGGACCATCATCACTCTCCGCAACACTCTTTCCTGCATTAAAGACCATGGAAGTAAAAACAAATGTGTGGAATAAAACGGTGAATATCGCATTACAAGAACGAGAGATGATTGGGATGTGGTGTCATACTAACGAAGATGTCTGCAGGGGATTTGATAAGGAAGGCGTCGCGTTTTCATTAGTGCCGAATGCGGGAGGGACACTTATTTTAAAAATCACAGATGAAAATCCCGATGTGGTAAAAGATGGGGTCTCTCTTGTACCCGTTCATGCGTGGTTTGAAGGAATGTTAAAAACGATTGAAGAAATAAAAGGGAGTGGATTATCAATAAAAAAAATAACAATCAAACCACGCGCGTTAAAAGAATGGCAAATAGATACGCGTGGAGGGCCCACATTCCATCTCCCCCTTGATCGGCACGTAGAAGAATTACCACGTATTATAGAACGCATCACAAAAAGCACACCAATTGCATCAGTCCACTATATTGATGTAAGGATTGCAAATCGTGTGTATTACAAATAAAGGAGGAGAAAATGGTATACTAAAAGAAACAATGTGTCATAAAAAAGAACAGGGATTTACCTTAGTGGAAATGGTAATCTATATCGCGCTCTTTGGTGCAAGTGCCCTTTTTTTGGTGGGTATCTTAAGCACTGTTACAAAAACACAATTGCGTCAGTCAGCATCTCAAGAAGTGAATCAGCAAATTTCATTTGTAGTAGGCACAATTGAACGTCTTGTGCGTGAATCTTCATTAGTAGAAAATGATCCAGGAGTGACAAGTGCTACATTGATACTTCGTATGGCCTCATCATCACTTGATAAAACAACAATCTATCAAAGAGAAAACATGCTCTACCTCACTCAAGGGGATGGAAGCGAGCTTGCACTTACAACAAATAAAGTAAATGTGGATCATTTTTCAGTCACGCGATATCAACCATCAGGAGGAGCAACTGTGGTGCAGATAGAATTGGCGCTTGAATATGGGAGTGGTGCGCCCGACACGCGATTTTCAAAAGTATGGCGTGGTGCAATGACTCGTGTAAATGCTGCAACATTTGAAACCTCACTTCTTCCTGCGCCAGGAAATCCATTAGGATTAGGCGATGCAAGTAATAAATGGGGGAATGCTTATTTTAGCGGGCGAGTGAACACGGTGGGAGGAATACTTTCAGAATCCAATATCGGTTTTACAAATGCCTCTGCGGGAGTACTTCTTAAAGCGCCCAATGGGACATGTTATCGACTTGGGGTGACTAATGGAGGGGTTGCTACTACCACTGTGGATAGTTGCTTATAATAACAAAATTAGCACTTGACGAGTTTGAGTGCTAATATTACACTTACTAGTGTTACGTATGAAAGAACGAACACAAGCAATTTTAGACGCATCTCTTCGTGATTTTATAAAATACGGCGCGCCGATCACGTCCGAGCGACTTTATGAGCACTACGATTTTGGCATCAAGCCAGCGATGATTCGTCACGAATTAGGTGTCCTAAGTGAGGAAGGGTATTTCTATCAAACCCACCCTTCAGGAGGGCGTATTCCCACCAACAAAGCATATCGTTTTTTTGTGGCATCACTCTTAAAAGAAGATATTGCACGCACATCTCACGCGATGGAGCAAATGATAGAAGAGTGGCAAAACAATCCTTATGCATCACTTGTGAAAGAAGTGGCGCGCACCTTAAATGTATGTGCGGTGGGAGCAGTGATAGGAGAAGGAGAAATATATGAAAGTGGACTAGAATCACTTCTCACGCGTCTTGAAATAGAAGAAAAACAAGAATTAATTCATGTGATAAACGCAATTAAACGCTTTGAAGATAAATTAAGCAACACAAAAGAGTTATGGAAAGAAGAATTATTGTGGCCCAATGTGTTCGTAGGAGAGAATCCTCTTATTCGCAACGAACATCTCGCCGTAATGGGAAGGACATTTGAACATAACCACGAAGATTTTTTCTTGTGTCTCGTAGGACCACGGCGCATGGACTATGAAAAAGCATTTTCGTTGTTAAGGTCGCTCACAAGAGAATATATGATTTAAAAATATGGACGAACCATTATCACAATTACATAATGAACCACAAGAAGAAAAAGAAATGACAGAATTAGAAGTGTTAAAAAAAGAGCGCGATGAATATCTTGAAGGATGGAAAAGAGCAAAAGCAGATTTTACTAATTACAAAAAAGAAGAAACAGAACGGACGCGTGCAATGGGCAGAATATTACAGGAAGGAATTATCCGTGATTGTATCACCATTTTAGATAGTTTTAACTTAGGATTGCAGACACTCAAAGAAGATGATCCAGCACATAAGGGAATGATCTTAATAAAAAACCAACTAGAAGATATGCTTAAAAAATATGGATTAAAAGCAATTCCTTTCGCACAAGGAATGCCATTTGATCCAAATATTCATGAGGCGGTATCAGAAATACATTCAGAAGATCCTCCTGGAACAATAATTAAAGAAATTGAACGAGGATATATGTTAGGAGAAAAAGTAATGCGTCCCGCACGAGTAGTGCTTTCAAAAGAACAAGGTCAATAAAAAATAACAATAGAGTATAATAAAACAATAATATGCCAAAAATTTTAGGAATTGATTTAGGAACAACAAACTCCGCAATGGCGGTAATGGAAGGAGGTGAGCCACGAGTATTAGAGAATCAAGAGGGGAATCGCACGACCCCCTCTATTGTCGCAATGAGTAAATCAAACGAGCGTCATGTAGGACTTCTCGCAAAACGTCAAGCAGTCGTCAATCCAAAAAACACAATTTTTTCCGTGAAGCGTTTAGTGGGAAGAAAATTTAATGACGAAGAAGTGAAGCGGGACAAACAATGGCTTCCTTATGAAATTAAAGAGTCAGCAAATGGAGGTATTGATGTAAAAATGGGAGATCGGTGGTATACGCCGGAAGAAATTTCTGCGATGGTGCTCCAAAAATTAAAAGCAGATACAGAGGCAAAATTGGGAGAAAAAATTGAAGAGGCGGTTATCACTGTGCCAGCGTATTTTGATGACGCACAGCGCCAAGCAACAAAAAACGCGGGAGAAATTGCGGGATTTAAAGTGCGTCGTATTCTAAATGAACCAACCGCCGCGGCGCTCGCCTATGGATTAAATAAGCAAAAAAATGAAAAAATTGTGGTCTACGATTTTGGAGGAGGAACGTTTGATATTTCCATCCTTGAAGTGGGAGACGATACTGTAGAAGTAAAAGCGACAGGAGGTGATACACACCTAGGAGGAGATGATGTAGATAAACTTATTATTGAACATCTTGTTGCAGAATATAAAAAACAAGATGGTATTGATATCTCAAAAGATTCCCTCGCGTTGCAACGGTTAAAAGAAGCAGCAGAACGTGCAAAACACGAACTCTCAACCGCTTTCGAGAGTGAAATTAATTTGCCTTATATTACTTCCGATGCGTCAGGACCAAAACACTTTTTAATTAAACTTACGCGTTCAAAATTAGAAGAATTAGTGCGTCCATTAATTGATCGTTCAATCACACTTGTAAAAGAGGCGGTGACCGCACAGGCACCGAAAGGGGCAGGATTAGCGCTTTCTGATATTAACGAAGTAATTTTAGTAGGAGGTCAAACCCGTATGCCTGCGATTCAAGAAGCAGTAAAAAATCTTTTTGGAAAAGAAGCGCATAAAGGCATCAATCCGGACGAAGTGGTCGCGATCGGCGCAGCGGTACAAGCGGGTATTTTGCAGGGAGATGTAAAAGACATTCTTTTGCTTGACGTCACGCCGCTTACCTTAAGTATTGAAACATTAGGAAGTGTGGCAACGCCGATGATCCAGAAAAATACTACCGTGCCAACTTCAAAATCACAAACATTTTCCACCGCAGCAGATAATCAAACATCAGTAGAAATTCATATCGGTCAAGGAGAGCGTCCGATGATGGCGGACAACAAAACATTAGGACGATTCATTTTAGATGGTATTCCTCCTTCGCCGCGTGGCGTGCCACAAGTGGAAGTGACGTTTGATATTGATGCAAACGGCATTTTGACGGTGTCTGCAAAAGATAAAGCGAGTGGAAAAAGTCAGTCGGTACGCATTGAAGCATCCACAAGTTTAAGCAAAGATGAAATTGAACGCTTGAAACAAGAGGCAGCAACTCACGCAGCAGAAGACGAAAAAAAGCGTGAATTAATTGAGGTGCGCAATCAAGCAGAGTCACTTATCTATGTAGCAGAAAAAAGTATTCGTGATGCAGGGGATAAAGTGACTGTGGAAATTAAAAAAGAGGTTGAAGATCAAATTGCGAAAGTAAAAGAGGTGAAAGATAAAGAAGATATGAACGTAATAAAAACAGAAACCGATACGCTTTCACAATCACTCCAAAAAATAGGTGAGGCGATGTACAAAAATTCACAAACGCCCCCGCAGACACCACCACAAGAACCACAAAATCAAGAAACACCAAAAGAGGAACCACCTCATGAACCAACCAATTCATAATAATCTCACAGTAGTAAGTCAGTCACGAGAAGTAGATGATGATCAATCACTCGGCAAAATTATGCTCCTTGGAGGATTAGCGCTTGGGAGTATAGCACTTATGTGTTATATGTTGCGCCTTTTCATTTTGAAAAGTGTCACACCTTTCCTTACAGGAAGTGTAATTATGGGCATTGTAAGTATTCTTTTTTTTCTCCTTATCGCTCTCTGTATAAAAAGCAGAAAAAAAATTATACTCATTACTCTGCTTATTGTTGCAGTGGTGTTCGGAGTATTATATGACTACATTCTTGCACAAAATTCGTTCATTACCGTCTTCCTGGGGGGGGTAATTGCATTCTGTATGTATAGTGGATTACGTCGTGGGATGCGTGCGGTGCAAAATAGTATGAAGATAAACACATATCACAGCGCACATGCAGCACTTCCCCGTATCCTCACAGGTATGTCGCTCTTTGTAGGAGGAGTCGTCTATATAGTGGGATTTCAAGGAAATGCGCTTAATCCCCATTTTGGTCAATCTTTTACAAATGGAATGCTTAAAAGTGCTGAGCCAATAGTGCGTCTTTTGATTCCAGATTTTTCATTTAACAAAACAGTAGATGAAGTAATCGGATTAGTAATCAGAAAAGAGCTGGAAAAAGAACAAGTAAATATTTTGAAAGAAGTAGGGGGAACTATGAAAGTGGGGAATAATGCATTTTCTGAAGCACAAACAAAAGAGTTTATTACAAAAAAAATAAGTGAAGTGAAAGAAATGTTTCAAAAAAATATAGGGCCATTTCAAGGAACACAAAAGATAGGAGATGTGTTATATGGGCTTGTCACAAAGAATACTCAAAAATTCTCTTATGGTCCCATGATAGAAGGAGGTGTGTTTGCACTCCTTATCTTTTTTACAATACGGAGCGTCGCAGGATTGTTCTCATTTGTGTTTTTGATACTTACTACACTCCTTTTTAAATTTATGGTTGCATTGGGATTTATTACGCTTACCACCGAAATGCGTTCCCGCGAGTTTGTGGTATTAAAATAATAGTATAAAAAATATGGCAAAAGATTATTACAAAGTATTAGGAGTGCAAAAAACCGCAACAGAAGAAGAGATAAAAAAAGCATATCGCAAATTAGCACACCAACATCATCCCGATAAGACAGGAGGAACGGATACAAAGTTTAAAGAAATTAATGAGGCATACCAAGTACTTTCCAATAAAGAAAAGCGTGCGCAATATGATCAATACGGCCAAGTGTTTGAAGGTGGACATCCGGGTGCGCAAGGAGCTCAATGGGGAGGATTTGGGGGATTTCAAAATGGAGGAGGATTTGAATGGAATAGTGCAGGGGGAGAGATGCCCGACTTATCAGATATTTTTGAAGGCATTTTTGGCGGACAATTTGGCGGACGCGCACGCCGTCAGACGTATACGCAAGGATCGGACATAGAATTTCTTGAACAGATAACCCTTGAAGAAGCATTTCATGGCGTAAAGAAAAAAATACGATTTGAAACATTCGTCGCGTGCGATACCTGTAAAGGATTGGGACACGACAAGAGTAAGGGATATAAAGAATGTGCCCTCTGTAAGGGGCGGGGAGAAGTGAAAGTAGAACGAAAAACTTTTTTCGGTAATTTCGCACAAGTGCAGACCTGTACGGAATGTAACGGACGCGGAGAAATTCCTCACAAATTTTGTCAGGTATGTAGTGGACGAGGGAGAACAAAAGGTACGCGTGAGGTAGAGGTGCATATTGGTGCGGGCGTAGAAGATGGACAAATTATTAAAATGAAAGATATGGGAGAAGTGGGAGAATATGGAAGTGGTAATGGTGACTTGTATGTGGTAGTAAGAGTAAAACCTCATGCGATATTTGAGCGTAAGAAAAATGATCTTTTTACAAAAAAAGAAATTAGTATTACTGATGCCTTGCTAGGAAAAAAGATTATGATGCACGATATAGGCGGTGAATCATTTTCACTTGAAATTCCTGCTTCTACTAATCTTGCAGAAAAAATAAAAGTGACAGGAAAAGGAATGCCACGGTTAGGAAGTTTCGGGCGAGGGGATTGTTATGTCTCGCTCATTGTGCGTACCCCAAAACACCTTTCTTCTAAAGCAAAAAAACTCTTAGAAGAGCTTGAAATAGAGCTTTAAAGCTGCCTTGACGAAAAGATAAAAAAGAGTATACTAAAACTATCCGTAGACAATAGGCAGTGCAGAAAAAAGCACATAAGATTTACCCGCCGTATCCGCCAGCTGGCGGAGAAGGAGGGACCTATCGAGGAACACCACACTTTTCAAAAAGAAGTGTTCAATGTTCTGCGGCAAAGGTCGCAGTTTTTAATTTCCTATTTTGTAGACAAAATAGGACACCTCGCCTATAAGGCGGGCTGAATGAAATTCATATGCCAAAGACAAAAGCGCAAAAAATACAAGAAGTAAAAGATGTCGCAGGACATCTCAAAGGAAAAGAAACGCTTATCATTGCGGATTTTACTGGGTTGCCGGTCAATGAAATGACCACATTCCGTAAAAGCATCCGCGCGATGGGTGGGATGTTCCACGTAATGAAAAAGCGTCTCTTAAAAATTCTTTTGGAACAAGAAGGATTTACGTTTGATCGTGAGACGTTTCCGGGGCAATCGGGTATTATTATCTCCCCGAAAGATCTCTCGGAAACCGCAGGCACGGTCTATGCCTTTGCAAAAGAAAAAAATAAGAAAGAAGAAATCTTTAAAATCTTAGGAGGATTCCTCTTAGGAGAAAAGAAACAGCTTTCAGGCAAAGAGGTAAAAATGATCGGCGCACTCCCGAGTCGCGAAGTGCTCTTGGGTCAGTTGGTCGGTATGATTGCCTCACCGCTTAAGAAATTCTTGTTCGTGTTGAACGAAAAGAGTAAACAAGCATAAACAAGGTCGTATAAAAAATAATTAAAACAAATAACAATACTATGGAAAAATATAATTCACTTATAGAAGCAATAGAAAAATTGACAGTGGTAGAGTTGGCAGAGCTCGTGAAAGTACTTGAAGAAAAATTTGGCGTGTCTGCGTCTGCCATGATGGCAAGCGGAGGGGGAGCAGGTGCGGCAGCAGCCGAAGAAAAGACCTCGTGGAATGTCGTCTTGAAAGTAGCAGGTGAACAGAAAATCAACGTGATTAAAATTGTAAAAGAAGTGACGGGTCTTGGACTCAAGGAAGCAAAAGATATCGTAGATGCCGCTCCGAAAGCAGTGAAGGAAGGATTGAAGAAGGAAGAAGCGGAAGAATTGAAAAAGAAATTAGAGGAAGCAGGCGCAGTTGCCGAACTTGCCTAAATTTCGAAGACAACAAAAACATAGAGCCCCTCACGGGGCTTTGTGTTTTATTAGGTTCTTGTAATGTGGGCGTTGCTGGGATCGAACCAGCGACCTTTGCAATGTGAATGCAACGTTCTACCACTGAACTAAACGCCCTCCGTCCATAACCAATAAATCCTGATAGATCTATATTACCCCATCATTTTATGTTATTTTCTATCTCAAATCAACTTTATCTATAAATACTCGTTGGTTTCCTGCCCGCCGGCAGGCAGGCCTGTCCGTCCGAAGCAATGCGTAGGCGGGGGTCCAAACAACACCCACTAAATTTTTAAAGAAAAAATAAATTATAAATCAGACCGGATTGTGGGGAATGGTATTTTTAAGACATAATTAACCAACGGAAAATCGGGCTGTGTATAACAAAAAGGGGAAGCGGAAAAAAGATAGAGAATAAAAGGGTTTTTCGGATAATGCATCACATTTGGTGTATTTTTTGTTTGTGGTATAGTTAATCACAGAAGTGGGGAAATGTGGATAAGTGTGGGGATAAGTGCCAAATCTGGGGATAACTTGGATTTTCTCTTATCCTCACATTATCTATAAAAAACTATGTTACTCGGCGAATACAAACATACATTAGATGAAAAAGGCCGGATGGCGATTCCGTCAAAGTTTCGCGGAAAAGTAGAAAGCGGCGCCATCATCACACGAGGACTTGATCATTGTTTATTTGTATTCGGCGCGGAGGAGTGGCAGAAAATTTCAGAAAAGTTGAACAATCTCCCGCTTGCACAAGCGAATGCGCGCGCCTTCGGACGTTTTATGTTTTCGGGCGCATCTGACGTAGAAGTAGACGCGCAGGGAAGAATTTTAGTGCCGACCCATTTGCGTGAGTATGCGAGTTTAAAAAAACAAGTGGTTGTGGCAGGACTCTACAATCGCATTGAAATTTGGGACGCAGAAGTTTGGAGTGCATATCGCGCAAAAACAGAAATGGCGTCTGATGAGATTGCAGAAAAATTGGGCGAGATGGGAATTTAGATGTGATGCATATTCCTGTTCTTTTAGAAGAAGTAATCACCAAACTTAATCCGCAAAAAGGAGAAGTATGGATTGACGGAACGTTGGGAGGGGGAGGACACACAATCGCGCTCGCAGAAAAAATAGGGAACGAGGGAATGGTGATCGGGCTTGATGCGGATAGTGATGCGATTCGTCGCGTAGAAGATCGCATAAAAAAAGAGAAGAAAAAAGAATGGGCAAAGATAATATGTGTGCAATGCAATTTCAGTGAGATGGAAAGTGTGTTAATTCAAAAAAAAATAACGCGAGTAGACGGCATTCTTCTTGATTTAGGATTTTCTTCCTATCAAATAGAAGAAGCAGAACGGGGATTAAGTTTTATACACGAAGGTCCGCTTGATATGCGCTATGACTCCACAAAAGGCATTACGGCGGCAATGATAGTAAACGGCGCACGGGAAGAAGAATTGATTAAAATATTTCGCGATTATGGAGAAGAGCGACAAGCATTCCGCATTGCCCACGCCATCACGATGGAACGGAGGATAAAAAAATTTGAAACGACGCGAGAACTTGCAGAATATGTGGTGCGTGCAATAGGGAAACGAGGGCGCATTCATCCCGCCACAAAGATTTTTCAAGCATTGCGTATTGCGGTGAATGATGAATTAGGCCATTTACAAACATTCTTAACAACACTTCCTAAAATAGTGCGTTCAGGAGGACGAGCGGGGATCATTGCCTTTCATTCTCTTGAAGATCGTATTGTAAAAAACGCATTTCGGGAGATTGTGAAAAACGGGAAGGGATTATTGATCACCAAAAAACCCATCGCGCCTTCACGGAACGAACAGAGAATAAATCCGCGAAGCCGTTCAGCAAAATTAAGAGTAATAACCATTTTTTAAAAGTACAAAAACAAAAAATTATTTTTTTAAAACAATCATGACCATTTTACGCCCACATCACAAAGCACGTTTCCGAGGAACACTTTTATTATTAGGAACAATGCTTGTTGTGGGTGGATTTCTTTATGTGCGTGAATATAGTGCACTTGCAAATGATCGCTACATAGTAAAACAACTAAGACAAACTATTGTGAACGAAAAAACTCTCCACGCAGAATTAAAAGATAAAGAATTTGGGGCGATGAAAATGCCCGATAAAGCAACGCTTATTGCAGAATATAATCTGATTTTAGATACTCATCCCATCTACATCCTCCCTCAAACACAATGACGATTCGCTTCTTCTCACTGATCAGTATATTCACCCTCCTCTTTGTAGGATTAGGATTTAATCTCTATCATCTCCAAATTCAAAAAGGAACTGAATATGTTACTCGTGCAGAAGCGCGCGATGAAGCATTAACACATCTCACCTTACGTCGCGGGCAAATTTTTTTTACAGATAGAAATAATGAAAAAATTCCAGTCGCGTTAAATCGCGATGAGCCTGTGATCTATGTGGTACCTAAAGAAATAAAAGACATAGAAGAAACCGCGGGACAAATATCTGATCTTTTGAATATTGATCGTGCAACTATACGTGAAGCGCTCAAAAATAAAAACACACTCTTTAAATTGCTTATAGACAAGGCAAGCGATGAAGAGGTACAAAAAGTACAAGGCACACATATCGAGGGGCTTTATACCGATACTAAACAATATCGTTTTTATCCATTTGAAGAATTAGGAAGTCAGGTATTAGGGTTTGTGGGGTTAAATGAAACACACTCTGTGCCAACGGGGCTCTATGGGATGGAAAAAATGAACGATACCACTCTTGCAAAAGGAAATGACATTGCTCTCACTATTGATAGAAATTTACAAGCACAAGCAGAACAATTACTCCAAAAATTGATAAAAAATAATGATGCGACAGGAGGTACGATTATTATTCAAGAGCCATATACAGGAAAGATATTAACGTTCGCGAATGCCCCCTCATTTAATCCTAATAGTTATAAAGGCGCTTCGTTACAATCATTTTTAAATCCAGGAATCCAATATCTTTATGAGCCGGGCTCGGTGTTTAAACCACTTACAATGTCTGCGGGTATTGATACAGGGGCAATTACGCCAGACACTACGTTTGTAGATAAAGGATTTGTAAAATTAAATGGCAAGACAATTAAAAATGCGAACAGTAAGGTGTATGGAAAGGTGACAATGACGCAAGTGATTGAAAATTCTATCAACACCGGCAGTGTCTTTGCCGAACAGCAGACAGGGAACGGTGTGTTTTATGATTATTTGAAACGATTTGGATTTGGAGATAAAACAGGCGCAGGATTTCCAGACGAAATTTCAGGGAGTTTAAAAAATTTGGAACGGAAAGATGCGCGCGCGGTTGATTTTGCGACTGCATCATTCGGTCAAGGGACAGGAGTGACACCGATTCAACTTGTAAATGCCTTTTCTGCAATTGCAAATAGAGGAGTATTGATGAAGCCGTTTGTGGATACGGAAGGAAAGCCAACGGTTGTGCGTCGTGTGATTAAGGAAGAAACTGCAGAGAAAGTAATTAAAATGATGGAGGCGGCAGTCAAAAAAGCGAACGTGACAACAATTCCTGGATATAATATTGCGGGAAAAACAGGAACTGCACTCATTCCTGATTTTAAAAAAGGTGGCTACAGCGATGAATTGATTCATACGTTTGTGGGAATGGTGCCTTCCACGAATCCGCGCGTGGTGATGCTCTTAAAATTAGATCGTCCAAAAGTGGGCGAATTGGCAGGACTTACCGTGGTGCCTGGATTCAAAGAACTTGCCCAGTTTGTGATTAACTATTACACTATTCCTCCAGACGTGATAAGTGAGCCAGCAGATCAAAAAACGCAATAATCTATGAAAAAAAAACTTCTTTTTATCCTCGCACACATAGTGGGTTTTCTTGCAAAACTTACTATTAAAAAATATAACCCCGCGATTGTGGGTATTACCGGCACAGTAGGGAAGACCTCTACGAAAGAAGCAATCGGCACACTTGTGGCAAAAGAACGAAGTGTACGCGCACCACTCAAAAGTTTTAATAATGAATTAGGTCTTCCGCTCACTATTTTAGGTGATTGGAAAAAAACAGGCGGCATCTTTTTTTGGATAAAAGTAATTGTGCAAGGGATAGTGCAACTTATCGTGCGCAATACAGAATATCCCGAAGTGCTGGTGTTGGAATATGGCGTAGATGCACCGAACGATATGAAAAAACTACTTGCGATTGCGCGTCCGCACATCGGCGTTTTTACCGCGATGAGCGAGATTCCTGTCCATGTGGAAGCATTTCAAAATCCCACCGCACTCTTTAATGAAAAAGCATTACTCATTACAGAATTACCAAAAGACGGGTTCGCGATTTTAAATGGCGACGATCCAAAAGTAATGACATTGAAAGATCGTACGAATGCGCGTGTCATAACCTATGGATTTCAAAAAACGAATGACATTCAAGTGAGTAATCTCAAAAATCATATCCGTGAGGAAGGATGGGGGGTGTCATGTAAAATTGAACATAAAGGAACAAGCGTACCTCTCCAGATTGAAGGGTTGGGAAAGTCGCAGGGATATGTGATTGGCGCCGCATCCGCAGTGGGGATTGTGATGGGAATGAATTTAGTGACGATCGGAGAAGCGCTCCAGAACTATCGCGCGCCGCAAGGGAGATTGCGTATCGTGCCGGGGCTCAAACAATCACTCATTATTGACGACACCTACAATTCCTCACCGCTCGCAACAAAAGAAGCACTAGAAGTATTGAAATCCGTGAACGCAAAACAGAGCATCGCGGTCTTGGGGGATATGTTGGAACTCGGTGCCTACACGCTTGAAGCACACGAAGAAATAGGGCGTCTCGCGGCACAATGTGCGGATATGATTTTAACCGTAGGGTTGCGCGGAAAATTCATTGCCGAATCAGCACTCAAAACAGGATTCCCGAAAAAGGCGGTGGTTTCATTTATGAGTACGCGCGAAGCAGGTCAATTTTTACAGGCAAAAATTCAAAAAGATGATGTGGTGTTAGTGAAGGGTTCACAGGGTGCACGGATGGAAAAAGTGGTCAAAGAAGTGATGCGCGAGCCGGGGCATGCGCCGATGCTTTTGGTGCGTCAAAATAAGGAGTGGCTCTCAAAACCCGGGTTGTACGAATAGAAAATAAATTGTAGGATGGGGAAGATACAAGGAGATAGATGTAAGAGAGATAAGACGGCTCCATCGTCTAGTGGTAGGACATTGCCCTCTCACGGCAGTAACAGGGGTTCAATTCCCCTTGGAGCTACAAGCGGAAAGGGGAATTGAACCGAGGAAGAGGGTCGGGGAAAGTTAGGTTTCCCCGTAGCGGAAGCCTGCCCGCACCGAACGCCAGCCCGACAAATCATTCTGGCGGGGTACGTTCGGGCGGGCATTGAAACCGATGGGTTTCAAAACGCAGTCAGCGTATGCGAGCGAGTAGTGAACTTCCCCTTGGAGCTACACACAAGGGGGATTGAATATAAAAGAAATCTAAAAAATTAATTAAAACTTAGCGATACAGACATCACAACTTCCACAAGAAGAATAGGGATAGGTTTCGCCGAAGTAGCGCAAAAGCATCGCGCGACGGCAATGGCGGGCAGTGCAGAACGTGACAAGAGTGTCTAAATGGGCACGGAGCGCTTGGGCGCGCACCTCACTTTCCATTTGGTTAATAAAAAATTCGTGTTTGATGCGATCGCCTTCGCTGAAAAAGAGAATACAGTCCGCGTGTTTGCCGTCTCTCCCCGCACGCCCTGTTTCTTGATAGTATCCTTCTAAATTTTTCGGTAAATCATAGTGAATCACAAATCGCACGTCCGACTTATCAATGCCCATCCCGAACGCAATCGTCGCCACAATCACTTGCACTTCGCCTTTTTGAAATCGTTCCTGATTTTCTGTGCGCACTTTTTGAGGAAGTCCTGCGTGATACGAAAGCGCGGGGACACCATTTTCATTTAAATATTCTGTCATGAGCTCCGTGGATTTTCTGCTGTGGCAATAAATAATACCCGAAGCGCTCGGCAGGGTTTGAATGTAAGTGATGATATGATGATACGCGCCTTTTTTTGGATAAATAAAATAATATAAATTCGGACGGTTGAAACTTCCTTGATGCATCGCATACCCGTCTTTTAATGCCAACTGGCGAATAATATCTTTACGCACTTTCTCTGTGGCGGTTGCGGTAAGCGCAATCATCGGCACATCAGGAAACACTTCGCGAATATAGCCGAGCGAACGATAGTCGGGGCGAAAATCATGTCCCCATTCGGAAATACAGTGCGCTTCATCCACCGCAATAAGCGAAATGGGAATCGTTTTAATAAAATCTAAAAAGTGATCTTTCATTAATCGCTCCGGCGCCACATAAAGCAATTTGATCACCCCCTGTGCCACATCATCGCGAATGTCGGCATCTTGGCGTGCCGAAAGAGAGCTATTAAGATATGCTGCAGGAATGCCTTTTTCCTTGAGCGCGTTCACCTGATCTTTCATAAGGGCAATAAGGGGAGAAACGACTAACGTAAGCCCAGGAAAATGCAACGCAGGAAGTTGAAAACATAATGACTTGCCCGCACCAGTCGGAAGAAGAGCGAGGACATCTTTACCTGCAATCACATCGCGAATAATTTCCTCTTGGAGGGGTAAAAACTGTTCAAAACCAAAATGCTGTTTCAAAAGTGTCTTCATGGGAGTATTCATCATAGCGGATTTTTAGAGAAAACAGAAACAGAAAAAATAACAAGACGATTGTTGCAGAGCAAGAAGCCGAGAGTATACTGGAACATATGGGATTTGATTTCTCCTCACTCATCGGAATGGTTATCGCGCAGTATGGGATCTACGCCGTTTTTTTATGTTCGTTTATTGAAGAAATAATCGCGCCGATTCCCTCCTCACTCGTGCTTCTCGCCGCAGGATTTTTTTTACTTCCTTCTGGACATTCACTTATGCAAATTCTCCCCGATGCGATTGTGCGCGTCACACTCCCGGCAACAGTAGGGCTCACGCTTGGGGCGTTGTGCATGTACGCGATTGCCTACTTGGGAGGAAAAACAATGATTCTGCGATTTGGGAAATGGTTTGGGATTTCATGGGAGCGCGTAGAAAAAGAAGAAGCACGAATGGTGTCTCATAATAAGGGAGGGTATCTCTTATTTCTTTTACGTGCATTTCCAATTGTCCCAAGCGTACTCATTTCGCTTGTCGCAGGTATTATCCGTTTCCCTAAAAGGGCATTTCTTATTTCGGCGTTTTTAGGAAATATGGTTCGGGCGTTTTGTATGAGTATCCTCGGGTGGTGGGCAGGGGAGGCCTATAACGCGTATGCGGAGGCGTTTGCACAATTAGGAGATTATATGGCGTGGAGCATAGGGGGGCTTATAATATTCATTATAGGGGCAATTTTGGTCAAAAAACTCATAAAAAGAGACAAGAAATCAGCTCGATAAAACCCTGTTTTAGTTGTTTTTTGGGTGCCATTCTGATACAATTAAAGGAAGGAAAAAGGAGAGAAACCCTATCAGGAATGATAGGGCAGTGAAAAAACACTATGGCAGATAAAAAAGAAGAAAAAACAATAAAAAAAGAAAGCTCATATTCCGCAAAAGATATCTATGTACTTGAAGGGCTTGAGCCAGTACGTAAACGTCCAGGTATGTATATCGGTTCCACGGGCGTAGATGGCTTACATCATCTTATTTGGGAAATTGTAGACAACTCCATTGACGAGGCGATGGCGGGTCATGCAAAAAATATCACTGTAGAATTATTAAAAAATGGCGGAGTGTCAGTGACCGACGACGGACGCGGCATTCCGGTGGATATTCATCCGAAAACAAAAAAATCGGCATTAGAAACCGCACTCTGCACCTTGCACGCGGGAGGAAAATTTGGAGGAGAGTCCTATAAAGTATCCGGCGGATTACACGGCGTGGGCGTCTCGGTAGTCAATGCACTTTCCACAAATATGAAAGCAGAGGTAAATAAAGATGGAGGAATATATATGCAAGAATATAAACGTGGCGTGCCACAATATAATGTAAAGAAGATAGGAAAATCTGATTACACGGGAACAAAAATTACTTTTCATCCAGATCCAGAAATTTTTGCAAAAATAGAATTTGACGAGAAAAAAATTCTTGATCATCTTCGCCAGCAGGCTTATCTCACACCAGGGGTGCGTATGGAAGTGAAAGACGAACGTGGCGATCAACCATTCTTTTACGGATTTTATTTTGAAGGAGGTCTCCAATCATTTATTCACTATATTATCGGGGGTGCAAAACCACTTCACGATCACCCGTTTGTGGTGCATCGCGAATATGAAGGGTTGGATGTGGAAGCGACGTTTGTGTACGTAGACGACATCGAAAATAAAGAATTGAGTTTTGCAAACAATATTTATACGCCAGATGGAGGAATGCACCTTACTGGATTTCGTGCAGCACTCACGCGCACGATGAATGATTTTGCGCGCAAAGAGGGATATATTAAAGAATCAGATGAAAATTTAACCGGTGATGACGTACGCGAAGGATTGGTGGCAGCGCTTTCTGTGCGTATTCGTGAACCGCAATTTGAGGGTCAAACAAAAGCGCGTTTAGGAAATCCAGAAGCGCGCACGGCAGTAGAGGCAGTCGTCGCAGAAGGATTAAAAGATTATCTTGAACAATATCCTGCTGATGCACGCAAAGTAGCAGAAAAAAACGTGCTTGCAGCGAAAGCACGTAAAGCAGCAAAGGCAGCAAAGGACACCGTACTCCGTAAAGGAGCCTTAGAAGGATTAACGTTGCCAGGGAAGCTAGCTGACTGTAGTTCACGAAAAGCAGAAGAATCAGAAATGTTTATCGTTGAGGGTGATTCTGCAGGAGGTTCGTGTAAACAAGGACGCGATAGACGCACGCAAGCAGTCCTACCACTCAAAGGAAAAATTTTAAATGTAGAAAAAGCGCGTATTGATAAAATGTTACTTAATAAAGAAATTCGCTCGCTTGTGATTGCGCTTGGTACGGCGATTTCAGAGCAATTTGATATTACGAAGTTGCGTTATCATAAAATTATTTTAATGACCGATGCGGATGTTGATGGTGCACACATCCGTACGCTTCTTTTGACGCTTTTTTATCGCTATTTCCCTCAAATTATAGATGGAGGATTTCTTTATATTGCTCAACCTCCTCTTTATCAAATTAAACGTGGGAAAGAAATAGAATATGCTTACACAGAGGAGCAGAGAGATACATTTGTGCGCGCAATGGGTGCTGGGGCAGGCATTCAGCGCTATAAGGGTTTAGGAGAAATGAATCCAGAGCAATTATGGGAGACCACATTACATCCTGAAAAGCGTGTATTAAAACAGGTAATGGTAGACGATGCCGTCGCGGCGGATCATATGTTTGACGTATTAATGGGTGAAGTGGTAGAGCCGCGTAAAAATTTTATTCAGGCACACGCAACCGCAGTGAAAAACTTAGATATATAAAAACTAGACAAAACCATACGCATTTGATACAATAAGCTCTATTCGTTATGGCGACATCAATCAAAACGTTCTTAGAAGAATCTCGTGATGAGTTAAGGAAAGTAAATTGGCTCACGCGTGAAGAGGCAACACGATATACATTGTTTGTTGTCGGAATCTCATTAGGATTTGCGGTATTTTTGGGTGCACTCGATTTTCTCTTTCTTAAAATCATTGAAACTATTATTGCTCGCTAAATCATTATGAACGAACAACGCGCAACACAAGAAACACAAGGTGATCGTAAATGGTATGCGGTGCACACCTATTCGGGCTATGAAGAGGCCGTCACTCGTTATTTGAAGCAACGCATTGAATCGCTCTTTATGGCGGATAAAATTTTCAATGTGATTGTGCCGAAAGAAATAAAAATTAAAGTAAAAAACGGAAAGCGCTATACCATAGAAGAAAAAATTTATCCCGGTTATGTATTGGTGGATATGATTATGGATCACGATTCATGGTCTGTGGTGCGTAATACGCCGCGTGTCACAGGATTTGTGGGTGCAAACAGTGCAACGCCAACCCCTCTCTCCAAACAGGAAATTGATGAGCTGATGATTCGTATGGGAGAAAAAGATATTAAATTTAATGTAGATTTCAAAGTGAATGACATAGTTAAGATTAGTGATGGACCATTCAAGGAACAAGAGGGAAAGGTATCAGAAGTGGACAACGAGCACGGAAAAATCAAAGTGTCAGTGCCTATTTTCGGACGCGAAACGTTGGTAGAGCTCGATTCCTTGCAAGTTCAGAAGATTTAAGGTAAAAATAAAGGACTATAAACCATTATGGCAAAACCAATTAAGACAGTATTAAAGCTCCAAATTGAAGCAGGTAAGGCAAATCCCGCACCACCGATCGGCCCTGCACTTGGTCAGCATGGGGTGAATATCGCTCAATTTTGTCAGCAATTTAATGAGGCGACCAAAACAATGATGGGAGATATTGTTCCTGCAGAAATTACTATTTTTGAAGATCGTACCTTTGAATTTAAACTCAAAACCTCTCCTGCGTCAGCATTATTAAGAAAATATGCAGGCGTAGAAAAAGGTGCTGCAACGCCCCACACGCAAAAAGTGGGTAAAATCACAAACGCGCAATTGCGCGAAATTGCTGAAAAAAAGATGGTGGATTTGAATACAGAAAATATTGAATCAGCAATGAAAATTATTGCAGGAAGCGCCCGCAACATGGGCATTGAAATAGGCGATTAGTAAACCTTTTGACTTTTGCAATAACTACTGGCACACTTGGTTCCAGTAGTTATTTTTTTAAAATCTTAATACAAACAAAGAAAGGTGCTGATATGAAATCGGTAAAAAATCATAACCCAGCGTTTATTGTGGTGGAGTCAGTCACACACGCAGGGAAAACAACATTAGTCGGTGGGCTCACAGAAGCGCTCAAAAAAGAAGGGATTCCGGTGATGTTGAACCAAGAGCCAACAAGTAACAATGTCTTTGGTATGCTCGTGCGTCTTATGACGGATCACATTTCACTTGATAACATTCATCTTAATCAGGTGATTGAAGATCTTGGGAAATCAAGTTTCTCTTGGGGTCCCTCAAATGCCTTTTATGATATGCTCCATCTCATCATGAATAAAATTTCAAGAAAAGAACCACTTGATTTTCTTGAAAAACAAACACTCTTTATGGCTGACAGGAGAATGGATCTTGAGCATATTATTCTCAAAAGATTGGGATGGGGGATAAGCACTATTCAAGACCGTTATCAATGGAGTACGAATGTGTACGGCATGATGCAAGGTATATCGTTGCATACAATCAATCACTGGCGAGAAATAATTATTGGTGATAAATATTGCGTGCCAGATTTGACGATCTATATAGATGTTCCTGTGGAAACCGTGATCCATCGCATGAAAATATCAAAAAAACATTTTGATGAGAATGAAACAAAAGGAAAGATCGAGAGGACAATAGACACCTATTGCTCTTGTATTGATCTCGCAAAAGAGAAAAACGAACGTGTGGTGATTGTGGACGGAAATGCGCCTCCCGAAGCGGTATTACAATACACAAAAGAGGCAGTAATGTCGTTATGGCGATGAGTATAAAATCCCGCTCTATGAGTGGGATTTTTTATTTTCAATTCAGAAAACTCGTGGTATCATCTCTTTATATATGTATATTCCGACAATTGGGTTAGAAATCCATGTGGAACTCAAAACGCACACGAAGATGTTTTGCGGGTGTAAGAACGACCCTTATGAAACACGACCCAATACAAACGTATGTCCCATTTGTCTTGCGCATCCGGGGGTGTTGCCGACCATGAACGAGGAGGCAATAAAAAGTGTCGTAAAAGTAGGGTATGCACTTGAAAGTAAAATAGCCGATCATTCCCATTTTGATCGTAAGAGTTATTTTTATCCCGACTTGCCGAAGGGCTATCAGATTTCACAATACGAAGAGCCATTAGTAGAAGGAGGGATGTTAAAAGGCGTGCGTATTACGCGTGTACATCTTGAAGAAGATACGGGGACCTTAGGGCACGATAAAGAAGGAATGAGTTTAGTGGATTATAATCGCGCAGGCGTACCCTTAATGGAGCTTGTGACCGAGCCAGACATTCATACTCCCGAAGAAGCAGTCGCGTTTGGAAAAGCATTACAAAGAATATTGCGCTATTTAGGAGTATCGGATGCAAATATGGAGCAGGGCCAAATGCGTGTGGAAGCAAATATCTCTGTGCGCAAAGAAGAAGGCGAAGGATTTGGGACGAAAGTGGAAGTAAAAAATCTTAATTCATTCCGTGCGGTAGAGGGTGCTATTCGTTATGAATTAAAGCGCCAAGAAGAGGCATTAGAGCGAGGAGAAAAAGTGGTGCAAGAAACGCGTGGGTGGGACGAGAAAAAGCAAATAACAATAAGTCAGCGCTCAAAAGAATCCGCGCACGATTACCGCTATTTCCCAGAGCCAGATTTGCCCCCTCTTGATCTCACGAAATGGAATAGAGAAGAAATTAAAAATCTTCTTCCCGAACTTCCTGAAGCAAAATATCATCGGTTTATTAATGAATTCGGATGTACGCCCGCGCAGGCAGAAATCCTTACAGAAGATAAATCAGTGGCAGATTATTTTGAAAATGCAGTATCAGAATTTCAGGAGAAAAAAGAAAATGCATCCTGTTCCACGCTTATCAATTATTATCTAAACGATCTATTAGGATTATTAAAAGAAAAAAAAATAACAATAAGTGAATCAAAAATCACTCCAGAACATTTCGCGCATTTTGTGGCACTTATTGATGAAGGAAAATTATTGAGTCGTCTTGCAAAAGATTTATTAAAACAAATGGCAGATACGGGCGAAGATCCAGAAACACTTTTAGAACAAAGTGGTGTGCAAGTAATTGGCGATGAAAATACATTAAAGCTGATTGTAGAGGAAATTATTGGAGTGCATCCAAAAGTAGTTGAGGACTATAAAAAAGGTAAAACAAGCGCCCTGCAGTTTTTGGTAGGACAAGGAATGGCAAAAACCAAAGGCCAAGCCGATCCTAGTGTGCTTAGAGCACTTTTTGAAAAGCTATTGACAGATTAGTAATAAGAATGTTATTCTAAAATAGTAAGTATTCAGTATTATTAACAATCTATGGACAGTTATGCAATCACAAGAAAGAACGATAGATTTGAAGCTATCGTTTGAAAATAATCAGACGAGTCTTCGTAAAGGAGATAAGATTTTTATACAATACATCGACAAGGAAGCAATCCTTCTATCTCCCATAAGAGGACTCACTTCAATGTATTTCGAATGGGCTTCTGGTAGGGATAATAAAATAGAATTTTCTTCTAAAAAAGAGATATTATTTTTTTTAGAATGCTTTTCTGCATTAAGTGGTTTAAGTCTTTTACCTATTCGGGAAGAATCTGGTATTACAATTTATGAAATTCAGTAACAATAAAAATCCCACTGTAGTGATTACAGCGGGATTTTTTAATAACGAAAGTACAAGATTTCACGATCGTGAGACATTGTATAAATTCATTTTTAGGATTTTGGATTTTTTGTGAGGAAGTTATTTATAAGTGAAAAAGCTTGTTTTTGATTTGTTATCCAATGAATTTGATTATCTCCTTTCTTATTATGAGAAGAAAACCAGGTCATTTGGCGTTTTGCGTACTGCACACTCTCTTTAATAATAAAATCAATCATTTCCCGTTCGGTAATTTTCTTTTGTAAAAACTGTGCGATAAAACGATATTCTAATCCAAAATCTTCTAACCGTTTCCATGAAGCACCTTTTATGTGGAGATTTTTTACCTCCTGAATCATCCCTTTTTTAAGACGCGTGTGGAGACGAGCAGTGATAAGTTTTTTAAGTTCTTCTTTATCTTTTTTAATACCGATAAATAATATGTGTGCATCCAAGGGTTTTGATTTTAATTGTGGCACTTTTCCTAATGTGTCTATAATTTCTAGTGCTCTTATCAATCGTCGGGGATTATGAGGGTCAATAATACTCGCCCGTCGAGAATCTTTCTTTTTTAATAATTGAAATAATTGTTCTACACTCATTTTTTCTAATTTCTTGCGAAGTGTAAAGTTCGGTTTTACTTCAGGAATGATAATACCATCCGTCACTGCGTGAATATAAAGCCCTGTGCCACCGCAGAGAATGGGTGTCTTGCTTCGCCTCCAAACATCATTAATCGCTTTAAGGGCACGTTTTTGATAGTGTGTGACTGTAAATCTATATCTAGGAGAACTTACATCAAGGAGGTGATGGGGGATGCCCTTCATCTCTCTTTTAGTAATCTTCCCAGAGCCGATGTCCATTCCTCTATAGACCTGTCGTGAATCGGCAGAAATAACCTCGCCATTCACGCGTTGTGCAAGAGCAACCGCAAGTGCGCTTTTCCCACTCGCAGTGGGGCCTAGAATGACAATAAGATTCTTTGACATTTTTATATTGTTATAGTATATTTAATTTCGGTAATTTACAAATTTTATTCACTAATCATCAGGAGAAAATTGATGAGTAGATTTTTTTATATATTTTTTTCTCTTTGTATCGTATGTGTAGTAATAGGCACTACGTCTCTCTTTAATTATCCAAAATTTCCAGTGGTGCTTATTATCGATAATCGTGAAAATAATAAGATGGAACTTGCAGAAGATATTTTTCAGGATAGTAGATGGTATGTGAGTGGTGTAATCTATATTGATTCAAACTTATCAGAAAATGAAGTTGATTCATCAATAAGGATTGCTCAAAATGGAGAGAGTGCATTTATGATTGCAAAACATTTTTTTCACAATACATGTTTCATAGGAAATGAAAAAAATCTTGTCGTGGTACCCTCAAGTATTCTGATGAGAGACGAGCAATTTCTTCTTGATGATGTATTAGCAGATAGTACTTATCTTATCCTTATCGCGGACGGCATAGAGCGTTGGATTCCTCCTGATGAAAAACAGGAGATTCCAACAGATACAAATGTGGTATTATTTAAAAATCCCTTTTGGAAAAAAGAAGGGATTTTTTATTACTAAGATTTTGAAAAAATACGCTCTTTGAGTTTTTTGATATATTCTTCAACAGGCAATACTACACTTTCTTTAATGCCTCGCGTGCGGACGCTCACGGTACCGGACTCAACCTCTTTATCTCCGATCACGAGAATAGAGGGAATCTTTTTAAGTTCTGCTTCACGAATGCGTTTTCCCAATGTCTCATTCGCAGAATTAAGTGTCACGCGAATATGATTTTTTTTAAGTTCTTGAGTAATTATTTCTGCGTGGGCAAAATGATTCTCGCTGACCGGTAAAATCGCTACTTGTAGAGGAGAAAGCCACAAAGGAAATACGCCTGCGTAATGTTCTAAAAGAAAGGCGATAAAACGTTCATGAGTAGAAAGCGGAGCGCGATGAATCACAAATACTTCATTATTTTCTTTTCCGTTCTTATCAACATACGAAAGTCCAAACCTTTTTTTCGCCGCAAAATCTAATTGAATAGTAGAAAGCGACTCTTCGCGCCCGATAACCGATTTAAACTGCACGTCCACTTTTGGACCATAAAATGCTGCCTCGTCTGCCACTTCGGTAAAAGGTACATTCATTTCTTTTAATATCTTCCGCAATACGCTTTCTGTTAATTTCCAATTCGCGGGCTCGTTGATATATTTTCCTTTCCGTTTCGGATCCCACTTGGAAAGACGGAACCAATAGTGAGTAAGTCCAAATAATTTAAAGTATTCAAGATTTAACGCAATTACTTTTTTAAACTCCTCTTCAATCTGATCTTTTGTACAGTAAATATGTGCGTCGTTCATAGAAAGCATCCGCACGCGCAAAAGTCCCGCAAGGGTACCAGAAAGTTCATTGCGATAGACCGTGCCGTATTCCGCAAAACGTAACGGCAAATCGCGATAGCTTCGCGGACGTGCTTTGTAAATCAAATGATGATGCGGGCAATTCATTGATTTCAAATAATAGGTGCCGTCGTCCATCGTCATTGCCGGATACATACCTTCTTTGTAATAGGGAAGATGGCCAGAAGTAAGATAAAGCTCTTCTTTGGCGAGATGGGGAGTAGAAACGCGTTCATAGCCATACCTTTCTTCCATCTCTATCGCGCACTGCTCTATTTGATTTTTGAGAATCGTGCCGTGAGGCAACCATAGAGGGAGTCCTTTACCTACTAAATCATCAAAAGTAAAAAGATCTAATTCCGCGCCGAGTTTCCGATGATCGCGTCGCTTTGCTTCTTCTAGCATCGCGAGATGTTCATCTAGTTCTTTCTTTGTTTCAAAGGCGAGCCCATAGACGCGTGTAAGTTGCGCTTTTTTTTCGTCGCCACGCCAGTAGGCGCCTGCAAGGTGGGTGAGCGTGAATGCATCAGGATTGATTTCCTTCGTATTTTTTACATGTCCTCCGCGACAGAGGTCTAAAAAGATCTCACCGGTGGCATAGACCGTAAGCGGTTTTTTATCTTTCTTAAATTCTTCAATAAGTTCTAATTTGAAAGGTTGCTCTCTGCCTTTTAGAGAAAAGAGTTTTTTCGCTTCTGCGGGGGTCACTTTCTTACCCTTAAAAGGGAGTGATTGTTTGATATAATCCCGCATCGTGGTTTCTAACTCTTTCAAATCCTCCGGAGTGAGCGGCATGGGCGTTTTAAAATCATAATAGAAGCCGTGTTCAATGACGGGTCCAATACCCAATTTTGTTTTAGGGTATTTTTTGAGCACTGCCGCCGCAAGAAGATGGGCGAGCGAATGACGAATTTCATCATGATGATTATCTTTTTTCATAGTGGTTTTAGTATACAAAATAACAAGCAAATATGCACATTTTTAAGTCCACCGGCTGGCATATTGACTTTTATAAAGAATAGGTATATAATGAAAGGGTAAATTAACAATATATTTATTCATTATAAGAAAGGTAATAAAATGAAATCTATTCTAATTCTCATTCTATTTTTATGGATGGGAACAACTTCAGCACAAGAAAAACTCTCAAAGAGAATTTATCCTCAATACGTTGAAATTAGATCAGAGCCTCAAATAGGGACTGTGACATTTCGGATTGATTCAATTCAAGGATTGCATGGCTTTAATGTTGCTGTTTCACTTGAAGCACAAACAATTTCACCATCAGGTAAAAAAATAAAAGTAATTTTACCCGCCAATTACGCCAGTGAATTTATGGACGGAGTTACAGAAATTACATTTAACGGGATTGATTTATGTAAAGAGTATATCAAACAAGACACAACACTTCTTAAGCTTCCTACTAATATGTACGATCTTTCTCTGTTTTGCCAAAAACTAAATTGGAAAGTAATTGTAATAAAAGAGAAGTAAAAACAAGCATTGAATAAAAACAAATCACCCTCTCATTTGGGTGATTTTTGTTTATAACCCCTTTGCGGCTTCGCAAATGAGTTTTATTTCTCCGTTGCGCCAAGAAGGTCTACCGCCCACAAGAATCGCTTTATGTTCTTGCCAGAGATCAAGGTTTTTAGTGAGGGTATTATGAAATACTAAAAGCTCAATTTTATTTTCCATGTCCTCTAGCGTCACAAAAAGCATCGGCTCATTTTTTTTCGTCATGATTTTTTGCACGGCGGTAATCATTCCTGCGGTGCGTACGCGCGGACCCCGTTCTTCAGACGAAGGAATCGCAAGAATTTCTCCAATCGGTTTCGCAAGTTTTTTCACCTTATCTTTATAAGAAGAAAAAGGATGGTCAGTGATATAAAGTCCCAACAACTCTTTTTCCCATTGGAGTTTCACGTGGGATTCTACAGGGTCTCCCGGCTTCATGCGCACACTCGTGAAGGTCGCCGTAGGCCCGAAAAGATCAAATTGATTTGCCGACGAATTCTTTTTTGCGGCTTGGTTAAATTTCAGAAGTTCCTCAATGTTCGCGAGTGCCTGTCCGCGTTCAATCCCCATAATGTCAAACGCGCCCGCCTTAATCAAACTTTCCAACGACTTTTTGTTCATGTCTCTATGTTGAATCCGGCGAAGGAAATCAGAGAGATCAAGATAGGGGCCGCCACGTGCGCGCTCTTCAATAATCACTGCCACAATATTCGCGCCCAAGTTTTTAATCGCGAGCAATCCAAAACGAATATTCGCGCCATCAGGAGCAAAGTCCTGTGCACTTAAATTCACATCCGGCGGAAGCACTTGAATCCCCAGTTTTTTCGTTTCGCTCACCAAAAAATTAATACGATCTACATCAGTGCCGGAAATATTAAGCAAACTTGAAGAAAATTCCACGGGATAATGCGCTTTCAAATACGCGGTTTGATAACTAATCATCGCATAACAGGCCGCATGCGACCGGTTAAATCCATAACGTGCAAATGGCGGGAACAAGTCCCAAATCGCTTTTGCGGTTCTCACGTCAATACCATTTACCACCATGCCGTTAATCAATTTATCTTGTTGCTCATCAAGAAGTGATTTTATTTTTTTACCAATCGCTTTGCGCAACGTGTCTGCTTCCGCAAGGGTAAAGCCCGCCAAGTCGCGCGCAATGCGCATCATCTGTTCCTGATAAATACCGACGCCATACGTTTTCCCTAAAATAGGTTCTAATTTTTGGTGGAGATAGACAATCGGTTCACGTTTAAATTTACGTTTGATGTACGAAGGGATAAGTTCTATAGGGCCGGGGCGATAGAGCGAAATCATGGCGATGATATCTTCAAGTTCGCTCGGTTTTAATTCTTTCAAGTAGCCACGCATACCGGAGGATTCAAGTTGAAACACGCCGGTCGTATCACCCCGCTGAAAAAGCTCAAATGTTTTTTTATCGTCAAGGGGAATAGTGTCCAAATCAAGCACGACGCCATGAATATCTTTAATAAGCCGAATGGTATGTTCAATAATGGTCAGATTTTTAAGTCCTAAGAAATCCATCTTGAGTAGTCCCAAATCTTCCACTGCATGCATTTCAAATTGAGTAATAATCGTGTCATCTCCTTGAGGCGCGCGCTGAAGAGGCATCACCTGTGTTAAGGGCTCAGCAGCAATCACGATACCGCACGCGTGGACAGAGGCATGACGCGCGACGCCTTCTAATTTTTTTGCCGAATCAATCAACTGACGCGTTTGGCTGTCGCTTTCATATTGTTTCTTGAGTTCGGGTACTGCCGCAAGTGCTTGGTCAATCGTGTTTTGGAAAGGAATTTGTTTTGAGATTTGATCACAAAAAGCATAAGAAAGCGCCAAGGCACGACCCGTGTCGCGAATCGCCGCACGTGCTGCCATCGTTCCAAACGTAATAATTTGTGCGACGCGATCACTCCCATATTTGTCGCGCACGTAAGCGACGACCTCATCACGGCGAATATCAGTAAAATCAATATCAATATCGGGTGCGGCAATACGGTCGGGATTCAAAAAGCGCTCAAAAAGAAGCTCGTACTTGAGGGGATCAAGATTTGTAATGCCTAAAATATAGGAAATAATACTTCCTGCCGCAGATCCTCTCCCGGGGCCGACAACAATGCCATGCGTTTTTGCCCATTGAATAAAATCTTGCACAATCAAAAAGTAATCGGAAAAGTCGGTTTTCGTCACGACCGCTAATTCGCGTTCCACGCGCGCAAGCACCGCCTCGCTCGGTTGAGGGAAACGGAGGGGGAGCCGTTCATGGACAAGATTTATGAGATAGGTTTTTGAATCCATTCCTTCGGGGAGAGGAAACTTAGGCATTTTGGTTTTGCCGAGTTCTATTTCCACATTACATTTATCTCGAATCACACACGTATTACTAATCGCTTCGGGAATGTTGTTAAAAATTTCCGCCATTTCGTCAGGTGAGCGAAGCGAGAGATCAAACTTTTTTAAGGTAAGGCGATCAGGATCGTCTAATTTACCATTCGTCTGTACGGCTAAAAGAATTTCATGCGCGGTGCGATCATCGCGGTTTAAATAATGAGAATCTTGCGTCGCCACAAGAGGAACGCCACATTTTTTAGAAAGCTGAATCAACGGTTCATGAATTTCTTTCGCGTGCGGTTGAAGTTCAAGATAAAAATCATCGCCGAAAGTTTGCTTATACCAAAGGATGCTCGCTTCCGCTTCGTCCATTTTTTTTGAAACAATAAGACGTGCAATTTCTCCGGAATAACACGAAGAAAGACAGATAACGCCTTCATGGTGTTCCGCAAGCAGTTCTTTATCAATCCGCGGTTTGTAATAAAATCCTTCAAGGTATGATTTCGTCACAAGGGCGATGATGTTTTGCCACCCCGTCATATTCTTTGCAAGTAAAATGAGGTGATAACGCAATTCATCCACCTTTGCGCGTTTATTCAAATGTCCGTAGGGTGCCATGTAGGCCTCAACCCCCAAGATGGGTTTAATGCCCGCCTTCTTCGCTTTTTTGTAAAACTCAATCGCGCCGTAGCAGTTGCCGTGATCGGTGAGGGCGACCGCATCCATCCCTAATTCTTTTACTCGTGCGATAAGTGGATCAATTTTTGAAAGTCCATCCAAAAGAGAGTAATGAGAATGAGTATGTAAATGAACAAATTTATTTTCCATAAAAAAGAGAAAGTAAGGATTTCATAAATCTCTCCTATTGTACCGTATTTTAAGAGAAGCTCAAATTAGGAAAAAAAGGATGGAAATTCAATAGTAATTTAGTAGACATAATGAGGATTTTGTTATACTACAAACAATGAAAAAGTGGATTATCGGGATTGACGAAGTGGGGAGAGCCGCCAAAAAAAGGCGAGCTTCGCCCAAACGCTACATTATTGGGATTGACGAAGTGGGGCGAGGCCCGCTTGCAGGACCAATAACCGTAGTCGCGTTGGCGACTACGGTAAATATCAAATTACAAATATCAAATCTCAAAAATAAGAAATTAAAACTCAAAGATTCTAAAAAACTTTCTGCATTACAGCGGGAGCAATGGTTTCACTATATGCAAAAATTAAAGAAAGAAAAAAAGATTTTCTATCAAATAGTAAGTATCGCACCGAATATAATTGATAAAATAAATATCACGCGCGCCGCAAATCGCGCTGCTACGCAAGCGTATGAAAAACTAAAAACCAAAAACTCAAAACATATTAAAAAACACGTTGTACTTCTTGATGGCGGATTATATCTTCAAGAAAGTTATAAAGGAATAGGGAAAACCATAATTAAGGGAGATGAAAAAATACCCGCAATCTCACTCGCCTCAATTATCGCAAAAGTGACACGCGATAAATATATGACGAAAATGCACAAAAAATATCCGCAATATGGATTTGAGAGTCATAAAGGATATGGTACACGGGCACATTACAGGGCACTCGCGCGCTACGGCGCCTCTCCTCTTCACCGGAAGACATTTCTGAATAAGAAGAAAAAGGTATAATAAAGGAATGCAGTTCTCGCACCATTTGCGCATCAGCGACCTCTTCCGTCTCTCCCTTCGCACATTCAAAGGAAAATCAGTGCGTAGTTTTCTAACCACAATCGGAATCGGAGTAGGGATCGGTATGGTGCTTTTTGTGGTATCTCTTGGATTTGGAGTGCGAAAAATTCTTATTGAACAATTAGTAAAAACAGACGATTCTTTTTATTCGCTTGAAGCATCATTTGGCAACGAAGGGGGAGCAACACTTCAAAAAAAAGATATTGAGGATATGAGTAAAATTGCTGGTGTAGCAGAAATCTCTCCTGTGGTAGATCTTTCGGGAGAATTAATAAAAGATAATATTCACGGCGCAGTGAGCGTGAAGGTGGTTGACCCTAATTATTTCCGACTTGCAGGCATCATCCCTTCATCAGGAGAAGTATTTCGTGATGCGCATGATGTAGGGATTGTGTTGTCTGGGCCTGCGCTTAAATTATTTGATATAGATTCACGTTTTATTTTAGGTAAAATGTTTAACGTAAATATTGCAATGCCCGACGGACGCATCGAAGAAAAAGCATTGCCAGTGCGCGGCACCATAGAGCAGGAAGGAGAAAACAGTCCACTTATTTTCATTCCTTCGGTGGTGTTTTCAGAAGAAACTTTTGCTTATCGAACCGCGCTTATCCGCGCAGAAAATGCAGAGGTAGTGTTTCCCCTTCGTGATATTTTAACCAATCGTGGTGCATTTATTTCTGCAAAATTAGATCTCATTACACAAGCAACAAAAATTTTAAATATCGCCACCATCCTTTTAAGTGTGTTTGGTGCAACAACATTGATCGTATCTGCAATTGGCATGTTTAATACGATGACCATTTCGCTTCTTGAGCGCACAAAAGAAGTCGGCATTATGAAAGTATTTGGTGCAACAAATAATAATATAAGGGCAATGTTTCTCATGGAAGCATTTTGGATTGGACTCTTTGGTGGTCTCATGGGACTTTTCTTAGGTATCTTTTTTGCGGATATTTTTAATTATGGACTTAAAATTCTTGCGCGGTCACTCAACGGAAAGCCGCTTGATCTCTTTGTGCGTCCGCTATGGTTTATGGCACTTTTAATGCTTTTTGCAACTCTTATTAGTTTGCTTACGGGATATTGGCCTGCGCGCCGATCAGTAAAGCTTTCTCCTGCAGACGCATTTAAGAAATAGTGGTTTCTGCAAATACTACTTTAAGTAATTGCACCATTTTTGAAGGAGTTGATCCTTGTAGTCCTGCGCCTGCTTCACGAAGGGGAAGTGAAAGCATGTGTTCAAAATGATCCCAGGTACTATTACCCCGCATTTTTTCTTCAAGGAGACGCTCAATACGCTCTTGTTGAGGTGGGGTAAAACGTGAAGCAAAAAACATTTCACGAATATGACGTGCGTCGTCTATAAGAAGTATTGAGGGAGCATGGGAAAGAGTAAGAAGAACTTCGTCAATAGTGTGCCACGAAGAAAAAAGTGTACGAATTTTTTCTGCAATTTTTTCCGCACTCCGTTTCCATAATCCAACTCCACCTTTATGAAAAGGAGTATCCAGGCGAAGAACAAATTCATCATATCCAATACGATATGTTTTATATTGCAAAAGAATTTCTGCAAAGCGTTCTTGTTGTGCGGAAGGATAGTCCCTAAGTAGAGTGCGCGCGCAAAATCGCACACGAAGTTCATCGCGCGTAAGAGTAGGATGAAGAAATGAAAAAAGAAGAAGAGGGGAAGGGGGCGCAGATTTTTCAGGAATAACAACCCCCTTTTCTTCAGAGGTTGATAAATATGGTTTTGGGGAAACAATTTGTTCGGAAGGTTTTTCTAGTGGTAATGAATGTACGTTTTGAACAGATGGTTCAGATTTTTTTTCTGAAAGTAAGGAAGGCGTCGGTTTTTGAGAAAGAGGAGGAAGGGGTTCAGTGGGACAAAGAATATGTGTTGGAGATTGTGGTAACTCGATAGGTGGGGTAATAGGATCAATACGATGAGTAAGAGATGTGGGAGAAGGAATTGCTGTTTCTTCTAGGTCTTTTCTAAGTTCTGTTTTTTCAAGAGCGCCATCACGCATAAAAAATATTTTTTGTACATCACGCAATGTCCAAAGTTCGTGGGTAACAAGAATAATTGTCTTTTTATTTTCTTCATTTAATTTTTTAAGATAATCAAGGGTAATCATCGCGTTTGCAACATCGAGGTTGCCGATTGGTTCGTCTGCAAGAATAATCGGAGGGTCATTTGCAATCGCACGTGCAATTGCTACACGTTGTTGTTGTCCGCCAGAAAGTTGATGGGGATACCAACGTTCAAAAGTGACCAAATCAAATTGTTTTAAAAGTTCTTGTACACGAATAGTGCGTTCGCGAAGTGACATACCAGTGAAAATAAGAGGAAGAGCAATATTGTCAAAGATGGTAAGGGTGGGGATAAGATTAAAATGTTGAAAAATAACCCCAATCGTACTTTGACGAAAATGAGAAATATCCGAAGAAGAAAGTGTAGAAAGATTAAAATTGTTCACAAGAACAGTTCCTCCAGTATTCTTTTGGATACCAGCAATAATATAGATAAGGGTTGTTTTCCCACAACCAGACCCTCCAAAGAACGAAACATATTCTCCTTCTTCAATTTCAAGCGAAACGTTCTTAATAGCCCTCGTCTCTGTTTCGGTTCCCTGATCATAGATCATTTCTATATTTTCAAGCTTTACGATAGATTTTATGGGCATAAATTAAAAAGTGTTACAAAGTGTTACAGAGGAAAATAGCTTTTTTAGGATTATTTTCTCTTTAGTAGACAATTTTCT
>CAINEW010000008.1 GCA_903847915.1 uncultured bacterium | reverse complement strand
GATATATACCAGGGGTCTCTACAGGGTCGACGAAGTGATCGACGACGACGCCATACATTTCGAATGCTTCGACCCGGTAGGAACGAGAGAATGAATAATTATTCAGGCTTCACCTCGGAAGAAAAATTCAATGCCCTTGTTGCATTAGAAATGGGAACCTAAGTTTGAAAAAACATTACATACGCGCCGAGTAGTTAAGCGAAATGTTTGCCCCTAAACTAGAATCAGCTAAATGTTTAAAAAAATATTGCTAAAATCAATTCCGTACTTTGCAACCATAATCACAGGTGGAATTTTTTATTTTCTGGCAATTTCTTCAAGTGAAGAACCCTATGATTTGCTCATAAATATCTCAGCCGCCTTTTTCACCATACCATTATTATATTTTTTCTACGAAACAGCGAAATCCTTTTCTCATAAAAAATTAAACAGAGAAATTTTTAATTACGCTAAAATGCAAGCGGATAGAGAATTGCTCTCAATACTAAACCAGCTTCAAAAAAGTGTATTAACACTTGATGAAAAGGATTTCTCAAACAAAGCGGTAAGCCAATTTCTATCCTATAAAAGAAAAGATATTGAGGAAAAACTCAAAGGAAATTTATTTCTCGGGTTCCAAGTTTTTAAGCATTGGGAAGTTAGCGAAAAAAGCTTACATGAATTATTGAAAAATCCATTTATACTTGAAAAGATGGAAGACGAGCAAATCATATCCATCATTGGCATTTTAAAGAGCTTAAGGACACTCGAGGCGATCCAAGAAATTGATGAGCTCTATACCGAGACAGAAGAACAGGCGAAAGGATACAAAGTAATAAGTGGTAGTGAAATGAATCCAGAAAATAAAAATTTTTCTGATAGATACTTATTATTAAAACATGTAGCTGAGGACAAATTTATAGTTCATGACTTCGGCGATATCCCAAAATACAACTTGGATAAATGTCTTACATACTTCAAGGTTAATGAAAAAATTATAATAACTTACGCCGAAGTCATCTTTGATTTACTCAAAGACATTAACAAATGGCTAGACACCACAGGTAAAGAATTTGTTATAGATACAAAAATGTTTAGAACACGCGGCAAACACATCACTTAACACGACATATACGGCTCGGCGGGCGCTAACACTGCCTCGCCCATATTGCTTCGCAACATCGCATACACGCGAACGTTATTCGCAATTCCGCTCCCCGCCTGTGCGCGGACGCTACGGACGGACACGCGTTCCATTCCAACACAAAATACTCGGCACTCACGCGACAGTCGTGCTCCGCGGAACTCCGCATGACAGCGAGGCGTGAAATTTTCCTTCCAAGGAATTTCATTCCTTTTCCAGAAAAACTTCGCATCATCTGCGGGCAATAGACAAATTTTTGCCTTGCAATGTGCGATCGAAATGAGTTTGTGCATATAAAAAGCTTTTCCAATATAATAGTTGTGATTCACAGAGTCGGCAAAACATTGTTTCACACCGAATAGCTAGTTACACAAAAGAGAAAATTTGAATATTTCATTTTTAGATAGCCATTTTGAATCCTTTTAAAAAAGAAGCCTCCACAGTGTTCATACTGCAGAGGCTTAGCGTGCGATTATTTAGCACGACTTGTCATGCTGCCGGCGCGTGTGCCTCGATGAGCGTGCGAAGCGCCCTTTTATCGAGTCCGAGTTTGGCTGCCCATGCGCCAAAGGTGTCGTCGCGTGGAGCAGCGTTCATTTCCCTTTCAAGGTAGTCGACGTGAAAATCGATATGCACGCCCCCGTACTTCTCTCCTTCGTAGGGACGCGTCATCTGAATGATGCGCCCGTTCCTGTCGCGAGTATAAAGAAAAATGGCGCGTTCCTTTTCGCTGGCTCCCGGGCAATCCTCGGTCACATCGACAACCTTCTCAGTTATGCAACTCTTGTTGGTACCCAAGTCATAGATCCCGGAACTGTAATATTCTGTCACTAGCGTCTTGGCCATGATATATTTCCTCCTTTGGAATGAGCTGTGATACCGAAATTGGTATCGAAGTATCATATCAGAAAATTACACTTGTGTCAATCACGGATTTTTTTATTCAACCACTGTGCGCTGAAGCGCACAGAATCCCGAACGACTGAAGTCTGACGTCAGGGTTCGATGGTGAACGTGTCATTCTGCTGTTCCTCATGTTCGAAGTGGTGCGCGATGTACTCCTCGATCAT
>CAINEW010000007.1 GCA_903847915.1 uncultured bacterium | reverse complement strand
TAGACTGGGTTCAATTCCCAGCAGCCCGACCAAAATAACCCTTAACTAATAACTTATAACGAAGAATAAGACGACGAAATAAAAACATCCATCTCTATGAAGAAATGGATGCTGTAAAAAATTATTTCATCCTGGTTTTTATTGCTGTCCTTACCATTGTGGTAAGTGTCCCTTCGCTTTCATGAGGCACACTGTATATGTGTGGAATTCTCATGTTTTGTATATCACGCAAAAAGATTGAAATTTTGTTTGGCGCATGGGCAATTATTTTCTCTGGTGTAAGCCAAGGAATAATAATCTTTTTTGTGCCATCTGTTAATTTTGCGCTTGTTGTTCTTTCTTTGCATAAAAGCGCCTTAAGGAAATAAAGTCCTGTGGGTGCATTCGTGTCGTGAAAGAATTTTAATTCTTGTCTATTCCCTGGATGTATGTGCATTCCAGTGACGACAAAATCGAATTCCTCTTTTTGCATTTGTTCAAGTGCTTCTTCTGCATTTTGAGCAATTGCAGTATTTGGATATTCTCCTAAGAGCTTTTCTATTGCTATTTTATTCAGCGGAGGATCTGTTTGTACAAACAGAATTTTTTGATTGATACTAGGCATATAAAAAATAATTTAATGGATAATATAAGTTGTTAAAAAACGGATCTTTATCATACCATACCTGCTTTATCTGTCAACCTATCTTTTTATATCACTCTTCTGCGGAGGTGAGGGGGGATATGCACGAGAATTTCGTAGGGGATGGTGTTACATAATCGTGCGATGTGTTCTATAGAATCAAGGTCTTCTTTGTGTGCACTGATCACGGTGACTGATTCGCCGATTTTGATATCGGGAATAGCGCTTATATCAATTGAACTCATATTCATACTCACGCGTCCTATAATCGGACAGAACTGATTTTTTATTTTCACGCATCCCTTATTAGAAAGTCGGCGATCTATTCCTTCAAAATAGCCCACGGGGATGGTGGCGATTTTCATTTCTTTGTGTGCGCGGAATGTAAGGCCGTAGCCTACACATTCCCCTTCGGCAATCGTGCGGAGCGCGGTGATGATTGTTTTCATCTCTAGTGTTGGCTTGAGATCAAGGGCGATAAGCGGTGAGGGGTTTATACCATAGAGGCCCAATCCTAAACGGAACACATTCGCGTTTATCTTTTCTCTATAAGAGATTCCTGCGCTTGCGGAGAGGTGGGTATACTTCAGATGAGGAAAATGATGTTTATAGAGTTTCACGATGCTGTTCCATCGTTCAATTTGAAGGAGGGTAAAGTGTTCGTCGCTGTTGTCGGCATCCGCAAGGTGAGAACAGATGCCGTCACAATGAATGTAATTGTTGTTTTGAATAAGCTCAATTGAATATTCAAGCTCATTGAGAGCGATGCCTTGGCGATGCATGCCCGTGTCAATTTTTAAATGAATGGATTGAGGATGGGTGAGCGCGTGCGAAAGTTCTTTTAACTGTTCAATAGTTGCGATCGTGAAGGCGACGTGTTTGAGCGTGTTGTGAATAATGTTGTTGGTGGTCGTGTGGCCAATGACCAAAATAGGCGAGTGGATTTTTTCGTTGCGGAGGATTATCGCTTCAAAAAGCGAGTCCACCACAAAAAAGGGGATGGGGTGCGTGTCTAGTATTTTTGCGATATTCAACAGTCCGTGGCCGTAGGCATTGCTTTTCAAGACCGGTGCGATTTGAAGATTTTTTGCATGTGTTTTATACGTCTCAATATTGTGAATGATATGCTCTTTGTGAATTAATACTTCTACGAGGGGCTCGTAGCGTGAAAGCGATTTTTTGATCGTCCGGAGTAATGATAGAAGTTTCATGTTTTATGTGGTATATTCCTTTTCTAAAATATATTGAACAAAACAAAGGAATGTGTTAATAATAGTACTATTCTTTAGTGCTTAACAGTATGTTATGCCGTGGTAGCTCAGTGGTAGAGCATTCGCCTGAAGAGCGATTGGTCGGGTGTTCGATTCACCCCCGCGGCACAAAAATAAAATCCCTTCGTTATGAAGGGATTTTGTTGTGCTCATTTTCTTCTTCGTCTTCCAATGCGGTAATATCTTTTTTGGCAAACATTTTTCGTTTGAGCGTTTCACGGAGGAAGTATTCACCAACAAAAACAAATGCGACGGCGATGAGTGCGCCGATTTCTACACGACGAAATACTTTTTCTGATTTAAGATAGAATGTTCCACTTGCGAGGAAGTAAGAAACAAGTGTCATGGTAGCAAACCAAATAGAGACGCTTACGAGATGGGACTTAAAAAATTTACCGAATGGTGTTTTCGTCCAGCCGGTCAAAAGAAGAATAATGAGGTTTGTGCCGACAAGGAATTTAGCGACAACAAATAATTTACCAAGATTTTGAGTGAGATAGTAACTATAAATTTGTACCTTGCGGTTTGGTTTTAATTTATAATAAAGTTTCCAACCAAAGCGTGTGTGACGAATAATGCGTCCTATAAGATAAACAAATGTTTCGGCGACGAGTAAGCTGCCGATTGCTGCGATCATAAATCCTGACCATGTGAGGTTACCGCTTACTGCGAGATAAACTGCGAGGAGAACAGTGACTTCACCTTGAATGAGAATGCCGAGGCCGATAATAGCATAACTCCACGAGGGATAATGGAGTATAAGTTGACCAAGCCCATCTAAAAGATTGCTCATTCCTTAACTCTAGCGTATAATAGGTTTACTTTCCAGTTTGTGGGTTTATTTGAAGCCCCATAATGGTGCTCATAGTGTAGCGGTAACACAAGAGTTTGTGGAACTCTTATCACGGGTTCGAACCCCGTTGAGCACCCACGCTAAGCGTGGGTATTGACTCGCTAAGCGAGTCACCCACATTTATTTGATGAGTTTCTATGAGATGAGAATGTTTGGTAGAGTTTAAAATAGTTTGTAAAGATTGTGATATAATAGAGAACTATGAAGAAAATAATATCAATGATCGTGTTGGGGGTGATGGTGTTTTGTGCAATGCCTGCGTATGGGCGTGCAAAGGTGAGTAAGCCGAATGAAGTGCAACGCGCAAGAGCTGTGGCGCCTAAAGAGGTAAGGGCAACAACCACGCAGAAAGATAAAAGAGATGACTTAATGATGGGTAGGGAAGAGCGTAAAGAAATGCGAAAAGAATTTCATGATCAAGTGAAAGAACAGCGTGAGGCGCTCAAAACGAAGATTAAGACAGAGCGTGATGAGCTTAATAAAAAATTAAAGAATATTCGCGATCTTAAAAAGCGTGAGGCGGTATCTACGATTGGGGATCGGGTGAATGCGTTGAATGGCACGATGACCACTCATTTTTCTGAAGCGCTTACCAAACTCACTCGCGTGGTTTCGGGTATCAGTGATCGCGCGACAAGAATTGCCGCGAAAGGTGTGGATATAACTGCAGTGACGACGGCGATTGCTACCGCGCAGACCGCAATTGCTGATGCGCAGAATGCAGTGACCGCTCAAGCGGGGAAAACCTATTCAATTGTGGTGAACAAGGAAGCGACATTAAAGATGGATGTAAGTGCGGTTCGTACGACGATTCACGCTGATCTTACCGCGGTTCGTGATATAGTGAAAAAGGCACGTGAGGCAGTACGTGCTGCGGCGCTTGCGTATAGCGGACTTCCTCGTGAGGCACGTAGGGATGTCGCTACGAGTTCTTCGACATCAACGCCTCCTGTTTCTACTTCCACTCCATCGTCCACTGGAACGAATCAATAAATAAAAATAAATTCATTTTATGGAAAATATACAAAAAAAACACATTCTTCTTATTGCGATTGTTGTGCTCGTGCTTGTGATTGGCGCTCTTGTATGGAAGCCGTCTGAACGGACAGTACAAGCTCCGACTGAGGGTGCGCAAGAAAATGCGTTAGTGAGCGAAGAGCCGACGAGTACTGAAGTGTTAGAGACGGATCAGGTTGAGGTAGGAAGTGTTGATCAAGAGTTTAACGATATTGATGCCCAGTTGAATAATTTGTAATGGGGAAGTAATACAGTAGTAATTTGGTCGTAATTTAGTAGAAATGAGAAGAATAAGAAAACAAAAAAACCCTCCACAATCTATGGAGGGTTTTTACCAACTCATTTTTTATAATGGAGTTGGTAATCATATTCTTCCGTCATGGCATTTTTTGCTGATGCTATAGCAACTCTACTTGAAATATAAAATGGCAATCCATCATAACTATATCCTTTGCCATTCTGATTTTTTATTATTTCATCAAAAGTTGCGAGGCGCACCTCTGTAGTGCCTTTATCTTCTGTATTCTTTTTAGGGAGAAGAGTTTGCACTTCAGGGTTAAGGAGTGCGATAAAAGTAAAAACAAATTTAGTTGTTTTATTATTTCTTGTTTCTACGTAGAGGGGGAGTGGCATAATACGTGCCATACTATCAGGGAATTCTGTTTCTTCCCTGAATTCACGTTGCGCTGCTTGAAATGCAGTTTCATGTGTTTTTGCTTGCCCTGTCGGTATTCCCCATCCCTCTTCTTTCCAATCGGTATTGTTCACTTTTTTTGTAAGTGAATGCACGATTAAGAATTGGTTTCCGAGAGGTGCCACGATGCGTACAGTGTGACGACTTTGTTTGTCGCAAGGTATATTCGCGAGTTGCATCATTGCTTCTCTCGGCGAGATTTTTTGGTTAGTCATTTAATAACCTTTCTTTTTAGTTATTGAGTTAAGTTTACTATGTTCCATTATACTCTTTTCATCTAATCTTGTCAATATCTTGAAAAAATGAGGAAATATGGGCATAATTTGAGTGTCTATGAAACAGCATAAGCAGCAAATATACCTTGATTCTGCGGCGACCACCCCTCTTGATCCAGAAATCTATGAGGCAATGCGCCCTTATTTTTTGACCGATTTTGGCAATCCGGGGTCGCTCCATTCTTATGGGCAAGATGCCTTGCGGGCGGTGGATGAGGCGCGGGAGACGATTGCGGAAGCGTTGGGGCGTCCGCGCACGAGTGGGTTCCGCGAAATCATTTTTACCGGATCGGCGACGGAGGCAAATAACCTTGCCCTGCGGGGCGTGCTGAAGGTGGCTCAGCGTTCTATGAATCGCACCGATTGTTCGTGTGTTCCTGCGACACGCGACAATCTGCGCTCTCAACATTCCGACTCCTTTGGAGACCAAGCTCGGAATGTTTGCGAGAGCTGCGCTTCACGGAACGCCAAGCCACTTCGTCTTATTATTTCTGAAATTGAACATGATTCTGTGTTAGAGACCGCGAAAGAGCTTTCCGCTCAAAGCGGATCCGCCTTGGGCGGAGAGCATGAGGGGTTTGAGGTCATTTATCTTCCCGTGGATAAAAAGGGAATTGTGAATTTGAAAAAATTAAAGGAAGCACTCAATGAGCGCACAGTGTTGGTATCGGTGATGTATGGGAATAACGAAATTGGTTCAATTCAGCCGATTGCGGAGATTGCGACAATTATTCGTGAATATAAAGAGGCGACCCGAGTGGCGACCCGAGGAGCGACCCGAAAAAATCATCCGAATGACCCGAATGCGGAGGGGGAAAATGTGTTAAGTTGTTATCCGTTGTTTCATACTGATGCGGTGCAGGCATTTCAGTATTGTGAGTGCAATGTAGATGCATTGGGAGTGGATTATATGACGCTTTCGGCACACAAACTTTATGGACCAAAAGGAATCGGTGTATTATTTGCGCGATCTGCATTATTGCCCATGAAGAGTAGCGAGAAAGGAATGAAGGTGATGCGTGCTACAAATTTTCTTGAGCCAATGATTACGGGAGGAGGGCAAGAGTTTGGGATGCGTTCAGGCACAGAAAATGTGCCATTGATTGTAGGATGTGCGATGGCACTTAGAAGTGCAAAAATGCGACGTGCGGAAGAAGTAAAAAAAATAATACATCTCAAAACACTCTTTTTGAAAGAGCTGAAGAAAAAAATAAAAGGCGTGCAAGTAAATGGTGCGGATATGTTGCCTCATATCTTAAATCTTTTTATTCCTCAAAGAGACGCGCACGAATTACTTATTGCGTTAGATCGTGAGGGAATTGCGGTGTCTTCTGGGTCTGCCTGTGCGGCGCGTGCCACAAAACAATCTCATGTGCTTTCGGCGCTCGGTTGCTCCGAGCATCATATCCGTCACAGTATCCGTTTTAGTTTTGGGAATGTTTTAACGGAAGGAGATGTCAAAGAAGCAGTATCTCGTATTTGTCGGATTATTTAGTATTCAACAATAGTGCGATTGGTAGACCTCCTCCTTATTAGTATATTAGTCTACCCATTGTTTAATTATTGACGAAATGGTGTGATAAGTGGTAATGTATTCTTACTTGATTTTTTAATAATTTATTTTAGAAAGGATATAAAAGATGAACATGAATGCACGTTTAAATGAGCTTCAACAAATATTTTTTGAAGCAATGATAAATGGGTGGGCAAGCTCAGGTGCTAATAAAACAACATTACCTCGTTTTCTGGGATCAAAAGCCATTTGGTTTCGGAAAGAAGATTTTGTTGTGCTTGACTGGTATTTAAAAAATGGAACGGAGAGTATGGGAAACACTATCCTTTGGAAGGGAAAGATTCCTACATGGATGATGAATTATGGAGGATCATATCCTAAAGAAGTAATTCCATTTCTCAAAGAGGCACTTCTTGAAAGTTATGCACACAAAATTTTTTTTGGAGGAAGAGGTCTAGTGTCTTATGAAAATTGTCAATATATCTATACTAATGTACCCACCACGAATGATTTTCATCTTTTTTCTGGAGTAGAAAGAATCTTTTCTAAAAGAGATGATAAATGTTTAGGACATCATATTTATTTTGGTAAATTATTAGATATTACCTATCTTAATGATTAAGCCTTTAAAACACCCTCTTTAAAAGAAGGTGTTTTTATTAACTATGAGGAGGTATGGTATACTGAAAAAGTCGTAGAAATTTATAGTTATTATATGTCAGAAAAAATAAAAAATTATGTAGGGTGGGCGTTGATTTTTATGTTGGTTATAGGAGGGTTCTCTGTGTGGAGTTTTGCGAGCTCGTATAGCAATGCACAGTCGCCGGCGTCGTTTCGGAGTTTTGAAGTGAGCGGGGAGGGGAAGGTAGTCGCCATTCCTGATGTGGCGGAGTTTAGTTTTAGTGTGGTGAATGAAGGCGGGGTGAATCTCGCACTCTTACAAAAAGAAAATACGACACGTACGAACAACGCCATCGCGTTTTTGAAAGAAAAAAGGATTGACGCGAAAGATATTATGACGACAGGGTATCAAGTATCTCCTCGCTATGAATATGCGAATTGCGGTTTTAGTGGTGGATCTGTATGTCCTCCTCCAAAAATCGTGGGGTATACCGTGACGAATACGGTGCGAGTGAAGGTAAGGGACTTTACTCTTGTGGGGGATGTGCTTGCGGGCGTGGTGGAGAAGGGAGTGAATACGGTTTCTTCGCTTGCGTTTACCATTGATGATCCGACGACTTCAGAAATGGAGGCGCGTAATGAAGCAATGCAGAAAGCACAAGAAAAGGCGGAATCGCTTGCACGCGCAGGTCATTTTCGTTTGGGAAAAATTTTAGGGATTCAAGAGTCCGGTAACTTTCCTCGTCCTTATGCAATGGCAGAATCATTTAGTGTTGCGGGAGGGGATATGAAGTCATCGCCTACGATTGAAGCGGGCTCACAAGATGTGAGTGTAAATCTCACTGTGCGGTACGAAATTAAATAAAAGGTCAATGTGGTATTGAAATATGAGATAAAGTAAAATATCAAATCTCAAAATTCAAATGCCAAATAAATTACAACGTGAAATACAATAACCAATTTTTAATTTTGAATCAATAAAAGAATGGCCCAATAGATTAATTCGTACATTCAATCAAAATTCCCTCCTTCGCTACTTTGTAGCTACGGAAAGGCAAGCAAAATTATTTTCTATAAATATGATTAAAAACAAAATTCTTCTTATCGCAATTATCAGCTCTTTGTTAATGATAGGCGTGTCGGCGCGTGCAAGTTTTTTTGATGACCTCTTAAACCTTTTGAAGGGGGAAATATCGCAACCGCAGAGCACGTCTTCTCAAGCATTACCAAATCAAGATGAATGGAGGCAAGAAAAACGCGTGACTCCGAAGCAAGAAGTGCCCCTTTATAAGCCCGCGGTGGACTATGAAGATGCGGTGGTGGCGGCGGTACAAAAAGCGACACCCTCGGTCGTCTCTATTGTGGTGAGCAAAGATCTTCCGATTATTGAGCAGTGTCCTTACAATCCTTTTGGTGATTTACCACCAGAGTTTCGTGATTTTTTTGGTGGGGGAGGATTTCAATTTCAACAACCTTGTGAAAAAGGAACTAAAAAACAGGAAGTGGGAGGCGGGTCAGGATTTTTTATGTCCAGTGATGGATTGGTGGTAAGTAATAAACATGTGGTTATTGATGCGAAAGCAGAATATACCGTGCTTACGAATGATGGTAAAAAATATCCTGCGAAAGTGGTAGCGCGTGATCCTGTGCTTGATCTTGCAGTGCTCAAAGTGAGTGGAACCAATTTTCCTGCGGTGACACTTGGTAATTCTGATGGGGTAAAATTAGGACAAACGGCGATTGCGATTGGAAATGCATTGGGCGAGTTTCGTAACACGGTGTCGGTAGGGGTGATTTCTGGACTTGCGCGGACAGTGACGGCGTCTGGTCCCGGTGTGGGGGTGGAAAAAATTCAAGGAGTGTTGCAGACCGATGCGGCGATTAATCCGGGTAATTCCGGCGGACCGCTTCTCAATTTGCGAGGAGAGGTGATTGGGATTAACACGGCGATTGCGCAAGGCGCACAAAATATCGGATTTGCGATTCCTATCAATCAAGCAAAACGCGCGATTACTTCGGTAAAAAATACCGGGAGTATTAAGGTTGCCTATCTTGGTGTGCGCTATATTCCTGTGACAGAAGAGATGGCGAAAAAACAAAATCTTTCTGCAAATTCGGGCGCGCTTGTGCGGGGGACGGAAGATGGGCCTGCGGTGATTTTGAATAGTCCTGCGGCAAAAGCGGGGATTCAGGCGGAAGATATTATCACAGAAATTAATGGTACCGCGATTGACGCAGATCATTCGTTGAGTGAGTTGATCCAAAAATATAATATTGGGGAGATCATTACGCTCAAAATAAAGCGAGGCACTCAAGCGCTTTCTCTTGAAGTGAAGTTAGAGGAGAGGCCGGAGAGTTCATAAAAATTCAGTAGTAATTAATAGTAATTCGGTTGTAATTCATTGTAATTAAATAGTAATAAGAATGAATCATTAAAAACTTATCCACAGTTTTATTGTTGTGATAGGTCAGGGGGGGGTATACTTATAGGTAATATGACAAACAAAATATTGTTAGGCGCTCTTGTCGTTGTGATGATGTTTGGTGCATATGTGTCTTTAGGGAACATAAGCACAAAGGTTGATAATGGATATGCATCGCTTTTAGCGGCGCTTTCTACTACGGAGCGTGCGCTACAAACGCGCGTTGATAGCATTTCTCCAAAAGAAGTTGCTCCTGCAGTTGTTTCGGACACATCTCCTACTGTTTTCTTAGGTGAGGGAGATTATTTTAAAAAATTAAAACTTTCTGTGAAGATGGATGGGAATGGAACGGGGTCAGTAAGAGGACCTGGTATTGTATGTTTAAAAAATGGAAACAATAGATGTAGTTTTGAACACGTGAAAGGTGTAATCGTACCACTTCTTGCGACTCCCAAAGAACCCTCGTCGTTTGGTGGATGGAAAGTGACCTACGTGTCTAATGGGCTTCCTACGGGCGAATGTCCGTCTCTTATGCTTACATGTCAGGTGACGATGAATGAACGGAAAAATGTGCAAGCGATATTCAACTCGGCGTATGGCACAGGAACATCTACACTTATTCTTTCTTTAGGTCAGGGTGTTCCTGTGATGGATCAAGTGGTGAATGTTAGTACCGCTCATAATGTTTATTTTCCACTCAAGATGAATACAATGCCGAGTAGTGATCCTGTTAAAGTAAGAAGTTTGAAATTAACTGCTCGTGGAAATCTTGCAACGACTACCCTTTCTAATATTCGTATATATCAAGGAGATGTAGTGATTGCTTCTGCTCCACAAATGGATTCGTGTAGTGTTGTTTTATGTGTTGTCGTATTTAGTGCGACAGATAATATTCTTTCTACTCCTATTACGAGTGATGGTGTAACTCTTCATGTGAAAGCAGATATTAGTGCTGGAGGAGTGGCAATTCTTGGAGACGATTTTACGTTTGAAATTACTTCTCCGAATGACGTAACGGCGATATCAGCAGTAACTGCTGCGCCTGCTAATGTTGTTGGTACGCCACGTGTTCAAGGGAGATCGTTTGTGGTTCCTCAAAATGTGACTATTTCTGCAGTTTACCCAACAACTGCTACAGCTGTTGGTCTTGGTTCTGGTCAAATGGTTGGTATTTTTAAGATTGTGAATAATGGGACTACTCCAATTTCTTTGTCCTCATCTCTTAAATTTGCGAATGGTGGCTCTGCGACTACATCGATGAGTTTTAAGATTTATGGTTCTGTGATGGGTGGTACACAATCTGACGTTTCAGCATGGAATGGAGGGAATGGTTATGTGGGATCGGGGAATGGTGGATCAGCAACCATTAATTTTACTCTCGCGACGTCTTCTGAAGAATTGAAAATCGATGGAGGTTCGTGGAGATATATTACGGTTAAGACCAATAGCGCTGCTCAGAATAATGATACCGCGCAACTTTCTGTAAGTGCGCTAGGAAATATCCGTTTTGACGTGAAAGAAAGCGATCTTGGGTATTCTGGAAATAATGATTCTGATTTGAGTGATACTATTTATGGGCTTTATGTAGATGGAAGACCATCGCTTGCGACAGTGACGTTTAAGGCATGATAGGAGATACAGTAGTAATTTAGTGGTAATTCATAGTAATTAAGTTCCGACGCTCCAAATAAGAACCAAAACCCTCCCATCTTTTAAAAAAGATAGGAGGGTGAATTAGCACTCAAGTGGTGAGATTGCTAATTTTGAAGAGTTTGGTATAATATACACTAGAGTTAAAAAGTCGCTTATTACCCGCCTTTGGCGAGGTGCTCGATGTGATAGTAAAATTTACTTCGCATTGAGCTTATAAATTTTAATCACATCGGCATGCCAAACTTTCATAAATTCACGATTAAAGCCCAAGAGGCGTTGCAGTCCGCGCAGGAGCTTGTCGCGCATGCGCATCACGGGGAACTGAAGAGCGTCCATATTCTCTCCTCACTTTTGACGGATGAGACGACACTCGTGCGTCCGATGCTTGTGCGTGCACAGGTCAATATTAGCGACCTTGAATCGGCGCTTGAACAACATTTAAATCAGCTTCCTAAAATTTTTACGATGGGAGGCACGGTGGGGCAACTCTATTTATCGCAAGAGGTGATGCGCTTGTTGGATCACGCAGGAGAAATTGCGCTTGCGCAAAAAGACGAGTTTATTTCGTGCGAACATCTTCTCCTTGCGTTGCTTGATGTACCCTCTGCAGTGCAAGAACTCCTTGTGCGATTCGGCGCGCGTCGTGAACCACTTTTACGTGCGCTTTTAGAACTGCGCGGATCTATGCGGGTGACCGATGAGATGCCGGAGAGTAAATTGCAGGCGTTGCAAAAATATTCTATCAATCTTACCGAACGGGCGCGGCAAGGAAAGCTTGATCCGGTCGTGGGACGAGAAGAAGAACTGCGACGTTTGATGCAAATCCTTTCGCGACGCACGAAAAATAATCCTGTCTTGATTGGCGAGCCGGGAGTGGGGAAGACCGCGATTGTGGAAGGATTAGCGCAGAGAATTGTATCAGGCGAAGTGCCAGAATCATTAAAAAATAAAGATGTGGTGATGATGGATTTGGGCGCGCTTATTGCGGGGACGAAATTTCGCGGAGAATTTGAAGATCGCTTGAAGGCATTTTTACGCGAGGTGCAGGAAGCGCAGGGGAGCATCATTCTTTTTATTGATGAGATTCATATGATTGTGGGTGCGGGGGCAGCGGAAGGAGCGGTGGACGCCTCTAATTTATTAAAACCTGCGCTTGCGCGCGGAGAACTCCATGCGATTGGGGCGACGACCCTCAAAGAATATCAAAAACATATTGAACGCGATGCGGCGCTTGAGCGCAGATTTCAACCGATTCATGTGGACGAGCCCACGGTGGAGGACTCTATCGCGATTTTGCGGGGCTTGAAAGAAAAATATGAAATGCATCATGGACTTACGATTTCTGATGCGGCGATTCTTGCGGCGGTGGACTTATCTTCGCGGTATATTACTGATCGTTTTTTGCCGGATAAGGCAGTGGATTTGATTGATGAAGCGGCTTCGGCGCGTCGGCTTGAATCCGACAGCGTGCCTCATGATCTTGACTTGATTCGGCGTGACATCACTCGTCTTGAAATTGAAAAGTCCGCGCTTATGAAAGAAAAGGGTGCGAAGAGTGCGAAACGTCTGAAGGATCTTGAAAAAGAACTTGCGGGATTGAAGGGAAAAAATGAAATGATGGGGGCGCAATGGCAAGGGGAGAAAAAAGGTGTAGAACAACTGCATGCACTCAAAAAGAAAATAGATGACTTGCGTCGTGAGGCGGAAATTGCTGAACGAGAAGGGCGTTTTGATCGTGTGGCGCAAATTCGTTATGGGGAAATCCCTGCGACCGAAAAAGAATATAGTGATTTTGAAAGTTTACATACTGTGAAAAAATCGCCGAAAGGGGCACGAGGAAAAAAGAATGCGCCTCCTTCAAAATATATTAAAGAAGTAGTGGACGAGCAGGATATTGCGGCGGTCGTTTCGCGATGGACGGGGATTCCGGTGATGCGGATGCTTGAATCAGAAATGCAAAAATTGGCACGGCTTGAAGATGTGCTCCACAAGCGGGTGGTGGGACAGGACGAGGCGATTGATGCGGTTTCGCGCGCGTTGCGTCGCTCGCGTACTGGCCTTGCGGATGAAGATCGCCCTGCCGGATCATTTATGTTTTTAGGACCGACCGGTGTGGGGAAAACAGAGCTCGCGCGGGCATTAGCAGAGTTTATGTTTAATGATGATAAGGCGCTCATACGAGTTGATATGTCTGAATATATGGAGCGACATGCCGTGGCGCGTTTGGTGGGGTCGCCGCCGGGGTATGTGGGACACGAAGAAGGGGGACAACTCACTGAATTGGTACGCCATCGGCCGTATAGTTTGGTGTTGTTTGATGAAATTGAAAAAGCACATCCGGAAGTGTTTAATATTTTGCTTCAAGTGTTGGATAACGGCCATCTGACGGATGGAAAAGGAAAACAGGTGAATTTTAAAAATACGATTATTATTTTGACGTCTAATGTGGGAAGTGACTATTTTCGTGCGATGTCACGTTTGGGATTTCACGATGAAGAGGGGGAAGATCGTGCACATGAAGCGAAAGAAAGTGAATTTAAGGATAAGGTGATGACCGCGTTGCGCGATACGTTTCGTCCCGAGTTTTTAAATCGGCTTGATGAGGTCGTGGTGTTTCATTCGCTCCGTAAAAAAGATTTGGAGACGATTGTGGATATTCAACTTCAGAAATTAGAAGAACGCTTGGCGAAAAAGGGGATTACGATTGCGGTGAAGCCCGCGGTGCGCGCGTATTTGGTGCACAAAGGATTTGATCCTGATTTTGGGGCGCGTCCTATCCGTCGTTTGATTCAAAAAATGATTGTGGACGCTTTGGCCGATAAAATGGTAAAAGGAGAATTAACCCATGGACATACGATTCGCGTTTCGCTCAATAAGTCCGAGCACGTGGAGATTAGCGTCTAGTGTTAGTATTATTCTCCTCGCATTTCTCTTTCTTGCACTCACGAAGGGGGTGTTAGGGGTAATTGTGGTGTGTGGTGTGGGTATGTGGTTATTTTTAAAATGCACTCCTGAACGTAGAATAGTTCTTTTCTCTTTCGTTCTTTTTCTTGCGACGAGTATTATAAGTGTTTTTGTGTTTCCTCTCACTTTCTCACTTTTCTCATTTCTCATTCTCTCATCTCTCATCTTCGGCCTTATGGATGGATCATTTGCGCGTCGCGAAGAGTGTTATTTATTATTTCAAACTATTCTTCTTTTTGTGTTCTTTTTAGTGACGCACGGACTTCTTTTTTCTTTTTCTTTATCTTCGCTTATTCCTTTTGTATGGGGAGGAGTAGTTTTGGGTGCAGTACGTGAATTTCTTCTTTTTTATCATATCACCTATCCCATGCGAGTGTGGGCATGTGCGGGCGTTGCGGGACTGCTTGTTGCGGAAAATGTGTGGATTACTGTGTTGCTTCCTCTCACTCCTCTTTTTATTGTGATAGAGGGCGTGTTGATTGTGGTTCTTTTAAGGGATGTGGTATTGGCTCATTTTAGGGGTGAGCTTACGAAGATATTTTTTATGCGCCATGTAGGTACTTTTTTGGTGTTTTTATTCCTTCTTTTTGCCTTTATTTCATGGCGGATTTAGACGTGAAAGAGTGAGTGCTCTATGTAACTAATAGGTCAGTTTATCGTTATATCTATATAAGCCAAAAAGGCAGTCAATAATTAGCTTTTGTGGCTGTGGATAACTAGGGGAAGAGTGTTTTCTTGCACTCTTTAACAAGAAAGGATATACATAACAGTGCTTAGTGTGAGGCTAGGCAATTTGGTAAAGGGCAGGGAGCAAAGGGCAAATGGTGTATAAATACTATTTGTGCCTTGTTTCGTACTCTTCTTATTTACTAGTCTCGCATTTATGCGAGTTTTTTGTTTATTCGTCCCCCGATAGCAATCGGGGTCACGCAGAAACAACCTCGCCGAAGTCCATGAGGACGAAGGCGGGTTCTGTTCATTTCACCACCAACCCATTCACCCTTTACTCCTGTCTGCAATCCTCACTCACGCGGACGTCGAAACGAGGGATCGCGAATGTGCCGAAAACCTCCGCCCAAGGCGGAAAAGGTCGATAGAGCTTATCTGCGACTCGCAGGTCGGCTCGAAAAAAACAAACAAATAGTCAAAATTTACCCTCCCAACTTTTGAAATAATGCATTATGTGTATGTTTTGCGTAGTCAAAAAGATGGGGATTTCTATGTAGGATGTACCAATAATTTTGAACGGAGATTTAAAGAACATAATAACGGAAGATCGTATTCTACAAAACACAGAGCACCGTTTAAAACAGTTTATGTAGAGATTTATTTAAATCAACAAGACGCATTTGCAAGAGAAAAATTTTTAAAAACCGGATGGGGTAAGAATTATCTCAAACGTGTTTTAAAAAATTATTTAAGCGAATTGTTTCAAAAGTTGGGAGGGTGAAAATACAAAATACAAAATAATTATGAGTACGTTTACACGAAAAGCTACATCAGTAGTGATCTCACTCGTAACAGTGATGTCGCTTTCTGGTGTTGCTTCAATTTCTGTTGTATCCGCACAAACGAGTACAGCAGATCAAATCCAAGCATTGTTAGCACAAATTGCTGCTTTGCAGGCTCAGCTTGGAAGCCCACAAGGCACTGCATCATATTCCTTTACCAAAAACCTCACAGTTGGTTCAAAAGGAGCTGATGTAACCGCTCTTCAAAATGTTTTGATTAGCGGAGGATATCTTAAAATTGCTACGCCAACTGGTACGTTTGGTCCTTTGACCAAGGCGGCTGTGCAGGCATGGCAGAGAGCGTCTGGTATTAGCCCGGTTTCGGGTTATGTTGGTCCAATAAGCCGTGCAAAATTGAATGCAATGGCTGGTACAGGAACCGGGACGGGAACTGGCACTGGCACGGGAACAGGGGGAGGAGTAGTTGTTCCAACAGGAACCGATCTTCAGGTTTCTGTAGCATCTGATTCTCCTTCTGCGATGATTATTGGTTCTGGAACTGCATTCAACCCAGCCCTTAAGGTTAAGTTGTCAGCGGGGTCCAAAACCGTGAAAGTTAATGCTCTTACTGTTGCAAAAGGTGGATTTGTTACTAACTCCAATATTTCTGGAGTAGATGTAGTGGATGAAATGGGTGTTCGTTATGGTCAAGTAATTTCTTCGATCAATGCGGATAACACTGTTTACATTACATTTGGTTCATCTCCTCTCACGATTGCAGCAGGAACCACAAAATCTCTTACTGTTCGGTTTAACCTTGCGGTAGGCGCATCAAGTGGTTCTGTGATGTTCTCACTTGCGTCTGTTTCTGCAATTAGTGCAGATACGACCGCAATCTCTGGAAGCTTCCCGCTTGCGGGCGCGACCATGCAGATTGTGAGTGGCTCAAGTGCACTCGCATCAAGCACAATCACCGTATTGACCTCAACTGGCTCTTCTACACTTAGTGTGGATTTGGTCGGCTCACAGGAAATTACGAAATTTAGTGTGACAGAAAACTCTTCTAACGAAGCGTTGAAGATCTATAAGTGGACCTTGTATAACTATGGCAATGCGACTGACAAGGATTATGCCGATGTGCAACTTGTTGCTCAAGATGGCACGGTTCTTGCGACCGCACAACCTTCAGGCGCATGGGTAACTTTTGATCTTTCTGCAAGTCCTTACACGATTGATAAGGGACTTACGAAAAACTTTACTATTAAAGCAAAGTTAATCGGTGGAACAACAAAGACAATCAAACTCGTGGTCTATAACAACTATGATGTTGATTTCCGTGGTGCAACCACAGGAGTGTCTGTTCTTCCAGTAGGAGGTTCGCCCGATACAACTTTCCCAATTGGAAATGCGTATAACCAAACAACCATTGGCGCAGGAACGGTTACATTGACGCTTGCGGCGGATTCTCCGTCTTCGTCAGTGGTTCCTGGATCCAATAACATTGTGTTGGCAAAATACAATGCGAAGCCAACTGGCGAAAATTATGAACTTCGTCAGATTAGCTTCGGTCTTGATCAAGATGCAGCATCTATTGTCTTGACTGGGACAGTTTTTGTGAAAGTAAACGATGCAATCGTTTACAGCGAAGGTGCTTCTTCTTGGAATGCAAACGGTACAGCACGAACGGTAACTCTCTCGTCTTACCCGGTGCTTACTGCAGGAGTAAATAACACCATTCAGGTTGAGGTTTCTGTGAACTCTACCGCAACAGCTTCGGATTCATACTTTGTGAATAACATGGATTTGATCCAAGTAAAACGATTAGTTTCTGGAGATCTTTTGAGCGACAGCGATACAGGACTTAATACTTCTGCGATCGATGGTCTTGCAATTGGTGTGAAAGCAGCAAAACTTGCTGTGACAACACTTACTACTCCTGTAGCAAACTCAGTAGTGGGTGGTACGAATGGTTATGAGTATGCAACATTCCAACTTAATGCACAGTCAGGAGGTGAAGACGTGAAAGTATCAACTATCATTGTTACTCACACTGGTCCTACTCCGACTAATGTATCTAACTTGGTGATGTATAAGGATTCTGACACGACTCCACTTGTTACCTCAGCAAGTACTGCAACAAACGCATCAACGGTTACGTTCAGCTTCTCAACTCCGATTACGGTAACTCGTGCAACACCTGTTACCATTCACTTGAAAGCTGATGCATTATCCGGAACAGCTTCTACAAGCACGTTCAATATCGCGTCTTCTTCTGGTGCAATTGTCGCGACTGGTGTGACAACTGGAAACAGCTTGACACACGGTACTGATATTACTTATGGAGGAAGCGGACAGATGATGACACATGTTTCAGCAGGTACGCTTACCCTTTCCTTGGTTTCTGGTAGTGGTGCTTCACCTTCTACCAATCAAGTGGTAAGCGCAGGAACTTCAAATGGTACGTATTTTGCATTCAAATTGACTTCACAATTTGAGTCGCAGAAAATTACGAGCTTGAAGATTACTGCAACGACTTCTGCAAACGGTTTAGCATCAACTACTCTTACCAACATCCGTTTGTATGAGAGTTCTGCAGTTACTCCATTTGCGCAAGCATCACAATTTGATGCATGTAATCCAAGCCAATGTACCATTACCTTCACAGCATCGGACAACCTTCTTTCGGCACCAGTGCCGGCGACAGGTGTGACGATTTATGTAAAGGCAGATGTGGCGGCAGGAGGTTCTACCATTTTGGGTGACAACTTTAAGTTTATGATCGCATCCTCTACGGGTGATATCGCGACTAAAGGATCTGTTACTGCAGGTACGACTGCAACCAAAACAGGAACTCCAACTGCAACTGGTATTTCTTATGTTGTTCCAAGTACTGTTACTATTGCTCCTGCTTCTTCGAATTGGGGTTCAGCTCGAACAGTAGGAACTGGTAGTGGACAATCAATTGCGGCATTCAAGATTACCAACAATGGCTCAGCTCCTGTTTATATTGCATCGTCCTCAGTGATGAGGTTTGCAAATGGTGGTTCAGCAACGGCGACTTTGACGTTCGATATGAACGCTTCTGCAATGGGTGGCGGTGAAAGCGATGTGTCTGTTGATTATCCAAACTCATCAACAACATTTTCGACTGGTGCTTCTTCTACAATAGACTTTGATCTTAGCTCTGTTTCTGCGGCAAATCGTAAAATTGATGGTGGATCATGGAGATACATCACAATTAAAACGACTGGTGCAGCGGTAAACAACAACACGTTCCAATTCTCTGTGAGCGCGTTGGGTAACATCCTCTTTAGTGTGGATGAGGCAGATCTTGGTTATTCTGGTAATGCTGACTCAGATATTTCTGATATCATTACTGATTTGTATGTGGATGGCACTCCATCATTGGGAGCGGTCACCGCAAGCAGCTAGTTTGTTTCCCAATAACACAAATTGGTCTTAGTTCTCTTGTGAGAATTAAGAGAAAACTCACCCCTCCCTACTTTTCAAAAAGTAGGGAGGGGTTTGAGTTTTTAGAGATAGATGGGTATACTCTTAAGTATTCAAATGTCATTTAATTATTTTAAGCTTTCTAGGTTTTTCCTATTTGCGTCAATATTAAGTGTGGCGATTGTGACACCTTCAACCCTTTTTCCTTTTATTGTGGGGAAGTATGTGTGGTTTCGTGTATGTATTGATTTGGCGCTTATCGCGTTTTTATGTGGCGTGATGTTTTCTAAAGAATTGTCGGTTATTACCGATCGTTTTTTGATACTGTTTCGTCATCCTCTTGTAATTGCGGTGAGTGTATTTACGCTCATGTTTCTCTTGGCATGTTTTTTTGGAGTAGACCCCCATTTTTCTTTTTGGTCTAATTTTGAACGTGGAGAGGGGGGTATTCAGGTGATTCATCTATATATATTTTTCCTCTTACTTACTTATCTTTTTCAAGAAGAAAAGGATTGGAGAAAGATATTTGGATTTGTGTTTTTTGGTGCCATATTTATGAGTGTATATGGAGTTTTTGCTGGACTAGGTACAAGAGGATTTATTGGTGCACCATTTACTGATCAAGGATTCCGTTTTCAGGGTTCTATTGGTAATTCTGCGTATGTGGCAGCATATATCTTATTTTCACTTTTTTATGCGGGATATATTATTCTTTCGCGCTATCGCAACAAGTTGTTTTCTTTTGTGCCAATTATTCTTTATATTCTTTCAGGTGGGTTGCTTACAGTGTTTATTTTTGCTGCAACGCGTGGGGCTTTATTAGGTCTTATTGGCGCTTTGTGTGTGAGTGGGTTCTATATGGCATTTCGTCATTCTATGGCTCGTAAATGGATTTTGGGTGCTCTTGCAGCTGTTTTAATCGTCTTTGGTACGGGAATTTATTTCAAACAAAGTGTTTTTATTCAAAAATTACCTATGGCGCGTCTTTTTGATATATCATTTACGACAGAAACATTTGGGCATCGTGCGATTATGTGGAAGAGTGCTATTGATGGATTCAAAGAGCGACCACTTCTTGGATGGGGACCGGAGAATTTTATTCATGTATTTGACGCACATTTTAATACCGCTTATTTCAAGCCAAGCGAAGGGTTTGGTGCGTGGTTTGATAGAGCACATAGCATTATTTTTGATTCTCTTGCAGAAACGGGTATTTTAGGGCTATTAAGTTTTTTGAGTATGTTTGGCGTTTTCTTCTTTTTATTCTTTCGTCATCATCATATTTCGTCTGTTTTTAGCTCATATTCGTCAACAGTAAAAGCAATTATTCTTTGTATTCCTGTAGCTTATCTTATCCAGGGTCTTGTGTTATTTGATGTGCTTCCTATTTATACTAACGTGTTTTTATTCCTTGCATTTGCCACATATCTTTTTTCAGCGCCACACTTCAAATTACAAACTTCAAATAATAAGTAAGTTCCAATAACCAATACACAATATTTCAAAAAACAGAAAAATGATTGAACAAAAAAAAGAATATGACTTAGAAAAAAGAAGTTACACATTTGCAAAAAATGTGGCAATGTTTTGCAAGAAATTGCCAAAAACAATTTCTAATATAGAATATAGTAAGCAAGTGATTCGGTCGTCAGCATCTGTTGGCGCAAATTATATTGAGGCCAATGAAGCTCTTGGGAAGAAAGATTTTGTGATGCGAATCAAAATCTCGAGAAAAGAGGCAAAAGAAACAGTATATTGGTTGGAGCTTATTGGCGCGACGAACAAAGAGAATATTTCATTAGAAAACAGTATTTTATCAAAAGAGGCGACCGAGTTAAAGAAAATATTTTCTGCAATTATAGAAAAGAGCAAGTAATTTTCATTTTGATAGTTATTTATGATTTGTCGTTTGTTATTTATTATATTATGTCCTCATTCACTTTCAAGCATATTATTTTATTCTTTAGCTCAATAGTACTCATTATAGGGACGCTTTTATCACTTTATTTTGGATCGTATTTACCGTTTAAAAAATCTCAACGATATATTACCGCACTTCGTACTGTGCAAGCGCGGAATGTTCATAGTATTCAAGATTTTGAACAAACATTTAATTATGCGCTTCTGTTTTATTCTCCTGTGGGTGACGAAGAAGTTGCAAAATTTTTGAGTAATGATATCGCTCGAATTGTTTCTCAAGAAAACCAACAAGAGGCAGTACGGAGAGAGCTTATTCGTTATATTGAAGATGTGATGGATAAAAATAATGTGCGTCATTTGTTGACGCTTGGTGAGATGTATCGTGTTCTTTGGAGCACTTACCACAGACAAGAGGATTATCAGAAGGTTGAAGGATATTATCGGAAAGCTCTTACGCTTGGACCTGATCTTCCTCCTGTGCTTTATAATGTATTTGACCTCTATCGTTCTCATAATGATTTAGAGAATGCCCTTTTAATTGCAAAAAAGATATTCTCTTTATGGCCGGACGATGTTAAGATAAAAACGTTTTTAGATTCAAATATGCCAAACTTAAAGGATAAAAAATAATTTTTAGATAGCAAAGGATTTACAAGATGAATCAATATAATGAAAAAGATAAAACTTGCTATTTTAACATTTCAAATTGGCCCTAATAATGCGGCACTTTTCCGAGAAATTGCACAACAAAAAAATATTGATCTTACAGTCTATTTGCAAAGTGATAGAGGTATAAGGGTGGGATTTGATCCTGCGTTTGGAGTTAGTGTTGATTGGGGAGAGTCACTTATTGATGGTTTTAGATGTATAGTGCTAAAAAACTTTTCTTTCTGTCCGTCTGATCATTTTTTTGGCCAAATTAATCTAAGTGTTATAAAAGAGCTTTTATATAATAGATATGATGTTGTATTTGTAAATGGTTGGAATTCTTTTACGAACTGGCTCACCTTTATTTGTTCAATTATTTTAGGAACGCACATTTTTTTACTTAGCGAAAGCTCTCTTACTCATGAAATTCTAAAAAGTAAGATTAAAAAAAATATTAAAAAACCTATTCTCAATTTTCTTTTTAGAAACATAAGTGCCTTCTTATATATTGGACAAGAAAATAAAAGATTTTATTCTTATTATCATATTCCAGAATCTAAACTTTTCTTTTTTCCTTATGCGGCGAACAACGACAAGCTTTTTCAGGCATGCGAAGCATTAAATGAGCAACGTAGTGTTCTCAAAGAAGATATTAAAATTAGGGGATGCCCAGTAATTCTTTTTGTAGGAAGGTTGGTTTCGCAAAAAAGACCATTTGATATTTTGAAGGCGTATGAACATACTCTTTCTTATTTACAAGAGAAAAATAAAAAAGATATAATTCCAGCTCTTGTGTTTGTTGGAGATGGAGATTTAAGAGAAGATCTTGAGATGTATGTAAAATCTCATAATTTTAAAAATGTATACTTTGTTGGTTTTCAAAATAAGCGTGATTTAGTAAAATATTTTGCTCTTTCGGATATATTTGTGTTGTCTTCTGGTGTGGGAGAAACGTGGGGAGTGGTTGTTAATGAGGCAATGTGTTTTGGGTTGCCAATTGTAGTCTCAGATATGGTAGGAAGTAGAGGTGATCTTGTTCAGCATGGGAAGAACGGGTTCGTTTTTCCGGTGGGGGATATCGATGTATTTTCAAGTATGCTTATTGAACTTGTGTTAGATGAAAGAAAAAGAAAAAGTTTCGGTGTTTGTTCTCGTTCTATTATAGAACAATATAATTATAAAAATGATGTTTTAGGTTTGTTAAGCGCCTTGGGCCATGTAATAAATAATTAATGGCGATATATTTATAATATATTGTTATGCAGTATGACTTAATTATTGTTGGGGCTGGTATTGTTGGACATTGTCTTGCGATTGATTTTGCAAATACAGGGAAAAATATTTTGGCACTAGACTAGCAAACTGTGAATAACTCTCTGTAATATCTTCATCATGTCATGTTTCTTGTTGTAGCGAAATTCACATTCTTTGAGATGATAATAGAAGTTTTTTCGTGAAAGTCCATGAAATTTTGAGAGTCGTTGTTTTGAAAATGCCCAGAAGTTTTCGATGCCGTTGATATGATTTCCTTTTCGATTGGAATATTGTTTGGAATGATTGATACGAAAATGCTTGTAGCCATCAAACACGAGCCCGTCATACGTACTGAATTTGTCCGTATAGATGATGGAATCATGTTTGTTGACTAACTCCTTGATGATAGGAAATAGCGTGTGTTTTGAAGCGTTTTCTATGATTTTGGTATAGACAGAACCATCATCTCTTTTTTTGATACCAAAGACCGGTATTTTGTTTTCTGCTCCTCGACCTCGCTTTCTACGATCTTTCGCATGGAGCTTCTTTCTTGTGCCTCCAAAATATGATTTATCAAGTTCAAAGGATCCTGATGACTGCTTCACTTGCGTTTCTTGGAATTCAGCAATTGCTTTACGGAATGTTTGATACCAATTATTCACCGTGTTGCGATTGATACCTGTTAATTGTGCTGTTTGTGTTGCCCCTAAATAAGTACAAAAACACCTTAATAATTTATTAACCTTGTTTTTCTTGAATCGTGTGTATTTTACTGGCATATTCTAGACTTTAGCATGATTTTGCTAGTCTAGTGCCGATTTTTAATATAATAAGAGCACAATAAGGGTCGTTTTTGTTTGTATTTGTATGACCTTTGTGGTATGCTGTGCAGAAGCATTATTTTATGAATAAAAGAAAAAAAGCACTTATTACTGGGATTACTGGACAAGATGGGAGTTATCTTGCTGAATTACTTTTAGAAAAAGGATACGAGGTTCTTGGTGTGATTCGTCGTGCGAGTCACTTTAATACAACTCGTATCAATCATCTTTATAACAACAAGAGATTTGATACTGAATATGGAGATCTTCTTGATCCTGTTTCTGTTTCAAATCTTATTGGAAAATTTAAGCCAGATGAGATTTATAATCTAGGTGCCATGAGTCATGTGCGCATTTCATTTGATATTCCTTCGTTCACACTTGGGACAAATACACTAGGTCCTTTGGGAATTCTTGAATATATTCGCTATCATGCCCCACGCACAAAATATTATCAGGCATCGAGTTCTGAGATGTTTGGTGCTACACGGAGCAAGCCGCCTTTTGGATTAGGATCCGAGTTTTGGCCACAAAGTCCTTACGGTGTTTCAAAGGTTGCTGCCTTTCATCTTACAAGAATTTATCGAGAAGGATATGGTCTTTTTGCGGTAAATGGAATTTTGTTTAATCATGAAAGCCCTCGTCGAGGCGAGATATTTGTTACTCGAAAAATTACCCGTGGTATTGCACTTATTTTAAATGGGAAACAAAAAGAAATTCGATTGGGAAATATTTATGCTAAACGTGATTGGGGACATAGTAAAGATTATGTCAATGCGATACATCTTATGATGCAACAAAAAAAAGCTGATGATTATGTAGTAGCAACAGGAGAAACTCATAGTATTGAGGAGGCGTTAGAATTTTGTTTTAAAGAAGTGGGTCTCGGAGATTGGAAAAAATATGTAGTAATTGACAAGAAATATTTCCGTCCTAACGAAGTGCCCTATCTTCGTGGTGATGCGCAGAAAATTAGAAAGCTTGGATGGCGTCCTACTTATAATTGGAAATCACTTCTTCGTGAGATGCTCAAAGAAGATATTAAAAACACAAAAGATATCTACGAATCATGAGAATTATTAAAAAAGAAGAAAAAATAATTGCTATTGTTTTTGACGGTACTTTTGAAGACGGAACAAAACCATTAACTCCGGAGGCATGGCCACTTCAAGTGATTGCGTTGAACCATCCTGCTGGGAAAAAATTGGTGGCGCATAGCCATTGCCCTACTACACGAACCACCGAAAATCTTATGGAGGCCCTTATGGTTTTTTCTGGTGTGGTAAATGTGAGTGTGTATAGTCAGAATGAGCTTATAGAAGTAGTTACTGTAAGAACAGGGCAGGGCGTAATGATTGTCGATGGAGGAATTGGTATTGAGGTTATTGAAGACGCGAAAATGATGGAATTTAAAAATGGACCATTCGTCGAAGATAAGGTTCTTTTAGAATGAGAAAAATTATCCGCGCACTCGTGCCGCGTATTATCAAAGAAAAAATAAGATCTATAATTAATATCACTCCTGTTATTAGTTTGGATGCAACCTATTCTTATCCTTCAGCATGGATAAAAGAAAGAAATTTTTATGGTCAATATGGGGAAGATATAAAAATCCTTCCACTTTTTGAGAAAAATTATTCGGGTTGGTTTGTAGAAGTTGGCGCAATGGAAGGAGCTCGTTTTAGTAATACCTATCTTTTTGAGTTAATGGGTTGGAAGGGGATATGTATTGAGCCTCACCCAGATTATTTTGATTTATTAAAAAAGAATCGGTCTCGTTCTATTACTATTCATGCGGCTGCAGGTAGGGAGGATAAAAACGAAGTTGATTTTTATACAAACTTTAGGGGTTCTATGTCTACACTAGATAAAAGCCTTGAGGGATTTTTCAAGTCTCACTATGGGATGTTTTTCGGGGGATTTAAGAAAATTCGGGTTCCCCTTAGTACGCTTAACACGCTTTTTGAAACGCATCATGTGCCGATTCCAATCGATATTCTTTCTGTTGACACAGAAGGCACCGAGGAAGATGTATTTTGTGGTATGGACTTCAAGCGATATGCTCCTCGTGTAGTAATTGCTGAAATTTCAATCCGGCGTGAGCCCGTGATACAATATTTGCAGAAAGAGGGATACTTTTTTGCTTGTGAAAATCCTTCGAATGTAATTTTTTGTCGCGAAGAGAAAGACGCTGAAATTGTGCGAAGGACAAATGTTGTAGGGAGACAAGTTTTTACACCTCACCCACTCGATTTGCATATATGAAAAAAGTTGATAAAAAGTTAGTCATGCTTCATTTAGGGTGTGGTAAAAGATACATTCCTGGTTTTGTGCATGTTGATCTTGCTCGATTCCCTCATATTAAATATCGTCGCCCAATAAACGATTTGTCTATTTTTAAGAATAATTCTGTTAATCTTATTTATAGCTCTCATGCGTTTGAATATTTTGATCGAACTGAAGCAATAGAAGTATTGAAAGAGTGGAGGAGGGTATTAAAGAAGGGAGGGTTATTGCGTCTTGCGGTTCCTGATTTTGAGGCGATTGTGAAAGTTTATCTAAAATATAAAGATATTAATCATGCGGGGATTTTGGGCCCACTTTTTGGTCATTGGCAGATTCCTGGTACCACAAAAACTGTGCATCATAAAACTGCGTATGATTTTAAGAGTCTTAAAAAAATACTGGAAGAAAACGGATTTGGTGATATAAAAAGATATGATTGGAGGAAGACAATCCATAAAGATTATGATGATTATTCACGTGCCTATATTCCTCATATGGATGTTAAAAATGGGATTTTGATAAGTTTGAATGTAGAATCAAAGAAAAAATAGAATTTTATGACAAAATTTATTAATCAAATGGAGCCGTGGTTTGACGAGAGGGAAGAACAAGCGCTTTCTGAGTATATGAAAGGAGGGGGATGGGTTACCGAATTTCAAAAAACAAGAGATTTTGAAAAAATGATTGCAAATTATACCGGCGCACGATATTGCTCCGTCGTTTCCAATGGAACGATTAGTCTTACATTAGCATTGATAGCTGCAGGTGTTCAAACTGGAGACGAGGTTATTGTCCCTGATTATACTATGGTGGCAACTCCAAATGCGGTGAAATTAACTGGTGCGGATGTTGTTTTTGTAGATATTGAAGAAAGTAGTTTGTGTATGGATTTTAATAAGATGAAAGAGGCAGTAACCCCTCGAACGAGGGCGGTGATTCTTGTAACAATAAATGGCCGTTATCCATCCTCTCTTGAGAGCTTTGTTCAATTTTGCAAAGAACGAAATATTATATTAATTGAAGATGCTGCACAATCACTCGGTTCTTTTAATGGAGGCAAGCATCTTGGTACGTTTGGTGATATTGGTAGTTTTTCTTTTAGCGCACCTAAAGTTATTACTACTGGTCAGGGAGGCGCACTGATTACCGATAATGAGGAAATGTTTGAAAAAATAATCAAACTTCGTGATTTTGGACGAGAGAAACCAGGTGCGGATCATTATTTAACGATGGGTTGGAATTTTAAGTTTACTGATATCCAAGCGGTTATAGGAATTGAACAAATGGAAAAGCTTGCTTGGAGAGTACAACGGAAGAAAGAAATTTATGCCTTTTACAAAGACCTTCTTTCTTCTTTTTCTGGCATATCTTTTATTTCTACAAATCTCACTGATACCTCACCGTGGTTTGTTGATGTTCTTGTTAATGATGGTAGTGATCACAAGCAGGCCCTTATTAATTATTTAAAAGATAAAAATATTGGTTCGCGTCCATTTTATCCAGCGCTCCATTCTGAGCCTGTTTATAGTCGTAGTGGTAGGTATCCTGTTGCAGAAAAAATTGCGCAACAAGGTTTGTGGCTGCCTTCTTCGAGTAAGCTCACGAATCAAGAAATTGAATATATATGTGAATCAATAAAGTATTTTTTTAACTCATAATTTATGTTGAAAATTGCATTTGACCCAGGGTATCTAGATATGCTTAAGAACCATGTTTTTGATATTGATTCTGATGCGAGTGTCAATCTTGGGGGACTTCCTGTAATAAATCGATATGCTACACTTAAGCGCTATTTAAAACAAAAAGATATTGAAATGAATACATATGATATGTATTCAGATTTCAAAGACATCGATTTGTGGATTATGATGGAGCCAGGATTAAGAAAATATTTATTTATTTTGAAAAATTTTATTAATCCAAGAAAGGTGCTTTTTTTTATTTTAGAGCCGAATATTGTGAATCCTTGGGGATGGAAATACCTCCCTTTTTATCGGTTTTTTCATAAAATATTTCTTTCTTGGTCAAGTGACTTAGCGAAGAAATATCCAAAACAATTTGTTGAATTTAAGGTTCCTGTTCCATTTGATTCTACTCGCTATAAGCATTTTCTTTCTAACGCTAAGAAAAATTTATGTATTTTAATGCAATCCAACAAAGCATCTCCTGTGAGAGGAGAGTTGTATTCTTTACGAAGAGAAATTATAAGATATTTTGAAAAGCGTGGAGATGCTCTTCTCGATCTTTATGGTCCCGGTTGGAACACAGAAGATGTTTCTAAATTTGGAAAGGTTACACCCTTTTACACAAATCTTTATAAGGGATTTTCTCCCGATAAATGGGAAACATTTTCAGAATACTGGTTCGCTTTTTGTATCCAGAATTCTATCCCCGCAGGTGATTTTGAATACGATCCATTTATGGCAATGGCAACAGGAACTGTCCCTATTTATTTACCTCCATCGAATGTGGATGAATATATCCCATCAGATACCTATATCAACTATAATAATTTTAAAAATCTAGACGACCTTGTTTCCTACTTACAGGTTTTTAAAGGAACAAGAGAATATGAAGAAATGTGTCAACGAGGGTGGGAGTATATAAATTCAGAGCGATATAGACCATTTACCACAGAAAAATTTTGTGAGGATGTTTATAAGGCAATTCGGAAGATGATATCATAATAAATATTGGATGAGGTGTTATAACATTTGAATTTTATACATAACTCTTTTTTTTCCCTTAAATAACTGATATGCTTGATTAATGGAAAAGCGGTATAATATACACGATCTGGTGAGTGTGGGTGTGGTTTCTAATTCTCCTTATATAATAGCGGGATATGATCATTATCTTCGTTTTTTCGAGGACCCTAAGGTAAGCGAGATTGATTATGGGGTCGTTGATTTTTCCAAAGATTTTTTTAAAAATTCCGCTGGTCACATTATTGATTTTTCTAGAATAGATAGCGGGATATGTTTTCCTAAGGAAGGATATGCAATTTCTTTTGATAAGAACAAAATAAAAGAATATACTACGTATGCGAATAGAGCAACAAATCTTTTTGTTCAGGCTTTATTGCTTGTAAAAGGGTTTAGTTTTGTACATGGCGCAGGTATAGAAATGAAAGGAAGGGGTATTATTTTCCCAGCCCTTGGTGGAGTTGGAAAAACTCTTCTTATATCAGCGTTACGCAATCATAAAGATTTCAAATTCTTTGGGGATGATTATGTGATTGTGGGTGGCGAACATTTGATGTATTCATATCCAAGTGACTTTTCGATCTATCCCTATCATGTCCCCCTTTTTAATGAGCTTAAAAATTCTTCTAGTGAGATATATTTAAAAAAAAGAAATAGATATAAATTGTTTTATGAATGTAAGCGAGCTATAAATTTTATTTTTAAAAGGATTTTTAATTCTACTGGTCCGGTGCTAAAAAAATGGAACGCTTCTTATGTTAAGATTCCTGCAGAAAAACTCATCCAAAAAGAAAAGATAGGGAAAAGGACGGTGTTAGATGCAAGCATTTTTCTTGAGAGATATGATGGGGAAAATATTTTTTTAGAACCTATGGATATTGATTCTCTTATAGGAAGAATAATGGGAATTTTAGATTCGGAATTTAATGAGGGTATGAAATATCTTTCTTTATTAGCATCAGTTGGAGAATTCAACCTTATAGAATTTCGGTTGTCGCAAGAAACTATTCTTCGTAAGGTTTTCTCTCATATTAAGTTGTACCAATTAAAGATACCAAATTCTCTCTCTCCAAAAGAATATTGTGATTATATTAGCAAGGACTTTATTTATGAAATCTAATAATCCTAAAGTATCTGTCGTACTTTCTGTGTATAATGGTGCTCGTTTTATTACACAAGCCATAGAAAGCGTTCTATCTCAAACGTTTACAGATTTTGAATTTATCATCATTGATGATGCATCTACTGATGCTACGCCTATGATACTAAGTACGTTTAAAGATAAAAGAATTTGTATTTTGAGAAATGAAAAAAATCTAAAGTTAGTGGAATCGCTTAATCGTGGTCTTAAAAATTCTTGTGGAGAATATATTGCTCGAATAGATGCTGATGATTTTAGTTTGCCCGAGCGATTTATGAAACAGGTTGGTTTTTTAGATGCGCATCCTGATGTTGGAGTTTTAGGAACACGTGTGCGTCAGATTGATGTGAATGGGAAAACACTTTCTACTCTTGATTTCCCACTTACACATAATATGATTTATTGGGAAATGTTTTTCGGGTTGGCGATAGCACATCCTTCGGTTATGATGAGACGTGATGTAATAATGAGTGCGGGCGCTTATAATCCTGAGTTTGTTCATATTGAAGACACGGAGTTGTGGAGTCGACTAATTACCTTTACCCATTTTGCCAACTTAGATGAGGTGCTTCATGTGAAGCGTGTTCATCAAGAGTCAATTGGTAGTACGCAGTATTCAATTCAACAAGAACTTGAGATTACTATTCGACGACAGCTATTTAAACAAATTTTAAATAGGGACGTTCCTAAAGAGCTTGTCGTAGCCGCTACACAAATGCCATTCTTTTATTTTAAAAACAAAAAAAATATTATTCTTTTACTATTGGATCTTTTTTGTCAATTTACTAAAAGAAATAATCTAAGTTTAGATGAATTAGGAATAATATGTGAAGATTTTTCAAAAAAGATATTATTCATAAATAAAACTCACTATAATATTCTTTTAAAGAAACTTATGAAAAGATTTTTACCTTCCCCCTTGCGTCATAGGATTAATATTTTTATTGAAAAGCATTTTTAAATATTTAATATGAAAATTGCTATCTCGATTATTGGGAGATTTCATCTTTTTAATTTGGCAAATCAATTACTCAAATATAATTATTTGTCACAATTAATTACGTCATACCCTAAGTTTCTTGTGAGAAGATTTGGTATTCCTAAGAGCAAAGTACGATCTGTTGTTATAAAAGAAATCCTTCAAAGGAGCTGGGAAAAACTCCCAAATATTTTAAGAGATGGTTATGATGCTCAATATTTTTTCCATAAAATTTTTGATAAAGGATCTGCTCGTCGTCTTGATTTTTGTGAGATACTTGTTGCTGGTCAATCTTCGTTTCCTCGTACTATGAGAAAGGCAAAGAATTTTGGTGCTTTGGTTATTGTAGAAAATGGAAGCGCCCACACGCTTTACCAACAACGTGTTATGCGCGAAGAATATGATAAATTTGGTATTAAACCAGGATTATTTCAAATTTCTTCCCAAAGAATTGTGGAGAATGAGTTGAAGGCATATGAAGAAATGGATTTTATTTCGGTGCCGTCAATTTTTGCAAAAAGAACTTTTCTGGATTACAATATACCAGAGCGAAAATTAATCCACGTTCCTTATGGGATTGATCTTTTAGAATTTCATCAAGTGAAGAGGGTGGATAATGTATTTCGTGTGATTTTTGTTGGGGCAATGACGTTACAGAAGGGGGTACATTATTTATTACAAGCATTCTCAGAACTCAACTTGAAAAATGTTGAATTGATGCTTGTTGGTGCATTGAGTGAGGAAATATCTCCCTTTTTTAAAAAATATAATGGTAATTTCAATTATATAAGTCATTTACCCCAATCTGAGCTTTATCGATACTACTCTCAAGCATCCGTTTTTGTTTTAAATTCTCTTCAAGATGGATTTGGAATGGTGATGATCCAAGCTATGGCGTGTGGGTTGCCAGTGATTTGTACTACGAATACTGGCGGAGAAGATGTTGTACGAGATGGTACTGATGGGTTTATTATTCCCATTCGTGATGTGGAAAAATTAAAGGAAAAATTACTGTATCTTTATGAAAATCAAGAAATGTGCGAACGAATGGGTCAGTCAGCGAAAGAAAGGGTCGCGTATGGATTTACATGGGATGACTATGGTGATCGCATAATAAAAGAATATAAGCGTATTTTGGCGGTATGAATATAATTAAGAATATTAATAGAATTAAAAAAGGTATTCGTGAAAAAGGCCTTTTTGGTTTTTTAAAGCGTCTATGTATGTGGCTTTTTCAACCACTGAGACCAATAGTGTGGTTTTGTGGATCCCACCTAGTAATACATAAATTGAAGAATGTGCGTACAAGGAACAAAGAGGAATTGTTTTATTTTTCCTCCCGCATTTTTTTTAGTGTAATAAAACCATTACAAATAAAAAGTGAAATACTAAACTTGCTTAGTATTATAGAAGAAAGGCGCCCAAAAATAGTCCTTGAAATAGGTACGTCATTTGGTGGTGTATTGTTTCTTCTTTGTAAAACAATACCCGAAGATTCAATCATTATTAGTCTTGATTTGCCTGGTGTGGATGGTGGATATCCAGAATGGAGGAAACGTCTTTATAATGAATTCATTTCTAATAAACAATCCTTACATCTTATTAAGGCAGACTCTCATGATGAGTCTTCGGTGAAACAAATAGAGAATGTTCTCCATGGGAAGAAGGTGGATTTTCTTTTTATAGATGGGGACCATACGTATGATGGAGTGAAACGTGATTTTTTAATGTATAGGCATTTAGTAGGAAGTATAGGGATCATTGCCTTTCATGATATTGCTCACCATTCAGAAGATTCTGGATGTGAAGTAGATCGTTTTTGGGGTGAAATTAAAAAAGAATATGAATCGTTGGAGATTATAGAGGATAGAAATCAGGGATGGGGTGGTATTGGGATATTATATGTTAAACAATAATACTCATTCTAAAGTTTCAGTTATCATACCGACGTATAATGCAGAAAAGTTTTTAGAACGGACGATCCAGAGCGTATTAGAGCAAACACATAAAAACCTCGAACTTATTATTGTGGATGATTGCTCTACTGATAATACTGTACGGATAATTCAAAGTTATAAAAAAAGAGACGAACGAATCACCTCCGTTTTTCTTGATAAAAATTCCGGGACTCCGGCTCACCCTAAAAACATAGGATTTCAGCATGTTAAAGGGGATTATATTGCATATTTAGATCATGATGATGAATGGTTGCCTACTAAATTGGAGCGACAGGTTGATCTTGCAAAATCTTTTGGAGAAAATAATTTTGGTGTCATAAGTTGCAATGCGTTTTCTGTTTCTTATTTAGGCGAAAAAAAAATTGCAAAATCTTTTTCTTCTTGTCAGCAAAAAAAAATGCAGCCCATCGGCGAAGAAGAGGTTCACGCTTTTCGTGTTCAATATAATACATTAAGAGATGTTTTACTTGATACAAGCATATACGCAAGTAATAACAGCGGAATGTTTTTTCCGAGGTTGGTTGTAGAGAGTATCGGGGATCGCGATGAAAACATTGGTGCGTTTGAAGATCAAGAGATTATTATCGAAATAGCAAAAAGAAAATTAAACTTCCTTTTTATTAACGAGCCACTTTTTATTGTTCACACTCATGGTACAAATTTTACACAACCTTATTGGAAATTAGATGAAAAAACAGCATTACAAAGAGCGCGATCATTTTCGAGTTTTATTTCTAAGTATGAGGAATGCTTTCGTGTTGTCCCATCTCTTTATGCAATGAAACTTCGTGGAATCGGGATGTTGTATTTGATAGGGAATAAAAAAAAATTAGGGCAAAAATATTTATTTAAAACTTTTATTTCTTTTCCGTTGTGGTACAAGACACTCCTGTTGCTCTGTTTTTCATTATTTAATAATATTTTTTTA
>CAINEW010000006.1 GCA_903847915.1 uncultured bacterium | reverse complement strand
TGCTGGTTTATCACCAAACGAAACAAAGAAAGAAATTTGATAGATTCCTTTAGCAACACGAACAACTTGTTCTTTAATTGCAAAATTTTTCTTCTCTTCTTTTTTCTCTTCTTGTGGTGGCTTCGGAATTTGCAATTGCTTTCTTGCGCGTACCGTTGTTCCCACAATTTGAGCTTCCAAAAAATGTTGGTCTTTTGGATCAAGGTCTGCAACGGTAATTTGTATGCGTCCATCGGCGTCTGTATCAAATTGCTCTTTGTCTGTTCCATTAAGACGGAATTGCAATGTTTGTTGTGAGGGTTCTTTCCCCTCATTCACATACGCTGTGACAAGAACTGCATAACTACCATCCTCGTCTTTCACTGTTTTTTCTTGCTGAAGAGTTATCTTCAGCTGAGGTTGTTGTGCCATAATAATTATTTCCTATGATTAAATTGTTAAAAATATAATTGTTATCTGGGGTTAATTGTAGCATACTTCTTTATATTTGTCAAATGCTTGGGGATATGATAGGATAATGGGGCAGGGAATAGCTAAAAACCTTTGTTCTATAAGGGTTTTTATGCCCTCGTGGCGGAACTGGCTATACGCGCGGCGCTTAGGACGCCGTCTCGCAAGAGTTAGAGGTTCAAATCCTCTCGAGGGCACACAAAACAATATGTTTTCAGACATATTGTTTTAGTTAGTGTGGTCACGGGAGGATTTGAACGGAGGGGTGGGTCGGAGGGGAAACGGACGTGTCCCATCCGTATAGGAAATCCCGCCCGTACCGAACGCCAGCCCGACAAATAATTCTGGCGGGGTACGTTCGGGCGGGTATTCAGAACCGTGGGTTCTGAAGGAGTCCGCCCTGGGCGGACGATGTGAAACTCCTCTCGAGGGCACAAAATAACTAAAAAAATAGAAAGAACACTGTTAATTAATGAGGGTGTTGTTTTTTTACTTTCATAAAATAACTCAGTAAAAGTATTTTATACAAGATTTCACGATCGTGAAATCTTGTACTTTATCACTCAATATCACTCAATCGTTTTATTGTGTGTATATTACAAAAGGGAACTGAGCGTGCCTTTTTTTGTTATCTCAAAGACTTCTACGTATTGAGTGAGACGTAATGTATAAATATCTTCTAAAAGTGTCTGGGGTAATTTTGTTTTTCCCATCCATACACTTTTATGAACCATGCGAAGCTCGAGATTTTTAAGAGACATGCGCAACCAATCTCTTTTTCTTCGTTCTTTTTCTGGAATATCAAATGTCACTATTACTATACGTGTTTCTTTGGTGGGATTGTAGTGAGTAGAAGGAAGTGTGGGCTTGTTTTTAAGTCTTTTAAGTGTCTCCGATCCTTTTGGAGTAAGATGTATTAATTCTAGAGAATCCTTTTTTATTGATTCTAGGAGACCATCGCGTTTTAATGAGGCAAGCATATTTCGATACCGTTGTTTTTGTACCTTATTTGAAAGAGTTGATGACTTTTTACCTGCGCTCCTTTGATGGACTCGTTCTAGTTTTCTATATGAAGCACCGTAACCTGCTTCAAGGACGCTTCCTAAAAGCGCGGCGGCATCTATCATTCCTTCCCCAATTTTTTCTAAAATATGCAATGTGATTTCTCCCTTCATATGACTGTTTTTTATTTATCTTCCTCAACTCTTTAATTATACAATATCTCACGATCGTGAAATCTTGTATAATTGTGTATAAAATACAATCGAATTGGGGTTATTTATATTTTACCGTCACCGATTATTCTCTGCGTTTGCCGTGGAAGGCGCGGTGGATGTCTTTTAATTCTTTGTTGGTGAGGTGAGTGTAGATTTGGGTGGTAGACACATTCGCGTGGCCAAGAAGCGCTTGGACAGAGCGGAGGTCGGCGCCGTTTACGAGGAGGTCGGTGGCAAATGAATGGCGAAATTGATGCGGATGAATTTTTTTCATGATGCCCGCCTTGCGTGCGGCACGTTCTACTAAACGTTCCACGGCGCGAGGAGTGATTTTGCCCACCACCTTACCTTGTTTGTTCATACTTACAAAAAGCATTTGCTCTACATCACCGCGCTTATCTAAATATTCTTTAATCGCTTTTTTGGTGCTTTCTGAAAAAAAGACGACGCGGACTTTTTCTCCTTTTCCGCGCACAGAGATTTCTCCTCGCGTGTAGTCAAGCGAGCGGGGGAGTGCGCAGATTTCTGCGAGACGGAGTCCGGTAGAAAAGAGTGTTTCTAAAATAGCTCTATCACGAAGCGCGCGGAGATCGTTGCCTTCGGGTGCCTTGAGGATTCGTTCTAATTCTTTATAGTCCAACACTTCAATATCGCGCCGTGCGATTTTAGGGAGTTCGATCGTTTCAGGCGAGAGGGAAGGGATTTTGCGTTTTCCGAGATATTTCAAAAAATTACGGAGGGCGATTACATAATAACTTTGTGTGATTTTTTTCAAATCAGTCCGTGCGAGCACCAAACGAAACTCACGTACCTTTTCTTCGGTGATTGCTTTGGCACTCATTAATTTTGTGCGTGCAACGAATTCTTTGAGATACCGTTCATAGTTCTCCCGTGTTTTTCGCGAGCGGTTTTTCTCAATTTCCAAATAATCAAGGTATTCTTTGATATGGATTTCTAATTCAGTCATTTTATTCAGTATACCTCATCTGTCGCACAATAACATTTGACATAATAATTTAAAAGGTGTATTATTCATCTTGCAAGGTTGATGGTTTGTTATTTTCACAATCTTGCGTATTCATACTCCCCGCGTTCATGGCCATGAGCGCGGGTGTTTTTTGACATTTTGAGGCGCTCATGCTACCATAAGCTTAATGCTTACGAAACGTCAAAAAACACTTGCAATAAAGGATTATGCACATCATGAGAAGGATACCGGTTCCGCTGAAGTGCAAATTGCCCTTTTGACCAAGCAAATTAAGGCACTCGCCGACCACTTGAAAAAACACGCGAAAGATCATCACTCTCGTCGCGGATTACTTATGATGGTGGGGAAGCGTCGCACGTTTATGCAATATCTCAAACGTTCTAAC
>CAINEW010000005.1 GCA_903847915.1 uncultured bacterium | reverse complement strand
TAAATAGTTCCGATTGATTTGTCCTCTTTTTTGACGATACATTGAATATGTCTATCTTTTTTGAAATCGCTTGATAACTCTTGTTCGAATTTTTCAAAAGATAGTATATTTTTTCGCTTGGAACATGAATCCATAAAATGGTTATCATTTCTCCATTGCCAGAGAATAGGAAGATCACTTTGTTCGAGTTGTTTTAGAGAAATTAATCTACTTTTTGCGATTATCATATTTGATTGTTAATGTTTTTATAAGTTGGTGATTTAATGCTATTCTTATTGTGTTATATACTAAGCAAGAGTGTCAATTTTCTACATGCTTATTATGCGACAAAGTGCATTAGGAAAAATACATAAGATTTTTCTTTATTCGGTAAACGCTTTTAAATATAAAGAGGGTATTATTGCGATAGAGAAGATAATATCTCATGATAAAAGGTTTTATGAGAATGTGAAATTGTTGTATGATCTTGGTCTTCTCTATGACCATTATGCGATGCAGCAGAAAAATAATTTACTACGTCTTAGATATGAAAACAAAGCTCTTGTGTTGTATCAAAAAGCAATATTACTAGATAAGGAGGCGCCTATTGCGTGGTGGAGTATTGGAAGGATTTGGTGGCATCGCAAAAATAAAAAATCCATTTTTTTTGCCAAGAAAGCATATAATCTTATTAAAAAAACAAGGAGTTCAGAAAGGGGATTGTATGCGCAAGCTATCGGACTATGTTATGAAAGTATTAAGGAATATAAAAAAGCAGAATACTGGCTAAAAAAGGGAGTGTCTCTTAGTAAAGATTTGGGAGTGTATGTTAATCTTTTGCAATTTTATCAACTTCACAAAAAAACACTTCCTCATTCTTATTTAGAGAGAGCGCAAATGTTATTTAAAAAAGAGAAATCAATATTCAAAAAAACTCCTTGGGGAGAGAAAATAAAGACTCTTATTGAGTCGTTTGAAAAATAAAAAAGGACGATGTATTTTCGTCCTTTTAATATGATGTGATAGAGTTTACCCTTTCCAGGGGTCACTCCAAGCACATCCGTCCGATGAAACGGTGGTGGTATCTGCAGACATAGACGCTGATTCCACTTTGAGTTCCTTCGAAACGATCTCTTCGAAAAGAGAAGCGAGGGGTTTTAATTCTTCGGTATTCATAGTTTTCCTTGAATTGTTTTTTGTTTTGAAAAGAGCACTCACATACTTACGTTAAAGTGCTATTTTAATACTACGCTAATATGCTTTCTTGTCAACGAGTTTGGGTTTTGGGTAAAATTGACAGGTTTTATACTGTTAGGTATCCTAAATGTAGGCATATTCATGTATTTCATATGCCTTTGTTAACAATTAAAAATTCAGAAAGGGATTTCAATGAAATCAGAAGCATATAACGAACCAGAAGAAAAAGATGATGCTCCTCCTCCCCCAGAAGATATTTACGAAGAGTCAGACACTGAACCTGCTGAAGAGCAAGGAAATTCAGGAGACGATACCGCAGATTCTGGTGGTGCAAATTACGAAGGTGACAAATAATTCATTTTCTTCAAAGGTCTACAAAAACAGTAGACCTTTTTATTTTTAGAAGTATAATAACAGGGTGATACAATATAACTTTTTAATAGATAAAAATACTTATTTTGCTTATTGGGTGCAGACTCTTATAAAATGGACTTGGCTTTTTGAAAAAAAGAATTCGGTATTTTATAATTCTCTTAATGGAGAATATACAGAACAGGAAAAAGAAAGTTTGGATCAGTTAAAAGAAATACTTCAAAAAAAGGAGAATGCTTTTCTTTGGCTTTGGAAACGCTATGCGGGTGAAGCGATTGAACAGAAAGAAGAAGAGCAATTATGGGAATCTATTCAAAATGTGTTTAGTAAAAAATTTGAGCGGGTATGGAAAGAAGAACTGCCACTTATAGAGCGGTGGCAGGGTATTCTTGCGGACTATCCTCAACAAAAAATGAATGAGCTCTATATACAGGTTGCTCATTTTCTCAATTATCGGCAAATTACAAAAGATAACATTATTGATGTAAAATTGTGTCCAAATACAAACCCGCTTCCTGGTGGACATGCCAAAAAAGAATTTCCTCATGTTCTTTTATTAGATATTTCACGAGTAGATCCTTGTTATTTTCAAAACGCAATTATGGTTCTTGCGCATGAGACCATCCATCTTTTTGAATATGAAGCGCAAACGCCCAAAGAGTTGTTAAAGCAATCATTTCATACTATTATTGTTCCTCGTAATATTAGGGTAAAAGGTGGAGGTCCTCATTGGCATCACCTTTTTATGGAGGCAATGATTACCAGCATTGCAAGTAAACGTATGCAAGGTTATGGGGCTCATTTTCTTTTTGGGAGCAATGAGCATCCTATAAAAGAGAATGTCGATGTGGTGCTTAATAGAGAAAATTATAACTTTCAGATAAGAATCGTTGCGGAGGCAATGATGGAAATGACGCAAGAATATTTAGAACAAGGTAAAATAATTGATAGTGATTATTGCGACGCGATTGCGACAGAATGGGTTCGTGTCGCAGAACAATACTGGTTCGCAGAGAAGATGTAATTTTAGAGAAATCTATTTTCTTAAGTTTTGAGAGTTATAAATATATGGATAATCTTTTAATCATTGTAAGTAGTGTCTTGTCCCTTTTTTCTTATACCGTTTATATTGTTGCAATTTTGAAGGGTAAGGCAAAACCTCATCGTGTAACAAGGTTTGTTATTTTTATTATTACTTTATTAGCTACCGCGTCATTATTTGCACAAGGCAACACCGTTGCTATTTGGTTGTCTGGTAGTTTTGCGTTAGGATCCATTCTTATTTTTTTACTTAGTATTAAGTTTGGGATAGGCGGTCGCTCCAAAACGGATATTATTTGTTTGGTCATCGCTCTTGTTGGTATTGTGTTATGGAAGATCACTAATGATGCAAGCGTTGCATTATATGCGTCTATTATTTCCGATTTTGTAAGTCAGGTTCCTATGCTTATTAAAACATTTAAATTTCCAGAGACAGAAGTTTGGACGTTTTATGCCCTAAGTGTCTTTTCTGCTATTCTTAATGTATTTGCGATTCATCAATGGATAGTGGTTAATATTGTGTTTCCTTTTTATATTATTTTTATTGATCTATTCATTGTGTTATTAATCCTTCGTCCAAGATTCTTGCGTATTTTAAGAAAGTAGTTTTATAAATCTTTGGGTGTTGTTTTTGTAGGATTATGGTATAATAAGAACTATGATTAAGAATAAGGTTTTCTATGTGGGTCCTGATCAACATCTTATTCCTGAAAAAGTAAGAGAAATTGCGTATAATCCATCTATACAAGTTGCTCTTTCTCCCTCTGCGAAAAGGCAAGTGAAACAAGCGCGTGATGTGGTTGAGGATATTGTAAAAGCAAAAAAGCGAGTGTATGGCGTGACAACAGGTTTTGGGAGCTTAAAAGATGTTGCTATTTCGGAAGGTGATGTGAATGAGCTTCAAAAAAACCTTATTAGAAGTCATGCGGCAGGCGTAGGTCCTGAACTTTCAGAGCCGTTTGTGCGCGCTGCTCTTTTGGTTCGTATTCAATCTCTTTCTCAGGGTCATTCAGGAGTTCGGTTAGAGCTTCTTGAGCGTGCGTGTGATTTTCTTAACAAAAACATTATTCCTGTGGTACCTAGTCAGGGTTCTGTGGGATCTTCTGGTGATCTTGCTCCTCTTTCCCACATGGGACTACTCTTTTTTGGAGAGGGAGAGGCGTGGTATAAAGGAAAGCGGATGAAGGGGAAAGACGCCCTTAAAAAAGCAGGGCTTGCTCCTCTTTATTTTACTGCAAAAGAAGGGCTTGCATGGAATAATGGCACGTCTGTTATGACTGGAATTGCGGCACTTACGATTGCAAGCGCTCAAGAGCTGATGTCTGTGGCAGAGATTTCTTGTGCGCTTACTGTTGAGGCGCTATGTGGGATGTTAGATGCTTTTAGGGAGGAGGTTCATACTGTGCGGCCGCACCCTGGTCAACAAATTTCAGCAAAAACAATTCGATCTCTTATTTCAGGATCCCATCTTGTGGGATCAGTTCCTGAACGACTTCAAGATGCTTATTCGCTTCGTTGCGCTTCTCAGGTACATGGTGCGATACGAGATGCTTTTAGTTATGTGTATGGTGTGGTGGATCGGGAGCTTTCTTCGGTAACTGATAATCCTCTTATTTTTACTAATCCGGGACGTGTATATTCTGGAGGTAATTTCCATGGTGAGCCCATTGCTCTTGCAATGGATTTTCTTGGTATTGCGCTTGCTGAACTTGCGGATATTGCAGAACGAAGAATTGCAAAGCTCGTAGATCGAGGAACTAGTGAAGGATTACCCCCCTTTCTTATTGCACATAAACAAGCGGGGTTGCATAGCGGTTTTATGATTCCTCAATATACTGCGGCGGCACTTGTTTCTGAAAATAAAGTCCTTGCTCATCCTGCTTCTGTTGATTCTATTCCTACTTCTGCAAACCAAGAAGATCATGTAAGTATGGGTACCATAGCTGCGCGTAAAGCATGGAATATTTTTGAAAATGTAACAAATGTTATTGCGATCGAACTTATTACAGCCGCACAAGCAGTTGATTTTCGTGGTGCTGAAAAACTAGGGAGGGGGACGAAGCGTGCACATACTATTATCCGTAATCATGTGAGTCATCTTGAGAAAGACAGAGAATTAGCAACAGATATTAATATCGCAAGATCACTTATCATTAGTGGTAAGTTTAAAGATGTTTTATAGCACTTTAATTTGACAAATATAGTGCTTTTTCTCTATTATTAGGGGTAGATCGGTTCTGTAAATTCTGGGGTGAGATGCAACTCTGATTACTTGTCATTTCAAACAAGAATTTTCATTTTATATTTACAATTTAATAATTCAAGAAAGGGTTATAGTTATGGACGAAAGTGATCATTCGGTTAAAATCATTCGTTTTTCGTTTGAAGATGAAAGCAGTGTTTTTCTTCGTTCGCTGATAAAGTGCTACCAGCAAGTATTTGCAGGGAGTCCTTGGAATGAATGGAAAAAATGTTCGGCATGTGACAAAAAATGGGGAATTGAGGAAATATCCCCTTTAGAAACAACATTTACTTGTTGTGGTATTCCTCTTGTAGATTTTTGGCCATCTGAGAAAGTAGAAAGTGATCTTCGACATGAAGTAACAAAAGACGCCTCTTGTTGGATCGCTTTAGGCGGTGAAAAAGTGGTCGGATTTTGTTGGGGCTATCCTACTAGTGTACAAGCGTTAGAAGAAAAATTAGGAATTCCACTTTCATCTTCTTTGAAAGAATTATTTTCTCATACAGGAGAATTAATTGCTTATCAAGACGATATGGGGATTCTTCCTTCTTATCGTGGAAAGGTGGTTGATGGTACTCAAATTAAGATTTCTCATGAATTCGTTGCAAAAAGGAATGATGACTTTCTTAGTAGAGGACTTTCAATAGGAATTGCTCGTGTACAAAAATCTCCTCAACCCTCTAAAACTTTTGAGTGGTATACAACCAGTAAAGTTGGTTTTCAAGTCATTGCAGAATATCCAAACCCTGATGGTAGAGTTATCCTTGCTCGAAAGTTGGATGGGCTTTCTGAACTCATGAGGAGTGTCTAATAGTCATTTTAAAACAGTTCTTAATAAAAGAACTGTTTTTGTTTTAAAAGAATGATAGTGATATAGTCAATAATATTATGAATATTGAAGGAGTTGTGACAAAAAAAGGGAAAAAGCCGGGGAAAACACTCGCTATTATGGGAGGGGTGCATGGTAATGAGCCGTGTGGTCATTTAGCGATAAAAAGAGCTCTCTCTGAAATTGAGATACAGTCAGGAACAATTCATTTTATTTATGGTAATCCTCGTGCAATAACGCAGGACGTGCGTTTTACGGAGGTAAATTTAAATCGTGTGTTTAGAAATTTTGAAGAGAGTGATGATGTTTCATCCTACGAACATCAGCGTGCGCGTGAGCTTATGCCGTTTCTAAAAGAGAGTGAGGCGTTGCTTGATATTCATTCAAGTAGTAATCCCAAGAGTATCCCCTTCATTATTTGTGAACCCCATTCGTTTTGGATTGCGGAGCGGTTAGCGTTTCCTCTCCGATCTTGCGGGTGGGATGCGATAGAGCCGGGAGGGACTGATTATTTTGTAAATCAACATGGGGGATGTGGTATATGTATAGAATGTGGGAATCATGAAGATCTTAAAGCACCCGAACGTGCATTTCAGTCAATCATTACTTTTCTTACACTCATGGGAGCTATTGATGGACTTCCTCCTTCTTTAACTCCTCATCAACGTGAGGTGAATGTATATTCTCTCTATCGCACAAAAAACAACTTTACTCCAAGTCGGGATTTCGCTGATTTTGAACTACTCCAGGAAGGAGAATGTATCGGGCACGATGGCGACATTCCTCTTTATGTAGAAGATGAGAAAAGTGTTATTATTTTTGCTAAAAAAATTACACAATCCAATCAAGAAGCATTTATTCTTGGACGAGAACGTCAAGTAGATGAGTCCTTGACATAACACTATTTTTAAAATACAATGCGGTTAGTATTTTAACTAACAATTATTAATGAAATGAAAGGTATTTTATGAATGAAACTAAGAAAAAAATAACTCCAGAACTTGCCGCGGGTTTTAGAGATTATCTTCCTGAAGATATGATTCCTCGTCAAAAGATGCTTGATACTATCCGTGATACATTCGAGCTTTTTGGGTTTGTTCCCCTTGATACTCCTGCGATAGAAAAAGAAGAAATTCTTACCGGCGGTGATGAAGATTTTCGTATGCGTATTTTCAGAACGAATGTGCAAATGGGATTTGATAAACTTGCGATGCGTTTTGATCTTACTGTACCTCTTGCTCGGGTCATTGCTCAATATCCAAATGAAATAAAGAAACCGTTTAAACGTTATCAAGTTGGTAAAGTATGGCGTGCGGAAAAACCGCAAGCGGGACGATTTCGCGAATTTATTCAATTTGATGCTGATATTGTTGGATCTCATAATATGATTGCCGATGCGGAAATTATCGCTCTTATGTATGAGACACTGACTGCGCTTGGATTGACTCATTTTCTCATTCGGGTCAATAACAGAAAAATCTTAAATGGTCTTTCTGACTATGCAGGATTTTCTCATGATCAAATTGTTTCTGTGTTGCGTTCTATTGATAAACTTGATAAACAAGGATGGGATGCAGTACGGGAAGAGTTACAAAAACCTGTTACTGAAGAAGGATCAGGATTGAATGATGAACAAGTACGTTGTATTAGAACATTCCTTGATATTCATGGAAATAATCAACAAGAGATGATTTCAATGATTTTAAGTGAAATGAGTAATGCCTCTAGTGCTCAAGAAGGCGCGTATGAGCTTCAAAAAATCTTATACGCTGTTCGTGCGCTTGGAGTTCCCGACGATAAATGGTCTATTGACCTATCGGTTGCCCGAGGTCTTGGTTATTATACTGGTCCTGTTTTTGAAACAATACTTACTGATTATAAAGAAATTGGAAGTGTATTTTCGGGAGGGCGCTATGATGACCTTGTCGATCGTTTTGGTTCAGTTTCTGTTCCTGCGACGGGTGCTTCGGTTGGTGTTGATCGGCTTTTTGCGGCAATGGAAAAATTGGGAAAGATAGAAAAATCTAAAGCTATTTCAGATGTCATTATTTTGAATTTTGATACTGAATGTGAAGATTATATCCAATCGGTGGCAACCATGCTTCGTCATGATGGTATCAATACCGAGATTTATTTTGGAAATGATACGATGTTGAAAGGTCAGCTTTCTTATGTGCTTAATCTTGAGATTCCTGTTGTTCTTATAGCCGGTTCTTCAGAGAAAGAGAAAAAAACGGTACAGATTAAGAATGTGGTTACTCGTAAGCAAAATGAAGTTTTATTTGAAAATATTACTTCCGAGGTGAGAACGATTCTTAATGTTTGAATATAAATAAAAGGAAAGTGGGGTATGTAGCTCAATTGGCAGAGTATTGGTCTGTGGAACCAAGGGTTACGGGTTCGAACCCCGCCATACCCACTTCTTTTTAAGAAAAAAATAAAACTGAATACTTATTGTGTTCAGTTTTTTGTTTTTAAAATTATTATTATTTCATCCACAGATATTTTAAATCTCGGCGTGGTATACTATAAAGAATGATTGCTGATGTGAGGCGCACGATTTTTTTTGGTGATAATAACTTATTGTTAGGCGCACTTGTGGTGATGTGTGTTGGTTTTTTTGTTGCGCCTTCTTTTGCGGGTGCAGCGGTAACGGGAAATCTTGATCCAACTGCAGACAGTGCTTCGTCTACCATGGATAGTGCGAGCTGGAGAAATCAAGCTGCGACTACGTGTAGTACCACAACATGTTATACATCTTTGAATGACGCAAATGATACGACTTATATTTACGCAAATACTATTAATAAACGAGCAACGTTTCGCATTCCTACTTCATCTATTCCTGTTGGCGCGACTGTTACTAATATTGCTATTTCTTTTAGTGGTGCTGATAATATTCGTGATTCTTGTGCGGGACTTGGGGCGAGTTCAGATGCGACGGTGCAAACTGTGCGTGTGGTGGATGGGGTTGCCACTAATTCTGGAACAAATGTGACGATGCTTGATGGTGTGTGGGCAACTTCAACACAGAATCATGTGGTGAGCTTCGTAATGAATTCTACTACCACACTTGAGGTGGGCGTGGTGATTACAGCGGTTGGTGCATGTTCAGTTGCGAGCACACATTTTCCTCATTACGCTCTTCTTAATGTCGCGCATGCGGCGGCATCGTGGGACACTGATATTTCAAAAGTGTATGCGGTTATCACCTACACTGTTCCTGGTGTAACTGTTTCAGGGACAATATATTCTGATGAAGGATCCACTGCGTATAATTGTTCTACGAACAATCTTACTGTTGCAGTGAAAATAAATGGTTCTGGGTCTTATTCTGGAACATGTACTGCTGCAAGTGGCGCGTATAGTGTTTCGGGTATCACTATTGCTGCCGCAGCAGACGTAGTTTCTGTGTTTCTTGATGGTGAAACGGTATATGCGAACGCGGTAACACGTGCGGCAGACACTTCTTCTAACATTTCCATTCCTCTTTATCAAGATAGAATTATTGTGCAACATGAAGATTCTGGACCTATTACCAATACGAATATTGATCAATTTGATAATAATGGAGATGCAGATATGTTATTTACCATTACTTCTGGAGCGTTTACAGGGGAAAGTGGTGCGAAAATAGTAATTCCTTCTGGGGAGACCTATGCGCCGGGAGGAAATGTGACGGTGGACGCTCTACTTGTTGCAGGAACGTATACTGCATCAAGTTATACGCTCACTTTGACCGCAGGAGGAACGAATACTACGTGCACGGGTGCGGCGGGCACAGTGATTCCTCTTTGTGTAAGTGGAACATTTACAACCAGCACTGATACAGTGAGTTATCAAGGAAGTGCTGCAACGACACTCGCGACGATAACTTATTACAATCTTACTATTAATGGTTCTGGGGTGACGTTTACCCTTGGTGGTGCAACGACGGTTGCAAATGATGTGACAGTGACTGCAGGGACGCTTGCAGGAACAAATAATTTAACCGTAAATGGTGGGGATATTACTGGCAATGGCACGATTAATTTAACCGCTGGTACCGCAACACTTACAGGCGCAGGAAATATTGGTGGAAGTTCTTTGTGGACATTTTATAATTTAACCCTTTCTGGTGCGAGTCAGACCACAACTGCGGCGAGTACGGGTGGAATTACGACTTCTAATGTCTTGACTATCTCTGCGAGTCATACACTTGCGGCAGGGTCAAAAACATGGACACTTTCGGGAACAACGGGAACCCCGCTTGTGGTGAGCGGGACATTAACTGCAAATACTTCCACTTTTTATTTTTCGGGAAATTATGCGTCGGGGAATACCACTGTGCCTGCGCAAACCTATTACAATTTAACGTTAAGTGATGCGGGGAGTACGGAAACGTACGCGGGGACCACTCCTATTACTGTGTCTAATAATCTTGCTATTGCCGCGGGGAGTACATTTACTGCGCCTGCGTCTCTTACGATTGGAGGAAATTTTGTGAATTCAGGAACCTTTACAAAAGGAACTGGTACGGTGACATTTAATGCTACTGCAACAGGTAAGACTATTACTACGAACGGGAGTTCTTTTTATGCAGTGACGTTTAATGGGGCAGGGGGCGGATGGACATTGCAAGATGCGACGACTCTTACGAGTAATTTAACAATGACAACAGGTACGCTTGCGGGTGCCGTGAATTTGACGGTGACTGGAAATATGACAGGAGATGGAATTATTGCTATGACTGGCGCAACCACCACACTTTCTGCGGGTAATTATAGTTTTGGGGGAAATAGCACATGGACATTCTATAATTTACAATTTGGCACAAATTCTATGTGTACGGTAGGGGGGGATGATCCAAGTATTACAGTAACAGGAACGGGTGATGTTATGGTAACTAATCAACTTTTTATGCGTGGGTCACTTGCTGCGGTTAGCGCAGGATCAAAAACATGGATACTTACTGGAACGGGAACACCTTTTGCACAAAACTGTAGTTTTTCTGCCGACACAAGTCGATTTAAGTATGCTGGTGTTACTTCTGCAGTGACGGTGACTGGCGGTAATTATTATAATCTTGATGTTGGTTCTTCTACAGCGACTACCGTCTATACACTTCCTGCAGCAACTACAATTACTGTCTCAAATATTCTCACAATAGCCACCTCTTCAAATGGTACGAATACGTTTAATGCGAATACAGGTACGATTACTTTAAGTGGCACAGGCACGCCATTTGTAATTGCTGCGTCTGGTGCTACATTTACTGCTTCTTCATCATCGTTTAATTACACAGGTGCTGGTGTAACAACAATTACTCCTGCAACGTATTATAATTTAAGTATTAAGCCAGGAAGTGCTTCCACTCATACGCTTGCTGCAGGAACAATTATTGTAAATAACAATTTGACACTTGGAGATGGATCAAATGCAGGGATTATCAATCAGACGACTAATAACCCCACGTTTTCGGTTGCGGGAGATGTGACTGTTGCTGCAAATGCAACATTTACTGCAGGAAACGTTTCAATCGGTGGGAACTATGCAAATAATGGTGCGTTTACTGCAGGAACAGGAACGATCACTTTTAATGGGACCTCAAGCGGAAAAACACTTTCGGGAACGCTTACTGGTTCAACAGGAAAATTTTATAATTTATACGTCACTGGTTCTGGTGCATGGACGTTGAGTGCGAATGGAGAGGTTTATAATATTTATAGTCAGGATGCAGTAGCGACGGTTACTGCGCCTTCTACACTCACTATTGGCGCGTGGTTTTTAAATGATGGGACATTTAATCATAATAATGGCACGGTGGTGGTTGATGGTTCCGGATCTTTAGGGTGTCTTAAAATGACAAATAATTCGCCATTCTATAACCTTACCTATAGTGGTGCGAGTGCAAGTTGTGCAACAGACGGCAATCTTACTATTGCAAACGATCTTACCGTTTCTGCAGGAACGTTTGGTCCGTTGACTAATATTACCGTGGGGAGACATATTTCTGGGAACGGGATCATTAATGCAACTGCGGGGACAGTGACTGCTTCCAGTACAGGTAATTTTGGAGGTGCAACAAATTGGACATTTAATAATCTTACATTTGGGAATGGATCATCTGCGTCAACTATTACTGCAACATCTACAGGAACTGTTACTGTGTCTGGTCAATTAAGGATTGCAACATCTTCTACACTTCTTGCGGGATCAAAGACGTGGTATGTAAATCAGGGAGGCGCGACACCGTTTGTGATTAATGGTACGTTTACTGCACAGACAAGTACGGTGAGTTTTGGTGGATCATTTCCGACACTTCCTGCGGGTTCTGTGACTTATTATAATCTTGCGTTTGATTCTAACACCTTATTTACTGCCGCAGGTGCGATTACTGTTTCCAATGATATGGCGGTGAATCAAGGAACAGTTTCGAGTACCTATGCGTTTGCGGTGCAGGGTGGGGATATTACCGGAGATGGAGGGATTGATGCTTCGGGAGGCACGGCGACGTTTACGCTTACGGGATCAGGGAGTATCGGAGGAGCAGGAACGTATAAATTTTATAATTTGACGGTTGGGAGCGGATCTTCGCAGAATACGACGTCTACGGGTGTAGGAGCAATCACAGTGACAAATGTGATGACAGTGGCGACGAGTGCGATACTTTATGCGGGATCAAAAACGTGGACGCTCACCGGGACGGGAACACCATTCGTAAAAAATGGCACGTTTACTGCCGCATCAAGCACCGTGTATTATGCGGGAATAACGACAGGAGTCAATGTAAGCGCGATGACCTATTGGGATCTTACGATGGGATCTTCTACCGCAACGACCACTTATACTGCGGCAGGGGACATTACTGTACAGGACATATTAACTCTTGCGACATCAACGGGTACTAATACATTTTCCGGAGGATCAAACACCATCACACTTTCGGGAAGTGCGACGTCAAATGGAGGAAATCCTTTTGTGATTGGGAATACGTCTGAAGTATTTACTGCGGGGAGTTCTACGGTGAATTATACGGGAGATCCAAATATTGCTCGGGCAACTTATTATAATTTAGGATTGGGGACTACTGCAGACGCGGTTGCGATGGCATATTACTTAGTAAGCGATGTGACTGTTCAAGGGACTCTTACGGTTGGAAATGAGAGTTCTAGTGCTACAGATACACTTTATGGGTCTACGTCTACACTTGTGACGCTTACGTTGTCTGGAAGCGGAAGAACATCATTAGCTCCATTTCGAGTAACTTCAAAAGGATCTTTTTCCGCAGGGTCGAGCACGGTGATATATTCAGGAAATCAAAGTACGGATATTTCTAATCTTACGTATAATAATCTTCGAATAATCCCTGCTCAAAATACAATTCATTATTTAGGAACGGGAAGTGGGCAAACGATTACCGTAAACGGAAATTTGGATTTAGCGAGAGATAATTCTGGTGGGACGATTACTGCGGCACAATATAATCCAAGTTTGACGGTGAAAGGAAATATGACGGTGGGGTATTGTGGTATTATTGATTGTGGTGGAAATATCATTACCTTTACCAAAGGTACTGCAACAACCACATTTTCTCCCACAGGCACAAAAACTTGGACGGATAATAATTCCACAAAACAAGATTTAGGAATCATCCTTTTTTCTGGGGGCGCGTCTAGTCCACAGATTACATTAGGGAGTGATGTGAAAGCAACAAAACTTACGGTATCTACCACACTCAATTTAAGCACGAGCACCCTTACGCTTACCGGGACAGGGAGTAGTGGAAGTAGGCCGTTTATTGTGACCGGAACATTTACGCCGGGGACTGGGACACTTTCTTATGTGGGTACTTCTACTGCGACTGATGTAGAAAATGCCACGTATTATAATTTGACTGTAGGGGGCGCGAATGCGAGCACTACCTATTCTTTGCGAGGGAATACCAGCGTGACGAATGTGCTTACTATCGCCGATTCTTCTGATGGGACTAATATTTTGAGTGCGGGATCCTACACCCTTACCCTTTCAGGAACAGGAACGCCGTTTGTAATTAATGAATCAGATACCAATAACGCCTTTTCAGAAGGCACGGGGACGGTGACTTATTCTGGTGCGGGGGCAACCACGATTCCTGCGGACACCTATTATGTGTTGAATGTGCAACCGGGGGCGAATGGTGCTACTCATACGTTTGATCAAGGTACACCTACTGTGACAACCCTTACCTTGGGGAATGGAGTAAATACAGGAACAACTGTGACCGCAAATGTATATGCTACTACAACTATTACTGTGACTGGTAATTTTACCAATAGTGCAAATAATACTTTTCGTGCGAATGATAGCAGGTCCTTTTCGGTCACAGGTAATTTTGCGAATAGTGGTACACTCACTATGGGGAGTAATACTCTTACGTTAAATGGAGGCACGCAGGCACTTTCGGGGACGATGACGGGGAGTTCGGCACTCTATAATTTGACTGTGAATAATACAGGAGGGGTAGTGACGGTTCCTTCTAGTCTTACCCTTACGAATACCTATCGGAGTGGTAATAGTAGTCAATTTACTGCGCCTTCAAATATATTGACGATTGGGGGTGATTATATCGCGCATGCGGTGAGTACGTTTAATCATAATAATGGGACGACGACATTGAATGGTACTGCGCAACAAACATTGAGCGGCGCGATGAATTTTTACAATCTTTCTCTTACAAATAATTCTGGATCAGACCCCTATGCAAGTCCTTCTGTTGTCTTTTCTAATAGCACCACAAGTATTCCTGGGACATTCAGCGCAACGAGTGCTTCTACAAAAATTCAGTTTGGCGCGAGTGCTTCGGAATCGTCTGCGTTCACGATTGGACAACTCAATTTGAATGGAGGGTTAGGAAGTCCAGTGTATCTCCGTCCACCGACTTCTACACAAAATTGGTATATTAAGTACACGGGGTCGGGACCTTCTGTGCAGTATGTAGACGTGGCTAATTCGAAATGTGTGACAGGGAGTAATACTATTTATGCAACAAGTACAAGTAATGGTGGTACCAACACAAATTCAGGAGGAAATGACGAACAACCATGTTGGAACTTTGGTTCGGTGAGCTATCAAAGTTCAGGAGCGCTTATTTCAAATATTATTGATACTAATCAATATTCTCCTGGAGGTGTTTCTCCTAATTCTATACAGTACAGAGGGATACATCCTGCCAATACAACTGTGCAATTTCAGATTGCGTCTGCAAATAGCACGAGTGGTCCATGGAGTTATTTAGGATGGAACTCTAGTACGCAAACGTGTAGTGCTTCTTCTTATTATCCTGAATCACCTGCAAGTGCTGAGCCAAATACATGGTATGAAGTGAAGGCATTATGTCATAAGAATCAGCGCTATATTCGCTATAAGACATTTTTAAGTACATCAGATCCCGCAACCTCTTCAATTGTGACTGATGTGATTTTAAATTACGCAAAGTAAATTATTGACAAGTTTGTAGAGGGGGGGTTAGACTTATAGAAGCTATATATTAGCTGGTTTATATTCATTAATAATTTAATCTTAGAAAGGGTATCATGATGGCCAAATCAGTTCATATTTGGTTTAGTAAGGAACATACTGGTTCGAGTGGAAAAAGAGAGGTGGATGGTTATAGACAAGCATCCGATTCTTCAAAAGTTGAGAAAATTTCTCATAATGACACTTACGAAAAGGATGTTCCTATCAACAAAGAAAAAGAAGGAGAGCAAAAAAGTGGCAAATAAATGAATAAGATGCTTATCGAAGCATCTTATTTTATTATGCTATACTATTTCTATGAATGACGAACTTCAAAAATTATTAAATAAAAGACCTAATAATCGTGAAAAACTTCTCGAATGGCGGGTTGAAGTAAAGCGTCTTCGTGAGCGACTAGAAAAAGAATCTACTATCTCTGTTAAGAAAAGAGAAAATCAGTGGAAACGAGGAGAATGGGATCTTATGAAAGAAAAACTTAATTATCTTTCACTTCAAGAATTAAGTGCTCTTTCTACTGCGGTGGGTATTGATTTTACTATAGGGAACGAAAAAATTAAATCTCGCGAGGAGTTTATTTTAGTGCTTGATGAAGCAGATAAGAAAAAATTATATTCTGCGTATGATTCAATTATCTCAAAAAGAAAATAGTTTTAAAACTAGGTTTTCTAGCTAGTCCATATGAAGATAAGGAGAGATAATATAGAAATTAAAAGTAAGCTTCCTGAATATCTATGGGATGAAAAGATTTTAAAAGAGGTACGAAATGCTGCTTCCGACTTAAGACGTTCTGATCTTGTGCTGTTTTGGTTAGAGTGGGCAGCTAGTCAGTCTGATAATCTTTTTGAACAATGGCTTAAAGATATGCCCCAATTTTCAACTCAAGAACTCATTGATATTATCGATGAATGGGGACAACCCACAGGAGAGAAGTTTTTAAGAAGATTTAAGTAAATACTCATATTATTATGAGTATTTTATTTTATGATATACTGAAAGTACGTGGAGAAAAATTATTTTAAAAAAGGTGATCGTGCACAAAAATCTCTAAAAGGGTTTACGCTTATTGAGGCGATTGTGTATGTCGGGATCTTTGTAATGGTCGCAACGTTAGGAGCGACGGTGTTTGATTTTGCGTTAAGGAGTAAGCGCACGAGCGGACGAATGGGGGATGTCTATATGAATGCAAATCGTACAATGCAACAAATTGTGGATCGTGTGCACGCTGCTTCCTATATTAAGAGTGCTTCAGGGAATACGTTAGTATTGTGGATGAATGATAATACTTCTACCACTTTTTCACTTGTGAATAATGCGGTGACGCAACAAGAGGGGGTTGGGCTAGTGACTACCACTACTCCCTCCACTCTTTTTGTGAGCGACCTCACGTTCACTGCGGTAAAGAATCCAGCGCCTTCTGCGACGTCCACTCAAATTATATTAACGGTGGGGTATAACAATGAAGGGGTTCTTGATAGTGCAACCACTTATACTTTGCGTACGACCGTATTACCTTTATAGTTTTTATATGTATTTTTTATTTTCTAATAGCAAAGGAGCCGTTGCACTTATTACTGCGATCATTATTGCTCTTTTTCTTTTTAGTGTGGCGAGCTTATTACTTATTCAAAGTAATACGTCTATTTCTTCTGGCCAGTTTGAGACCCAAGCGGATCGTGCACAATTTTTAGCAGAAACTGGTGTGCAACATGCACTTATTAATATTGCGCGTGATAGTTCTTATGTAAGCGCCTCTACTATTACTGAAACTGATGGTACGATTAATATAACAATTACCCAACCGCTTGCGACAACCTCTATTATTGTGGCGACCTCATCAGTTACTCAAGGGAGCGAAACAGTGCAATGGACAGTGAAAGCTACAGTTGTTTATACCACAAGTGGGACGATTACGAGTGTCACGAAAGTAAATCAGTAAAAGAAATCCACAAGCGCTTGCTGTTTTCTTTAGAATATAAGCGCTATACTTACTACAAGGGTCTTTATGAAATTCTTACGGCGTTTTTTTAAGTTTTTCTCTCGTATTGTATTACCACGTGTTATTGTGATTGGTTTTGATATTCAAGATACCCATATTGCAGTAGTTGCTTCTTTGCGTAAGGGAGACAAAGTGAAGCCACTCGCCTCGAGCGTGATTGATCTTCCTGATGAAGCAATTCAAAATGGTGAAATTAAAAATCCAGAAATGGTGCGCGTGGCGTTGAGTAAGTTGATTAATCAGATGCCTGCCTATCTTTTTAATCGATTGAAAGGTGAACCGGTGTTTGTACTTTCTATTCCTCCTCATCATATTTATACCGAAACTGCATTATTTCCTCTCATGAATGAAAATGATTTAGGGGAAGCGGTTCGCCTCAAGATTGAAACATCTCTTCCATGGAGTTTGCCTGATACTTATTATGATTGGATTGAAGTTCCTGTGTTGGATAAGGGACAAAAAGCTGTTTTTATTTCTGCTGCCTCAAGACATATTATTGATGATTATCTCCGTGTTTTTCTTGAAATTGGGTGGAATGTGAGTGCGTGCGAGTTTCATATGTTGAGTCTTGCATCGTTTTTAGGAAAGGTGAATACTCCTTTTGTTTTTATCTTACAGGACGAAGATGGTCTTGAATGCGCATTTTTTTGTGAGGGGAAAATTACCACTCATTTGCTTCGTAAACTTCGTCCCGACGATGATGTGAATCGTGTACTTAAAGATCAATTGCGTAATATTTTCGTGTTTGCTGAAAGTAATTTTAATATTACTCCCGAAGAGGCATATTTTTGTAATCGTGCGACAGGCATACCTCTTCCCTCGTTTATTGATTCAAACACCCAACTTTCGGTTAACCCGTTTCCTTTCCCTCAAGATGTGGATGCGCGTTTTGTGATTGCACGTGGTGCTTCAGAGCGTGAATATGGTGTCTCGGAAACATCTCTTAGTCTATTACCAGAAGAATCAAGCGGGCGTTTTGAAGAAAACCTTTTGCTAAAGACGATGAGTTTGTGGTCAAATATTTTTCTTGCTTTTATTGTGACGTTTCTTCTCGCGTTTGGTGCATTATGGGCATTTGCGATTAATGAAGAGAAGGCCGTGTTAAAAGAAATTGTGAATAAACGATCTCTTGTGGAACAACAATTTGCCAATGCTCAAACCCTTATTGAGTCAGCGCGTGCGTTTAATGTGTTGGTGAATAGTGCAGGCGCAAGTACAGGTCTTACATCACACATGGGAGAAAAACTTTCTGCAATAAATGCTCAAATCGAAAAAAGTGGTGTTTATTTTAAAAGCGCGCGTATGGAAGAGGGGAATAATCAAATTATTGCGACCTTTTCTTCTCCCTCAAGTCAAAATATAAGTGCGTTAAAAAATTACCTTGAGGCAACAAAAATATTCTCTTCTCTCATTGTTCCTGTTGTTCCTCCTACTTCGAGTGGAGATGTGACTGTGGATATTACGCTTAAATAATTCTTATTACACTATGGAAAACGTCCCCAACGCAAAAAATGATCCACGTCTTTTCTTTAGAAAACAATTTTTCTTTATTATTGTTAAATTTGTTATTCTTTTTGTATTCGCTGCGGGGGCTATTTATATTCTTTCTCGTACGATTCGAAACGAACTAATCACTCTTGCGACGTTTCGAGGGGAGAACCAATGGCTTTTTACACGAGTGAATGTTCTTGCTGATTTGAATACGAAGCGTGATGAAGCCACTGCTCTTGTTCCACTTCTTCGTGAGGTATTTCCTTCGTCTTTAGAGATTCCTGTGCGTATTATTCCTCTTCTACGTTCCTTGTCTACGAAAGCAGGTATTGGAGGAGCAATAGTAACCCTTAATCCTACTTCTGCTCTTGAAAATAATTATGCTGTTTTTACTCTTACTATAAACGGAAGTGGCACATTGAATGCAATCCATACTCTTTTCTCTTCACTTGAAACAGAACGTACGGTGATGCGTATTGCTTCATTTTCAATAAATGAAGCCATTCAACGTGTTTCTCATCATCAATTTACTGCTACTTTAAAGGTTTATACACCACTTGCGCTATGATAGATCGTCTAAGAAAAATAAATCATCTTGAAGAATGGTTTGGGGTAATCGGGTTGTGTTATCTCCTCTTTCTCGCGGGTATTGCGTATGTTCTTATCCATGTGCTTATTGGCATGAGTGGTGATTTGTTGCGTGTAGAGCGGAGTACTGCGCCTCTTCCTGAAACGTTTCGTGTAGAAGAAGCGCGTTCTCTTCTTCATGTTTCTTCATCTCTTGTATCTCCTCTTGTGTCTCATGTTTCATCTCCTTCTTTTGTTGCGTCTTCTACTTCACAAGAATCTTTTTTGCGCATTCTTCCTACGCGTACAGGATTTTTAAATGTGCGGGGCGCGCCATTTGCGACTGGTGCCATTGTGGGAAAAGTAATACCAGGAGAGACGTATTCTTTTGAATCTCATCAAGGAGAATGGTATCAGATTGTTTTAAAAAACGGATCTATGGGTTGGGTTTTTGGGGGATATGTTGAGGAAATACAATAAATAGATTATTGAATTGTTATTTTCCCTTCTGGTGATACTACAATTGTTTTTGTTTGGCTTGAGTCGCTGGTAAGACCGATTACGATACTTGAGGCAGAATCTATTTTCCCAGTGAATTTTGAGAAAACGATGCTTGTGCTCGCGGTTGATGCTGGTGTTTGGAAATTAACGATTGAGGGAAGATAATAAGTGCTTGAGGCGCTTGTATATGTTGAACCATTAAAAAGCGCATAAAAAGGTGAGGTGTTGTTTACGTTATTGAAGTGGATGCCCCATTGTTTTCCGTTCACGCTTGCTATTGCGTAAGATTGAGCGAGTGCAAGACGCGAAGCAATGATAGAGGCCTCACTTTCCAGTGTTCCTGTAGATTGATTTCTAAACGAGAAAAGTGCCATTGCGGCAACTACACTTAAAAAACCTACTACGAGCATAAGTTCTATGAGAGTAAATCCCGTGAGAGACCTATGGGTGTTATGAGCTCTTGCAGAATTTTTCATATCAAATTCTTTTTTTGGAGACATCTCTAACGGGATAAATCCAGATTTCTTTTTCGTATACATTATTAAAATCTTCCAATGAGTTTATAGATAGGAGAAATCATCGCTCCTGCCATAAGTCCGATAACAAGTCCTACAATTACGAGTAAAATAGGCTCAAGAAGCGTAAAGAACGTTTCAAGGTTATAAATAATCTCTTCTTCATAAAATTCTGCCATTTGAGACAATACTAATGAAAGTTTACCACTTTTTTCTCCTGTTGCGACTGCACTTATTAAAATATCAGGAAAAAAATCTTGATATTTTTTCATTGAATCAGTTAAACTAAGGCCGTGTTCAAGATCTTTTTGTGCAATATCGAGTACAATTTGTTTATAACGAATATCCACTACTTCGCTTGCTGTGATTAATGCTGATTTTAACGAAAATCCTGCGTGAATAAGATTAGCAACTGTTTTTGAAAGACGCATTAAAGTGAGGTTTCTTTGTATTTTATTTAAAAAGGGGATAAATCTGAAGAAAGTAACCAGTTTCATTCTTGTTTTTCTATTTTTAAGTCCCACTATAATCATAACAATAAATGCGATGAGGGCGATAGAAACAAAGAGTGTGTGTGCACGCCAGATGTCTGAGGCGGCAAAAAAGAATTTAATATAAAAAGGAGGAGCCGCTTTGAGTGATGCAAAAAGTTCTTTGAGACGAGGGGCGACTACGGAGAGAATAAGAATAACCATACCAAGGAGCGCGGCCATAAGAATAGAAGGATAAAAAAGCGCGCTTCGTAGTTTACGTACAAATTCGTAGTCTTTTTTAAGCTCTTGTGCGTATGCTAAAAGGATGCTGGGGAGATTTCCTGATACTTCTCCTGATTTGATAAGGTTAATGAAAATAGGATTAAATTGATCACGATGTACGTAGAGTGCGTCAGAAAGTTTTTCTCCATGTGCTACTCTGTTTTTTATATCATAGAGCATATCCTTAATCATCGGTTTCAAGGCATCGCGCGCGAGAATATCTAATCCAGTGAGGATGTCGGTGCCGGTATTCATAATAATGCCCAAATGACGCACAATGATAATTTGATCAAATACTGTGAGTGTACTCTTAAAGAATTTTGGAAGACGAATGTTGATTGTTCCTGGTTTTTTTGTGTTATCGGTGCTTACTTGTTCTAGTTTGATAGGCTCAAGCCCTTGTTCGGTGAGTGTGTGGAGTGCGCTCGCGCGATCACGAGATTCTACATTTCCCCGTTCAATTTCTTTATTTCTATTTTGAGCGACGTAAAAAAAACGTGGCATAAATATTATTCTGTGGCGACACGTAAGAGTTCTTCAAGCGAAGTCACTCCTTGTGCAACCTTTTTAATACCATCTTCAAAGAGGGTGATCATGCCTTGTTGTTGTGCCGCCTTTCTTAATGCGTCAAGGGTCAGTCCTCGTGTGCCGATAAGATTTCTTACCTCTTCGTTAATAAAAAACACTTCAAAAAGTCCCATACGCCCTTGGAATCCTGTGTTGTGGCAGAGCGAACACCCCTTTCCACGATAGAGTATAGAAGGAAATGTGATTTGATTTTGTGTAAGTCCTAATTTTTTCTGTACCTCCTGAATCACAGAAGGTTCGGCGGTGTATTGTTCTTTGCAATTAGGACAAATACGGCGTACAAGACGTTGAGCGAGAATAGCGTTTAAGGTGGCGCTAATAAGAAAGGGTTCTACGCCTAATTCCATAAGGCGGATGATAGCGCCCGGTGCGTCGTTTGTGTGAAGAGTTGAGATGACTAAATGGCCTGTGAGTGCGGCGTTGACTGAAATTTCTGTGGTTTCTTTGTCACGAATTTCGCCGAGGACGATGATGTCTGGGCTATGGCGTAAGAATGAACGTAATCCTGAAGCGAAGGTGATGCCTGCCTGGGGGTTTACTTGGGTTTGGCTTGTGTTGGGCACAATATATTCAATAGGATCCTCGATGGTCACAATATGCACTTCTGGAGTATTCAAAAGATAGAGCATAGAGTAAATCGTGGTCGTTTTCCCTGATCCTGTGGGACCAGTAGAGAGAAGCATGCCGTAGGGTTTTTTAAGTGCTTTTTGAAGTTGTTCTGATGTTCCCGGCTCCATGCCTAATTCTTCAAAAGTGAGGAACGAGTGACCACCTGCCAAAAGACGGAGGGTCGTTTTTTCACCGAAAAGAGTGGGCATTACGGCGATGCGGATATCAAGATCGGTATCTGCGGATTTATAGCGAAAACGGCCGTCTTGTGGTTTATAATGTTCATCAATACGGAGACCTGCGAGTGTTTTCGTGCGTGCCACAATGCCGTCATTGATGGAGCGATCAACACTGATTACATCGTGGAGAAGGCCGTCTACGCGGAAACGAATTTTGAGTGAGTCTTCTTGTGGGATAAAATAAACGTCCGAGGCATCAAGAGTTGCGCCGTAGCCGATAATAGTGTCTACGAGTTCTACAAGTGGGATATTTTCAAGAATATTTTCTTGTTCTGAAGAGAGCGATCCTTTCACTTCGCGGATTTTTTCTGCAATAGTTGCTTCAAAATTTTCAGATGAGCGACGTTTATAGAGTTGAAAGCCAAATTTGAGGGTGTCGGGCGAGGTGATGTAGGGCTCAATATCGCCTTTCAGGTATTCTTCAAGAAAATTAATGGTTTCAATGTCGGTCGGATCCACCATTGCCACCTTGTAAGCGTTTTTTACCGTATCATGATCAAAGACAAGTATCTGTTTTTGGCGTGCAGTTATTTCAGGGAGGACAGCGATGATTTCTAATTTGAGTGCTTGAGTGGCTTGATTAAAAATCGGAATATCAAAAAAAGCGCTTAGAAGCTCAAGGAGTTTTTGTTGGGTGATTTTTCCCTGCGCAATCAAAAGTCGTTGGACGGGGATGTTGGTGCGGAGCGATTCTTTTTCTGCATTACTAAACTCTTCCTCATTTACAATATTATTTTTAAAGAGGATTTTTTTGATTGTTTGGGATGAGAGTGCCATTGCTTATAGTGTAGCAGATTTTGATAAAAAAATATCCCCGGAGCTTGGGGATATTTTGATGGAAGAAATTAATTAGAGAAGGTTCAGGTTGGTTCCTGCTTCATACATTGTTGAAGAAGATCCACCATCTTTTCCGTCCATATCTAGGTCAGTTAAAAAGTAAGTGCTCTCAAGGATTGCGCCTAATTCATATTGCTTATTCGTATTTTTACACGCATACATATAATAATATGTTGTGTTTGCGCCTTGTCCACTTGGATCAAGAGGAAGAACACTTAAAGGCGCTCCGCCTGGTGTTTGATCCATACGTGCCGGGAGCCATCCTGCTGAACCGATTGTCTGAGTTGAGCTTACTGATTTAGCTGTGAAAATAGTACTTGTGACTGTGCTTGTGCTTACGGATCCCGTAGTGTTAAACCATGCGGTAGGAGTGGCGCCGTCTGTACATTTTGCATTACTATCTGCAGAACCATCTAAGTCGATAGTGGATGTTGCGGTTGCAAGATAAAGATTCATTGCGGATTGAAGTCCTGCAAGATCTGCAGTGCGTTTCGAATCACGGGAACGAGCGAGTTGTTCTGCGGGGTTGATGGCAACAACGAGAATGGTTACCAAGACCGCTAAAATACTTATCGTGATGATAAGTTCAATGAGGGTAAACCCACGCTCTTGCGACTTTCCCATTCCACCATCTTTTTTTGAAAACAAATTTATTTTCATATAGTTATATAATACATCTTTCGGCTTTTTAAAAGTATACCACACTGATAATTAAAAAAATATTGTGGTGTGGATAACTTTTTTAAGAAAAAGCTCTATGCTAAACAGATATGATGGACATTTTTACTATAGGAACTGCGACAAGGGATGTGTTTCTTCGTGTGCCTTTATTGGCTACAGACAAAGATCAGAAAAAGATAGTTATAGAAAATGCTCAGTGTTTTGCACTTGGGGCCAAATTGGAAGTAGCGCGTCCGGTGCTTGCGGTGGGGGGAGGGGCCTCGAATGCAGCAGTGACATTTGCTCGCCAGCAATTAAAGACAGGTATTGTGGCACATCTTGGTCACGATATGATTGCGGAGAATATTTTAAAAACAATACTTAGTGAGAAAATTAACCCTTTCTTCTCAAAAAGTGTGAGGAGTGGCACTGCCTATTCCACTATTCTTTTAAATAAAAACGGTGAGCGTACGGTGTTGGTGTATCGTGGCGCGTCAGAAGAATTACAAAAGAACAATATTCCTCCGATTTCCAAACTTCAGGCACGATGGACGTATTGCGTGCCCGGCGCGATTTCTTTTCGTGTGATAGAAAACACTATTCAACAATTAGTTAAAAAGAAAATTATGATCGCAATGAATCCTTCCTATGATTATTGTATGATGGGAATTACACGGATGAAAAAAATAATGAGTATGTGTAAAGTTGTGTTATTGAATAAAGAGGAGGCGTCACTCTTACTTAATGATCAATCTTCTGCTCACGTGCTCGTACATAAACTTCAATCATTTACCAAGGGGGGTATCGCTCTTATTACTGATGGACCGCGTGGGGCGTGGGTGAGCGACGGGATACACGTCTATCACAGCGGTATTTTTAAAGAGAAACAATTAGTGGATCGTACGGGCGCAGGTGATGCGTTCGGTTCGGGATTTGTGGCAGGACTTATGCAAAAAAATGATATTGTCTATGCACTTCGTCTTGCGAGTGCAAATGCGACCTCGGTTGTGGAGCGTATTGGGGCGCAGGAAGGTATTTTGACACCACAACAATTCAAGAATACGCGGTGGCGGTCTTTGGAGATTCAGAAACAATCACTATGACATCCATAACTTCAGAAGAACTTATTGCGCGATCGTTGAGGTGTGATAAGCGCGTGATAGAAAAGATAGGTGAGCGATTGGCGGAAATTACAGAGAAAAAAGACGTGTTGAGTAAGCTTGTGGAGGAAAATAATGCGCACATCAAACATCGCCTCGCTCTTTGTGGTCTTTCAGAAAATGTGAGCGCGAAAGAGGTATATAGTGCATTAATTTCTAAAGTTACATCAGATAACGAACGTCTTTTTGAAGCACTTCAAAAACCCGATATTAGAAATGGTATTGATTGCAGTCGAGTGGTAGAGCATATTCGTAATAGTGTTTCACTTACCAAAGGATTTTTTTTGAAACCTGAAAAGGCAGTGGAGTTTTTAACAAAAGAACCACCAAAAAAGATATTAGAATATCTCCGTTATGAATCGGTAGAAGAAATGTTGAAACATGAGGATTTGTATGAGGTCTACAGCGCCCTCCGTTTTATTGAGGGGAGTGAGTGGTTGAATGCGGTGTTTTTCAAGCAATATGAGACGCTCACGCCTGATGATTTTGAAGAACGTGATATTCAAGTGCGTGTGATTTCTGAACGATGGGATGAGGCGGCACAGCATTTTATCCAAAAGAAGAGGCATAATGTGAGTCATCTCAAAGAATTAGGGGTTGTGTTCGTCATTCCTGCGATGCTTGGGATTTCGGGAGAATTGTTACGGATGGTAAGTTTGGTGTTACATTACCTTCACGAAGTGCCTTTTTATGCGGATTTGTTTCGTGAAGTTTCTCATGTACCTGAAACATTTGCTCAAAATATTATTTCTCTTTTACGGGGTGACGTGATAGAACAGCATCCTTCAGAGAGTGAACAAAACACATGGCTTGTGGTGCAGCGGTATCTTGCAAAAGACGATGAGTATGATTGGCGGCTTTTTTATCCGCATATTAATCCCGAAGCATTGCATTGGGTTAAGGCGGAGGCGGATTTAGTGAAATTGGGGGCGCAATTCAATCCTCCTCTTGATTTAAGTTTTTGGCACGATATGGATTGGGTGGGGGGGTATTTTAAGAATGAAGCGGGAGAAGAGATGTATATTAGTTTTGATTTAGTGGATACGGTGATGGGTTTAGTGAAAGAAAAGGAGGGAGTAAAGTATCTCTACCATCATCAGGAGGCGTTATGGAATAAACTTTTTGAATCGTATGTTGGTCGCGAGGAATTGGAACGCTATGCAAGAAAAAATCTTTTGAAAGGATATTTTGAGGTATAATTTATTTTATGGAAGAACAAAAAAC
>CAINEW010000004.1 GCA_903847915.1 uncultured bacterium | reverse complement strand
GATTGATGGAAAAGAACTGGAACCTCCAAAAGAAACGGGTGTATTGTGTCCAAAATGCACAGATGGAAAATTGATGGAACGCGAAGGGCGGTTTGGTAAATTTGTGGCGTGTTCTAATTATCCTAAATGTAAATATATTGAGCAAAGTGAAGAAGAACTCGCAAAGAAAAAAACGGGCGTGCAATGTCCAACGTGCAAAAAAGGAGAAATGGTGGAACGACGTGGACGTTTTGGTCTTTTTTATAGCTGTTCTAATTATCCAGAATGTAAACACATCATTAAATCAAAACCCACCGGAAATCTCTGCTCGCTTTGTGGCGCCCTCATGATGCAAGGAACCAAAACAATACCCGAAAGATGTTCTGATAAGAAATGTCCGAATCACAATCCACACAAGATAAAATAACTTCGCAGTTCATCCGTAGCTTTTACAAAAGCGAAGGAGGATAAGATAAAAAAATAAATCCCCACTAAATCTTAGCGGGGATAAAACGAGCGGGCTCTTTGCGGGAGATTCTTTAAGCGAGATAGCTTCTGTGCACGAAACCATCCAACTCAGATTTTGACATTGTAAACCTCAAATTATTGAGTTAAGGAGTATGGAACGATTAAAATCTATCCGGAAACACCTTTTTATGACAATGGATGATCTAGGAGTTGACTTCTATTACAATCTAACGACAAAGAGCCGGCGAAAACTATCTTTAGTATATACATTCCTCTTTTTTTGTCAAATAAAATAAAAGACCCGACGTAATAAAACGCCAGGTCGAATGAAAGCGGACGGTTTTTTACAGACGGGTTACAGGTAGATAGGAGAGGTGCAAACCTATCTAGGGGGATCCTATAACCATCATTTTTTCCATGTACCGCTTTCTTTAATGAGGAGCAAGAAAAGAAAGGAATTGAGTATATAAAATACTCACATTCCTGCAAGCAGAGTTTCTTTCTTCTACCTCTTGCTTTTTAATGGGCTGATGCTTAAGCGCCCAATTGACACTGCAAAAGCAGGTCGATGCTTACCTACACAGTATACACCCATACTGTTTTTCTGTCAAGCGCTCCCAAAAATCGGCTTATCCATGCCGAATAACCATCACATCCCCGTCCTGTGCCACATAATCCTTCCCCTCAAGGCGCAACCACCCTTTTTGCTTCCCCTTATTCCAATCCCCCGCCTCTAATAATTTTTCACAACTAATAACTTCCGCACGAATAAACTTTTTTTCAAAATCGGTATGAATCGCCCCTGCCGCTTCCGGCGCTTTTGCCCCGCGCACGATTGTCCACGCACGCGTCTCGTCTTCGCCTGTGGTAAAAAAACTAATAAGTCCTAATACTTGATACGCCTTTTGAATTAATCCATCAATGTTTTCTGCGGCGCTTAAATCTGCAATGACATATTCCGATCCCATATCATGAATCGCTTTTTTCAATTCTTCGCTCACATCATCTTCCTTTCCGTTCAATAAAAATATTTGGGGTTTTAAGGTAAGCAACGATAATTCTTTTATTGCCAACTCTTCGCGTAATAAAGCAGACGGATATTCTCCCGATTGAAGCATCGTAACCAATTCTTGAAGAACTGCTAATAAATGAACTGCCTGTGTATCACCCGTGCGCGCCTCTCCTTCCGCTTTTTTGAGTCGCTTTTCCACCGTATCTAAATCTTTCAAAATCAATTCCATTTTAATAATCCCGAAATCACGCAACGGGTCAGTGCTTCCCTCAACATGAATAATTTCTCCGCCCCCGAAACAACGCAACACTTGCACAATCGCCGCGCACTCGCGAATGTGCGACAAAAATTGATTGCCTAATCCCTCGCCCTTATTCGCGCCTTTCACTAATCCTGCAATATCATAAAATTCTACTACCGCAGGCACCGTTTTTTTTGAATGACTTATTTCGGTCAATTGGTGCAAGCGCGTATCCGGCACAGGCACCACACCCACATTCGGATCAATTGTTGCAAACGGATAATTTGCAATATGCACCGCTTGTTTGGTTAAAATACTAAACAATGTTGATTTCCCCACATTCGGCAATCCCACAATTCCTATTGATAATTTCATATAAATAGAGTACCCTAGAGCAAGAATATTCACAAATAAAAAGGAAAGATTATGTTTTTATGGTTACACGAACACTTTCTCATTGTTATATCTATATTATTTTTTATTGCTGTGGCTCAAGATTATTGGTATGAAAATCTTGATAACACACCAAAAAAATCTGATAAGGAAATAAACAATGAAACACCTTGATTTTTTTATAAATGCGACTTCGTTCTTAATTTTTGCGCTCCCATGCGACAGCATGATGCTCAAAATAATTTTTCTTTACTACAAGAAAAAGATAGATAGAGCTTGCGTCAACAAAAAACGCCAACCCGATTAACGGTCTGGCGTTTTTATTTTTTGCAAAAACTATTTAACTGCTTTTCGATTCATAATTTTGCACATAAACATAAATATGATTTCGAAAAACACATACTTTCTGATTTGGTTTTGGGTCCTTAACCCGCCATTCGCTTTCAGTAAATTTCCAAATACCTTTTCCCTCATCATCGCGAAGAATTGCATATACAGTTTTTCCTTCTTGTATAAATCCAATCAAATTGAATAAAATAAAATTTCCTTTTATCTCCATTTCATTTCCTTGGGCAATACATCCTCTTTTCAACGATGTTGGAGCAACAATCACTAATGCTGCCAAAACAATCAAAAAAATAATATTTAATCCTATAAAAAGGAGGAGATTGGATCCAAAAGAGACGGCTGTGGTAATGCAAAAAAGAGCGAAAAGAATAAAAGAGATAACCAAAAGATCAACTCTTTTTATTGAACATAAATAATACATATTATTAATTCCTTATGATATAAGTTTGTAAAATACCATCCTCATCATACTCTTGCCCCTTATACTTGTCAATATAAACATATCGAAGTCGGACTTCGATACTTCGATAGTTATGAATTACTCTGGATCGAAAAGTATAACATTTTGAACGATCGCACAAAGTGTTATACTTTTTATATTCATTGGTAAACCTCCTTCTTATTGATATGTTGGTCTACCAATCGGGTTTTTCATCTTTCACTCCTCACGTCTCACATCGCACCTCTCATCTCTTCACACCCTTTGCTATTTGCTTTTCCCTTATCCACCATTGGCTAGTGGCTACCTACTATTTGCTCTTCGCTATTTGCCATTTGCCTTTTACAACAATCCCTGTATCTCATCTAAAATATCACTTGGTATCGGATTCCTCTTCGGGCTCACCCCCGGATAACGCCACGCGGTAATTATTTTCATTTTTTTATCACTCAAAAAGAAATTCGCAATAGATTGTTTTTTCTCTTTCCCTTGCTCCCCATTGTTATTAGTCCGCCGGCTGGCGGATTGTTTTCCGTTATCTGTTAGCTTGTACATCACCCATATTTCATGATACTTACTACTCCCGCCCGGTTGCATTACTGCGACCGTCTGCGGAGCAATCCCCTCCTCAATCCGTTTTGGAAAGCGGATAATCCGTTTGATGCGCCCTTCGCCAATCCCATACTGTTGCATCTTCGCCCACGCATGGCGCGTCCATTCGTATTTCGCATCATCCTTTGGCGGCTTAAACATTTAAACTTTGCTATGCGCGCCCATACATTCCGGTCAAGGTTGCCTGCGCAAGAATATGTCCGCGAAATGCTTCCTCAAGTGTTTCTCTTTTTGTGTCCGGCGAAAGGTTTAATACCACATCCAACACAAACACCGTAAATTGATACCGATGTGCCGGAGCCCCGTGTGGAGGAGCGGGCGCGAAATATCGTTGTGTATTTGCACTATTAGTGCCCTGTACGGCCCCCTGGGGCACCGTATCGTCCATAATATAGCGCGTAGAAGGATCAATGTTCCAAAGCAGCCAGTGCGTAAAAAGCCCGCGCGTGCCGTCTGGATCGTCCATAATGAGCGCCAAACTCCTCGCCTCGTGCGGAATATTCTTAAACTCCAAAAACGGATTAATCCCCTCGCCATCAGACGTATATTTTTGAGGAATCATCCCTCCCTCCTTAAACACCGAACTTTTGATTGAAAATGGTTCCATAATGTATTTCTTCCTTAACTTTAGTATACTATATAAAACTATGACACGCGCACTCTACAGAACCTACCGCCCCGCAACTTTTGAAGATCTTTTGGGTCAAGAACTTATTGGTCATATTTTACAAGAATCCGCACGGCAGGACAAACTCGCGCATGCCTATCTTTTTGCGGGCCCTCGTGGCACAGGGAAAACGACGACCGCGCGCCTCGTCGCCAAAATCGCCAATTGTGAAACGCGTTATACCGATCCGAAGTTTCACAAAAAAGGAGAACCCTGCAACGAATGTTCATCATGCAAAGAAATTGATGAAGGACGTCATTTGGATGTATTAGAAATTGATGCCGCCTCAAACAGAGGCATTGATGAAATGCGCGAATTAAAAGAAAACATCCGCCTCGCCCCCTCGCGCGGACATTACAAAGTGTTTATCATTGACGAAGCGCATCAGTTGACGAAAGACGCCTCAAACGCACTTTTGAAAACACTGGAAGAACCGCCGGAAAAAGTAATGATTATTCTTGCGACGACCGAAGCAGAAAAATTGCCCGCCACGATTCTCTCGCGCGTCCAGCAATTTTATTTTTCTCACATTCCGCTCAAGGTGATGATAGAAAAATTAGCTCACATCGCGAAAGAAGAAAAAATAGATATCGAAAAAGATGCCCTAGAATTAGTCGCCGTCTCCGCAGAAGGCAGTTTCCGCGATGCCGAATCACTCTTAGATCAGCTCGCCTCGTTTCACGATTCTGCGATCACGCTTGAGAAAGTGGAAATAATGATCGGTAAAGTCGGTTTCCGCACGCTCTCTTCCTGCGCTGAACTCATCCTCAAAAATAAGCGCGCCGAAACACTCGCTAAATTAAGCGAATTATATGACAGCGGTGCAAACATCGTGCAATTTACGAAAGATATGATTGAATACCTCCGCCGTACAGCAGTCCTCCACTACAACCCGACCCTCAAAACCCTCTTTGAAAAAGAATTGACTGCCTCGCATCTTGAGACACTTATCGCCCACTCAAAAATATTCTCTGACGCTCACCTTGCTCTCTTGAAAGCCCTCATCAGCGCCTACAGCCAAATGCGTTATAGCCAATTCCCCATTATTCCTCTTGAGGTTGCGGTAATGGAAAATCTGAAGTAAAACTTGATATTACACCCTATAATCCACTATTATGAGAGAGTTGAGTTTTTTGTTATTTGTTATCGGTTATTTGGGGGATCGTCTAACGGTAGGACTCCAGGTTTTGGTCCTGGGTATTGGGGTTCGAATCCCTATCCCCCAGCAAAAAATATGTTCCCATTCTTTGAATTACAAAGAAACAATCATATTCTTTTTTGGAATGGTATTCAACATTCTCGCGATGAAAGTCATCCACAATTTCAGGAATTAAAAAATAACTGGGAAAGATTTTTTAAAATAGCAACGTCACCGTTAGTTGTTGTAGAACATCAAAGAAGTAAATCATATACCAATGAGGAGGAATCAATCAAAAATGGTGGCGAAGTTGGATTTATAACATTTCTTGCAGATAAAATTACAGCTCCGGTAAAATGCTTTGAACCTGACCGTCATTATGAAATGAATCATCTCGCCAAATTATTTGGAAAAGAAAAAACAGAATATCATTATTTTGCGAGAGTAATAACGCAATGGTATAAGGTCGTGAAAAATGGATCGATAAAAGAATACATATCCCCTTTTTTAAAACGTGATCAAAATGCTTCCGATTGGGCAAATTTTGATTTTTCAATCAACCACATGGAACAGATTCATAAAAATCTTTTTGGAAACGAACTTAATTTCAACGACAAAAATTTTTTCTTTAAAATCGATGATCCTAATTGCGAGGATAATCTATTAAAAGATGTAGTGCTCGCTTCAGATATCTATCGTGACAAATCAATTATAGAAGGTATAAAAACTGTTTGGAAAAACAATGATATTTTTATAGTTTATGGGAAAGATCATGAAAAAGCACACAGAGATGAATTGAGTGGATTAAATTAAAATACAATCATGCTTCTTCCACCTATAACCTTACATTTCATTTGGAACATTATCGTTGGTATAAGTACATCAACATGGTGGTTTATCTATGGTTTTATAAAGATATTTTGGTGGTATCTACTTTTGATTATCGGGATAGGATTAATTTTCTTATTTATCCAACGATGGAAAAATAGAAAATAATTTTATGTCTTACAAATCCAAAACCTGCACGTGGCCGGGAAATGATGCGGAGATGATTCGGTATCATGATACCGAATGGGGCGTGCCGATTCATAATGAGAGGAAAATCTTTGAATTTTTGGTATTAGAAAGTGCGCAGGCAGGGCTTTCGTGGAAAACTATTTTACATAAGCGCAAAGGGTATAAGAAATTATTTGCAAATTTTGACCCTCAAAAAGTAGTAAAGTTTGATAAGAAAAAAGTCGCGCAACTATTAAACGATCCCGCGATTATACGAAATCGCCTCAAAATTGCAGCGACGATTAATAATGCGCGACAATTTTTAGCGATTCAAAAAGAATTCGGTAGTTTTTCAACCTATATGTGGCAATTTGTGAGCAATAAGCCCATAGACGGGAAAAGAAGAACCTCTAAAGATATTCCTACTATCACGAAAGAGGCAGAGATTTTTGCACACAATTTGAAAAAACGAGGATTTAAATTTCTCGGCCCCACAGTCATCTATGCCCACATGCAAGCAGTGGGAATGGTCAATGATCACCTCACCACCTGTTTCCGTTATCGTATGTTAAAAAAATAAAAAAGATCTGCTTATAAAACAAATCTTTTTTTAATGTTAATTGCAAAAATTCTCAGGAAATACTCCAAAAGAAAACGAATGTGCTCTCGATGATAGTATTTTCTCCCTGCCACCACTCACATTCTCTTCATCTTTTCCTTGATCTTTTTCATCAGCTTCAACAATTTGCCATCCATGACAAATCTTAGTATTAATTGAAGCAGTTTCGGGAATTCTTAATTCAACTGCTTTCCAAAACAATAATCGAAACAGATCATTGTTACGAATAATATCTATACAAAGCAAGCGATGTTCTTTACAATCCTCCTCTGTTAATTTACTAAAAGGCGAAACATGTTGAAGAGTGTGCGCTAAAAACAATTTAAGCAATGCATCATTCGTATTTTGAGAAAGAAAAAAAAGTTTCTTTTCTTCTTCGGTTAAAGTCCCAAAAATCCTCTCTCCTTCTTCTGGCAATTTTTCCGGTTCAACACTTAAAAGCATTGTTTCGGTAATATATGGAAATTGACTATAAAGCCAATTTATTAATATCATAATATTCTCCTCAAAAAATAATTGTTATAAAATAATGTGAATTAACTAAATAAAGATTAACATAATCATACGATTATGTCAATTCTTTTATTTTCACTATTCAATTTTCTCTTATTTCTTAAAAAATTTCGGGCGAGGAGGAACGCGTCGTTCACCAAATCGCGAAGAACCGCCTGCCCTCCGTGGACGAAATCCCCCCTTTCTTAAATGAGAAGGAAAATTATTTTCAAAACGTTCAATTTGTAATTGTCCCGGCAAAGGAGGTGGAAGTGTCGGCATTTTTGAAACCGGCAATACCGTACGAATAAGGCGTTCAATAGAACGTACGTCCCCCGTCTGATTTGGACGTGCAAAAGACATTGCGTGTCCCTTCCCCCCCGCACGCCCCGTACGCCCAATGCGATGCACATAATCCTCCGGATTTTCGGGCAAATCATAATTAAGCACTAATTCAATATTTGTTACATCAATACCACGCGCGGCAATATCAGTTGCCACAAGTACACGATATCGTCCTGTTTTAAATCCCTCTAATGCTTCTTTGCGCTGACCGAGCGATCGATTACTATGGATTTCCGCTGAACTATGCCCCAAGGCACGAATCAATCCTGCAATTTTTCTCGCCGCGTGTTTGGTACGTGAAAATACCAACACCGATCCGCGATACTCTTGTAATATTTTTTCTAACAGACGCGGTTTATCACTTTGAGAGACAAAAAATAATTCTTGCGTCACGTCTTGTGCGGTCGTTCCCGAACGCGCAATTTCAACTCGTATCGGTAATTTCAAATACGTTTTAGTAATCGCAATAATTTGCTCTGGCATCGTCGCAGAAAAAAGCATCGTTTGTCGTTCGCGAGGAAGCACAGAAAGAATGCGTTTTAATTGTGGCGCAAATCCCATATCCAACATTCTGTCCGCTTCATCCAACACCAACACACTTACCTTATTAAGCGAAAGCGTCCGTTGTTCCATATGGTCAAGAATACGTCCCGGCGTACCAATCACAATCTGCGGACTGCGATGCAGATCACGCATCTGGCGCCCGATGGACTCTCCACCAATAAGCACCGCAGTTCTCAAATTAAGAGGCACACCAACCTTGCGGAGCGTTTCATCAATTTGTAATGCTAATTCACGCGTCGGCGCAATTACCAACCCCATACTTTTACCATTTAATACACGCTGAATGAGCGGAATACCAAATGCAAGCGTTTTTCCCGTACCCGTTTGTGCAATTCCCATTAAATCTTTCCCTGAGAGCGCACTCGGAATAGATTGTTCTTGAATAGGAGTGGGAACCGTAAAATGTAATTTATTCAACACTTCTAAAATACCGGGCGCAATGCCAAGTCCATAAAAATCCTTTTTTATCTCATCTGTCATAAGTATTTATAATATCAAAAAATTAATAAAAAAGCAAGTAATCATGAAAAAGACCCATATAAATAGTGGCTAAATAATCGTTTACTCTTTTCATTTTTCATATTTTAAGGTAGTGTGGGAGAATGCTCCGCAATGAAGTCATAGTACGATTTGATAAGGTTTCATTTGAATATGGACACCATAACCCCATTTTACATGAGGCGAATTGTTCTGTGCGCGAAGGATCAAAAATAACGCTTATGGGACAAAATGGCGCCGGTAAAAGCACGATGTTTCACTTGATTATGGGCACACTTCACCCAGAATCAGGCGGGGTACATTTAAGAGATGGACTTACCATCGCGACCGCGCGCCAAGTAATTCCCCGTGCGCAGATGGAACTCACCATACGCGAGTTTTTTGAAACATGTTTTAAGGAAAAAATATATAACATAGATCCACGCATTGATGAAATCCTTGAAGTGGTGAATCTCCACGCACCTCATGATCGCATCATCAAAACATTTTCAGGTGGTCAACAAGCACGCCTCCTTCTTGCCTCCGCACTCATTCAAGATCCCGATCTTCTCCTCCTTGATGAGCCCACTAATAATTTAGATAAGGCAGGCATCGCGCATCTTACAAAATTTCTCGTGGATTACAAAAAAACCTGTATTGTCATTTCCCATGATAAAGATTTTTTGAATGCCTTTACCGAAGGCGTACTTTATTTAAATGCCCACACGCACACCTTGGAACAATATGCGGGAAATTATAGCGACGTGGTAAATGAAATTACAAAACGCATAGAAAAAGAAAATAGAGAAAATGCACGTCTTGCAAAAGAGATACAAGAAAATAAAGATAAGGCGAATTTTTTTGCACACAAGGGAGGACAAATGCGACTCGTTGCAAAACGGATGCGTGAAAAAGCAGAAGAAATGGAGGAAGCAAAAGTGGATATTCGCAAAGAAGATAAAACGATCCGTTCTTTTGCCATCCCCTCTCAACCAGAAATAGTAGGTGAAATCGCACACATCACCTCATTCTCCGTGATAAACAGTCATCATAAATCTATAATCAAAAAAGTAAATATTACTCTTAAGAAAAACGATCATCTTCTCCTTACGGGCCCCAATGGCATCGGTAAAACCACACTTCTTGAATCGCTCGCACGAGGAACTTCAAAAGGTGCTCATATCGCCCCCGATGTACGTGTGGGCTATTATCGCCAAGATTTTTCCACGCTTGATTTTGATGAAACCGTCTATCGTTCACTCGCTTCAATCGCTGATAATCTCTATGAAGAAGAATTGCGCTCTACTGCCGCGGGATTTTTAATCGACGAAACGCTCATGAAGAAAAAAATAGAGGCACTTTCAGAAGGTCAAAAAGGATTAGTTGCCTTTGCCCGATTGGTGCTTCAAAAACCAGGACTTCTCATTCTTGATGAACCAACCAATCATATTAACTTCCGTCATATTCCTGTGATTGCTTCAGCGCTCAATAGATATGACGGCGCAATGATTCTCGTAAGCCACGTCCCCGAATTTGTAGCACAAATACGAATTGATCAAATTATTGATCTAGAAAAAAGCGAATAACAAAAAAGAACAGGATATCCTGTTCTTTTTTGTTGATAAAAACACAACTATTTTTTTATTGAGTCACCAACGTTCCAATTTTAAATCCGGCAAGCTCTGATTCAGGTCGTGTCTGCCCTCCATGCTTTCCTTCAAACGCATCAGTACCACCTTTCCCACACAAACGAAGAATCGCTCCCGCACCTCCCGGATGTTTATAGATCCAATCAGTAAGGTCATACACCGATCCTCGAATCGCCGTATAACAACTCTCCTTGGTGTTATGAGACGCAACATCTGCCATCGTCAGCTCTTTTAAAGTAGAGGAAGACGTCTCTTGAGAAGAACTGGAAACAACATCAAGAGAAGAAAATGGTTGATATCCTTCTTGTGAAGCAAAGCGAGAGAAATACCACCATCCACCTCCCACAATCACAACAAGCAACACTCCGAAAATTATTTTTTGATTCATAAATAATAAGTATACACGAAATTATTTTTTCTCTGAAGAGCGGATCTGAATGGATTGAGCATTTACACTCCCATCGGGGTTCGCACTTCCCATCACGGTCACTTGTGCGCCAATGGTAACATCATCAAATAATCCTGTGGTTGATTTTGCAACCATCGTAGAACTCCCTACAAAAATAATCTTTGAACTTCCATAGCGCGCTTGAACAGTGATACCAGTCGCATCTTTCGTGAGTACACTCCCCGTAACAAATCCACCACTTTGCATTCCTCCTCTTCGTCCACCGAATCCTCCGCTCCCATTCGCACCAGAACCTCCACGTGATGCATTTTGGTCAAGCGCAACAGAAGGGTGTGATTTCCCGTAAGACATTCCACCTAAAAACCCGACTACAAGAGCGATTATTCCTACAATAATAATTATCTTATTTTTCTGCATACATTAATTTAATCACACAAGAATTGTCGACCCACAATTCTTTCTCTTATATCATTCATAACGCAACGCTTCAATAGGATTAAGTCCTGCAGCACGACGTGCAGGATAGTAACCAAATAAAATACCGATAGCCGCGGAAACCCCGAACGCAAGCATCACTGATCCGGAAGAAATCTGAGTAATAATACCCGCAAGTTGAGAAATCAAAAACGCAATACACCATCCCAAGAAAACCCCTAACACGCCACCCAAAAAAGTAAGCGCAACTGATTCCGCTAAAAACTGTAAACTAATATCTCTCTTTTTTGCGCCGATTGCCTTGCGTAATCCTATTTCGCGCGTCCGTTCCGTCACGGTCGTAAGCATCATATTCATAATCCCAATACCTCCCACAATAAGTGAAATGCCTGCAATCGCACCAAGTAACATAGTAAACGTATTCGTAATTGATGATGCAGTAGCGACAATGTCGGTCTGATTCAATACGCTAAAATCCGCAAGCTGGGGGTCTTGAATGCGATGACGCCCAAGTAGAAGATCAGTTACTTGTTGCTGAATAGAGGACATTGATTGTTGATCTTGAGCTTGGATACTAATAGTCGTCACATACGTGTTCCCTGCCAAAAAACGTTGCGCAGTAGAAAGAGGCACAAAAATCATATCATCTTGATTTCCAAACCCACTTCCCCCTTTTGCTTTTGTCACCCCAATAATTTTAAAATCAACTTTATTAATACGAATAGATTGTCCAATTACGTCTGCATTGACACCAAAAAGATCGTCGCGTGTCGTGGGACCGAGTACTGCGACCCGCGCAAGTGTACGAATATGGTTATCAGTTAAAAATGATCCTTCAGCAACTTCCAAGTTACGCACAAGAGGATAAACTTCTACCGTTCCAACCACCTGCGTATTCGTATTCGTCCCACGGGCGGTCACTTGATAACGTCTACTTATTTCGGGCGCCACGGCACGCGCTAAACTTACTTCTTTAACAATAGCATCCGCGTCTTCTTGTTTTAATGTTTGTGCAGATCCACGACCACTACTTATTTGAAAACCCTGCCCGCGTTGAACTCCGGGGGTAATTACAATCAAATTTGAACCGATAGATTGAATACTCGATTCAATAGATTGTTGCGCGCCTTGCCCCACTGAAACCATAGCAATCACCGAGCCAATTCCAATCACAATCCCAAGCATCGTAAGTCCTGTACGCACTTTATTCACCGTAAGTGATGCGTAAGTTTCTTCAAAAAAATCTGTGGTAGTCATAATAATTATTGATTCAGATGGACAATTCGTTTTTGATGATTACGTTTATCTTCAAGAATCATGCCGTCTTGAATATGGATAATACGATCGGCATGTTCAGCCACATAGGGCTCGTGAGTAATAAGAATAATAGTATGATGATCTTTTATATTTAATTCTTGAAATGTTCCAAGTACCACCTCACCCGTTTTGGTATCCAAATTTCCTGTGGGCTCATCCGCAAGGATAATGGTTGGTTTATTGACCAGCGCGCGGGCAATCGCGACCCGTTGTATTTGTCCTCCCGAAAGTTGGTTAGAGAGATGATGCCAACGATCTTCAGACAATCCTGCCGCACGTAGCGCATGGTGAACACTTATCACTCTTTCGTGTTTGGGAATGTCCGCGTACACGAGCGGCAGCATCACATTGCGTAACACGCTTGCACGAGAAAGAAGATTAAATGATTGAAATACAAATCCAATTTTAGTTCTCCGGATATCTGCGAGCTCATCATCAGAAAGCATGGACACATCGTGATGATCAAGAATATAATTTCCTGACGTGGGTGTATCAAGTGCTCCCAAAATGTGCATCAATGTTGATTTCCCAGATCCCGAGGGTCCCATAATTGCCACAAATTCCCCCTTTTCGATTTGAAATGAAATCCCTTTCAACACTGGCGTTTCTACGTCTCCATTGTAATAGCTTTTTGTAATTTCTTTGCACTGAATCATAAAATTATCGTCCCTGCAACGCACGCGTACCCCCACCTCCCCCGGTAAGTCCGGGAATACGAATGCCTCCCACTGATTGTGAAGACGTTTGTGCTGTCACAGTAGTCGCCGAAGGAATAATGGTTCGCGTAATAATAACCTGACCCTCTTTCAATCCACTCACAATTTCAGTCATCATATCGTTCGCACTTCCAATTTGAATAATCTGTTTACGCGGAAGTGTATTAGAAACAATTCCTTGGCTCGCATCTGTTGAAGAAGTGGGTGGTGGATTGTCAAACAATTCAACATAAGACGATTCTCCTTGCGACTTGATGGCAGAATTTTGTAGCATAAGCACGTCCTGTTTGACTTCAGTCACAATTGCCGCTGAAACACTCATTCCTGATTTGATGCGCTCATCAATTCCATCAAACGCAATACGCACACCATAAGTTACCACTCCTTGTGTCACTGTTCCGATAGAATCAACTTGGATCACAGAACCCGTCATCGTGAAGTCAGGGATAGCATCAAATGTGAGAGTTACTTTTTGTCCTGTTTTCACTCTGCTGATATCAACCTCATTTAAAGAGAGGTCTGCAATTTGTTGATTCGCAATAACCGTCGCAAGAATAGTGTTTACAGAAACAGGATCACCCTTTTTTATATTTAATTTTGCAAGTACCCCATCAAAAGGCGCACGAATGTAATAATCATTTAATTTTTGTTGCGCATCAACAAGCGCATTTTCTCGTTGTGTTACAGAAAGCTCTGAAGAACGGATGTCAAGTGGGTCGGTGCCATTTTTCAATTTTGTAAGAGATGCAGTTTTTTCTTCTATCGTACGTGCAGCATTAAGGATTGTATCCTCATCGTTTTTAAGAGTATTTTTAATATTCAGAAGATTGCTTACATGATTATTAGTGGAACCAATATAGGACTGCAAACTATTCTCATGAGTAGCAAGAAGGGTGGGAGGTCGCGTACCTTGTATATTAGTAAGCGTATCATTTACCAAATCAAGAAATGTCTTCACGTTTTTTACCGCTTCCGCAATTGAGCGCGCAGTATCATACGTCTCACGAATAAGTTTATCAATAGCTGCACGATCAGCGTAACGGCTTATGGACTTATAATCTTGTAAATTAACATCGTACGTGCTCCGTGCGGTACTATATGCACTCAACGCACCATCTAAAAATTGTCCCGCATCAGCACGGATCGATTTAATAAGATCATAATAGGCATAAATGTTTCCTTGTCCTAAATTGATATTTGTGCCATTTAAAATACTATTTAATCCAGTAATCGTGCTCGGCAAATCGATAAACGCATTAGACACCGTGTTGAATCCATCATCATATGCTTTCACTAAATCATCCTGCGCATTCCGTTGTGCCTCTTTGGCACTCATAAGCGCATGCTCAGTTTGCAATAATGTAAGCGCATCAGGTGGCTGTTTTAATTTTTCTAGAGAAACACGTGCGCCCTCAAGACCCGTCTTCGCATCACGCACCGCCTTTTCAGCATCAGTTGAATCAATACGAAGAAGAAGTGTCCCTTTCTTAACAACCTGTCCTTGCGTCGCTCCCACAAAAACAACATCCCCAGATACTTTTGGTTTTATATCAAACTGATTTATTGCAGAAACCTGCCCGCTCCCAGAAAGCGAGTTCACTAATATTCCTCGCTCTACGGTTCCCAATACATAACGTGTCACCGCGGGCGTTGCAGTAAGAGCGCTATAACCATAATAAATCACCACAATAAAAACCAGGGACGCACCGCTCGCCAACACTGGATGAATGCGCGCCCAATACCATAAATATGTTTTGAATGTTTTCCAATAATAAACGATACGGGAAATCACTCCCAAAGAAGGAATTGAGGTCATTGTGATAAATTATAAACGAGGAAACGGTTCGGACGAAGAAGGCGTACTTGAAGTGGGCACAAGGGGAGAAAAAAACACGCGAATAAGTTTTGCCTCAATTTCTCCTAATTCATTCGGTGCACCAATAACCGCAACCGAGTCCCCTACATGAAGATCACGCGCTATAATAGTTTCACGAAAACGATTCACCACAGTCTTATCATTCACGCGCACCACTTTTTCTTGGTTATCACGATCTTGAAGCACAAAAGTGGAACTTGCCACACTAATAATAGTACCTAATATTCCATGTCCTCTCATCATATCCCTTCCCCGCATCATGTCGCGCGAAAACATCCCTCCACGAAATCCACCAAAATTACGTTCATAATTTTCACTAAAACGATCAGAAAAATAAGCTCTCCGAGAACCAACCAATTCTCCCCCCTTAAACACCACACAAAGAACCACTAATCCTCCTATAACCCACAACGCCAACCGAATACCCTTTGACTGTACAGTTGTTTTTAAATTCATAAAATGATAGTTACTTTATATACGACCATGTAATTACACCGAAACTTGTATATTATTCGACCGATAAGAAAATATACTTATCACACGAGAAAGAGAGCGAAGAGAAAAAAGAAAAATGAAAGCGCTTCCCAAAAAAAATGAAATACCCATAAAAGGCAATGACTCCGCAAGCGAAAAAACAAAATCTTTCCAAAGTGCAATGAGTGTTCCCCCGTCAGAAAAAAGAAGTGAAAAAAGTTGAGAAAAACCGGATTGAACAAGTTCAAGACGCAATTCTTGCCACGCAGGAAAAAGTGCTACAAGAGCACCTAATGAAAGAGTACTAAACACTCCCATTCGCACACGCGCGCTCAACACACGTTTTTGAGCAACACGTCCAAGTATTGATACTAAAAAATCATGAGACGGCTCATGGACTTCAAGATGAAAAAAAAGACGTTGGTAGTGATCTTGCATAGATAAGAAATAATAAACAAACACCCCCTACAATCTATTACAACGAACAGGGTCTTTCGGGTGCATGATCGCGCTCAAGGATATTTTTAAGAGCATGGAGGCTTCTCCGATGAAGACTTTTTATAGTATTCACGGACTCATGAAAGATTTCTCCAATTTCTGTAAAAGTGAATCCATCTTCATAATGGAGTAAAAGGACAACACGCGATTGAGGATGGAGGGTTTCAAGTGCACGGGCAAGAAGACGCCCTAAATCAGCACGCGCAAATAACGTTTCAGGAAGAGGCCCAGGATCTTCCATTGTATCAAGAAGTGTCTCTTCCTCTTCGGAATTCAATTGTGCAAAAAGCACCGGCTTCTTTCTCTTAATCCAATTGAGTGCGGTATTTTGTGCAATCGTAAAAATCCATGTCTTAAATCGTTTTGTTGTATCAAATCGACGAATGTTTTTCCACACACTCAAAAAAATATCTTGAGTAATATCTTCCGCATCACCTTTATTCCCCACAATACGATAAACAAAAGAATACACGGGTTTGATATAACGTTTCACAAGTTCTGTAAATGCGTTTTCATTCTCCGCAAGAGCGCATATTATTAATTCTTCATCAGAAGAGAATTCCATGATAAGTCCATTCTAACATCAAATCACACAAAAACACTCCTTTCTCTTTTCACTGATTTAAGTTAAGGTATGAGAGATGCTTATTGATAATGTCATAATATCCATAGAAGCCGGCAACGGGGGCAAGGGCGCTGTCGCGTTTAATACGAACGTGATGAGTTTAGGGCCTGCAGGCGGTTCAGGAGGACGAGGAGGAAATGTCTATGCAGAAGGCGTCTCTGACTTAGGCGCGTTAAATACATTCCGTTTTGAGAAAAAAATAAAAGCGGAAAATGGTATGGACGGCAGAAGCCAATTCCGCGACGGCCACGACGGTAAAGATCTAATCATTAAAGTACCCGTAGGTACTCTCGTCCACAATCTTCAAAAAGAAGGTGAACTCACTATAGAACACATTGGCGAACGCGTGCTTCTTGCTCAAGGCGGCAAGGGAGGAAAAGGTAATTTTCAATTTCGCTCATCACGCAACACTACCCCAAAACAATTCCAACCAGGACTTCCCGGGGAACAATGGCAATTGCGTCTTGAACTAAAACTTATCGCTGATGTCGGTTTTGTGGGCCTTCCGAATGCAGGTAAATCAAGTATGTTAAATTGCCTCACGAATGCTAAAAGCAAGGTGGCAAATTACCCATTTACCACCCTTGAACCTAATCTAGGCGTGTATTACGAACTCATTCTTGCGGACATTCCTGGTCTTATTGAAGGATCTTCTGAAGGACGAGGGCTTGGTATTAAATTTTTGCGCCACATTGAACGCACGAAAACCTTATTTCATTTTATTTCCGCAGAATCAGAAAATGTAAAAAAAGATTATAAAACCATTCAAAAAGAATTAGAAAATTATAATCCTGAACTTTTAGAAAAACCCGAATATCTTTTCTTAACCAAAACAGATCTCCTTGATGAGGCGACACTTAAAAAACAGATGAAAGTAATGAAAACATTAAACGCGAACGCATCTTCACTTTCTCTTCAAGATGAAGAAAGTATAAAAAATATTCAAAAGATATTGAATAAAATTAAAGACAAAAAAATCAAAAACCACCTTAATAATTAAGATGGTCTTTGAAAGCTATCTAGTCTAATTAAATTTCACCTGAAAACTGTACATACCCATCGCACAAAATCCTTTTAAAGTTGTACCTGATTTTTGTGGAGAAATTTCTATTTCAGTAATACCCGCTTGGGGAAGATATCCTCGATAGTCAATTGAAGGGATAATAAGCGCTGACGAACAATCAAAGGTCCCCTTCGTTTCCATACGGAGCACCGTAGGCATATCCGCTCTCGCAAGAGAAACACGCGGCGAATACCCCCCCCTTGCTCTCACAGAAATAATTTGCTTGCCATTAACAAAAGAAACATTATTCACAGAAACCACATCAGTTTTACTCTTTCTTAAACCACTCGAAAAAATCATAGCTCCTCCAATTAAAATCACTGCAACAAAAAGAGAGATAATAGTTGGTTTCATGTTATGAGAAATTAAAAAGAGAAGGAATAAACCCGACCGCTACAAGACTATTAATAAGATTGAATAATCCAAAGAAAATAACCACGAGTCCTGCTGTTTTGAAGAATATTCCCGATCGCACCTTTGTGTGAATACTCAATGAGCTAAAACTTAAAAGAGCAAGAACCGGCAATGTGCCAAGCGCAAACACACTCATAGTAAATGCACCTGTCCAAAAATCTCCCGTGGTGAGCGTATAGATTTGCATTGATTGTGTAAATCCACAAGGGAGAAAAAAGGTGACCGCACCCACAAGAAACGGCATAAGAGTATGATTAATTCTTTTTAATCTATCTATATGATTTCCAATAAAATGAGGTAATGATAACTGTATTCTTTTTGTCCATAAAAATATATCAAGAAGATTAATGCCTAACACAATCAAAACGATCGCAGCTAAAAAACTCATCACAAACATCCCTGTTATTCCCAATTGAAACACAGAACCAAGTGCTCCGATCACACCTCCAAGCACAAAAAACGAAATGAGACGACCACCATGAAAAAATAATTGAGGCCGCACCTTGTCACCTCCTTTCGCAAAATTTGCTGACAAGGAAAGTACCAGACCACCCACCACCGCCATACAACTTGAAACCGACGCAATAAGACCAACAATAAACGCGGTGCCATAATTCACATTCGCAGTCGTCACAAGATTAAGCACGCCAATTTTCTGCAATACAAAAAACAAACCAATAAAAAGCATTGCAAAAGGAATTGCAAATGAAAAATCAGCCCATTGTATTGCACGTCGTTGTTTTTCTTCAGACAACACATAACCATGTTTCCTTACTTTTTCTGTAAGATAGCACACAATATCTCCTATCTCTTTTTCTCCAAAATCGCCATTTATTTCAACACAATGATTACGAAGCGACGCTTTCACACTCACCACTTCTTGTAATTCTTTAAGTTCTTCCTCAATAAGAATTGGACACGCCGAACAGTGCATCCCCGATACATGTAATAGAATTGTTTTCATATTAGAGTTTTTTTGTTTTAAGACGTAATGAATTGCCAACCACCGACACACTAGAAAATGCCATCGCAAGACCCGCAAACACCGGGGAAAGAAGTAAGCCAAACATAGGATAAAGTACTCCTGCGGCAATAGGAATGCCTACAAGATTATAAATAAACGCCCAAAAAAGATTTTGTTTAATCCCTCTCATCGTGAGTTTCGAAAGACGAATTGCTTTTACTAATTTCGAAATGTCGCCGTAAAGAAGCGTGATGCCTGCCGTTTCAATCGCCACATCAGTACCCGTTCCCATTGCGATACCCACATCCGCCTGTGCAAGTGCAGGCGCGTCATTGACCCCATCTCCCGCCATCGCGACCACATGACCCTGTGCCTGCAATTCTTTAATTTTATTCAACTTATCATGCGGAAGCACTTCGGCAACAACATCACGAATCCCTACCTCACGCGCAATAGATTGTGCGGTGTTTTTATCATCTCCGGTAAGCATAATGATAGTAACACCAAGATTACTAAGATTTCGGACCGCCTCTTTCGTTTCGGGCTTAATCGCATCCGCAACTAACACAATCGCAAGCACTTCATTTTTTGTTGTAAGAATAATGGGTGTTTTTCCTTGTAATGTTTCTTTTTCTAATTCTTTTACGTCAAGAGAAAGATTCAAATCAGAAACAAGTTTCATGTTTCCTGCAAAATATTCTCTACCATCAATCACGCCCTTAAGTCCCTTCCCTTTAATACTTTCAAAATCAGAAACAGAATTTAATCTGATGTTTTTTAATTTCGCATATTCCCCCACTGCGTGAGCGAGAGGATGTTCTGATTTTTGTTCCAAACTTGCGAGGAAAGAAACAATCACATTATCGCTTAATTGAGAAAGATTTTTAATACCAATCAATTCTGGTTTTCCTTTGGTGAGAGTTCCTGTTTTATCAACCACAAGCGTGTCAACCTTATGCAATTTCTCAAGTGTCCCTGCATCTTTGATAAGAATCCCTTCTTTCGCACCCTTTCCCACACCCACAATAATAGCAGTCGGCGTCGCAAGACCAAGCGCACATGGACAGGCAATCACAAGAATACCTACAAACGCAGTAAGTCCATACGAAAGCGCTTGTGAAAAACCAAGATAACCCGTACCGACAAAAAGCCATACACCAAGCACCACAAAAGAGAATACAAGCACAATCGGCACAAATACACTTGAAATTTTATCAGCGAGCGCTTGAATAGGCGCACGACTTCCCTGCGCTTCTTCCACCATCTTAATAATATGAGCAAGAAGCGTTTCAGAACCAATTTTTGTCGCTTTAAAAGTAAACGAGCCAGTAGTATTAAGAGTGCCCGCGACTACTGCATCATTTATATTTTTTTGTACGGGCATCGGCTCTCCCGTCACCATCGATTCATCCACAAACGAACTCCCTTCAGTAATAACTCCATCAACAGGAATTTTTCCTCCTGGCTTTACGATAATTAAATCACCATGAACCACCTGATCGATAGAAATTTCTTCTTCTTTTCCATTTCTTATCACCAACGCTGTTTTTGCCTGAAGATTCAGTAATTGCTCTATCGCGTCCCCTGTTCTCAATTTAGATCGCGCCTCAAGATATTTCCCAAGCGCAATAAATACGATAACTACAATCGTCACATCATAGTAGGTATGCGAAGTATTGATAAATGGCGCAAGTGTCTTTTCAAATGCGGTCACGACAAAACTATAGAGGTATGCCACAGACGTCCCGATGCCAATCAGTGTATCCATATTCGCCTTGCCGTAGCGCAGGAATCGGTAGAAGCCTAAAAGATACGGTTTACCGACCACAAAAAGAATGTAAGTAGCCATAAGGGGCAAGAGATGATGAAATAATTCTTCAATCATCGGCGATGGCATCCCCACAAATTCAAACTGTCCAAGAATATCCCACGTCATAATAACAATACTCAACATTGCAAGAGGAATTGCTAACATAACTTTCGTTTTCATATCAGCAATCTCATTAAGTTTTTCTTTTTTTGATTGACTCAAACCAAGATGTCCTGCGTGTTCGCTTTCTGACATTCCCATTTCCTTCGCACTAGAAATAACGAGCGAATAGCCCAAGGGCTCTATTGTTTGAGAGAGCATGTGTGGATTCACTATTGAATCATCAAAACTCACATGAGCTTTTTCTGTGCCATAATTTACTTCTACAGAATGCACTCCCTCACTTTTCTTTAATGTTTTTTCAATAATGGCGGAACAAGAAGCACAATGCATTCCTTTTACCTTATATGTTTCTGTATGTTGCATAAATAATAAATTTTAAGTTAACTTACCAAAACAAAAACCCGAGAAAACGTACACCATAACGACATAGGCGTGCGTAATCTGCGGGATGAAAGTAAGTTAGAAAACTTTAGTATTTAAAACACCACTCCACAAAAATTCTTTGAGAGAATTGCGAGGTATAGAGCGGTCACGCGAAAAGACATTGCGCACTAAAACACTTGGTGGTGAAGCAAGCTGATAGAAAAACAAAAGAGAGAGAATAGTTAAAATAAAGAGAGAGAATAGTACATTTATATTATTTTGCGCAGATAAACTCACAAACATGTTTTGTGAAGCTGTGATCATCTCAAAGGGACTCATCGTACAAAGCGACATCCCCACACCAAAAGGACAATGGGTCACCATACCATCAGATCCCATATTCATCCCCATATGAAACACATTGGCGATACCAACCAAAAGAATAGCGCCAAGTCCTAGAACGAGAAGAATATGAGGAAAAGTACGCTGTTGAGACATATTATTGATTATATATCACATTACGTGCGCGGTCTATAATCACCTTGAAAAAGCTGTTGATAAAACCGAATCCAAAATTGTTCTTGTTGTTTTAAATTAGCATGCATAGACAGCTCATTATGAACTATTTTATCTCCAATTTCTTCTATTTTTTGACGAACAACATTTTCGACTTCGCCCCATGTATGCGCCACTTTTTTAAGATCAGTAATTTCTTCTCGTGCACGTCCAAAAAACATTCGGTCGCGAAACCCACCAGGCCCTTCTAATGTCGTTATTTCTTCTTGATGAGAAAGACGCGCTTCGGTATCATCCCAATTCCATAATTCTTCTAAATGATGCTGATGAAAATGTTCCATAAAAATTATTTTCTTATAATCACCGATTTAAAATATTGCTCTTGAAACGCGGTTGCTTTTCTTATTTCCTCATCGCTTATTTCTACACCATGAGAAACAACCACCAATTTATCATCGTCATCGTTCTCCCGATGAATAATCGCAATCACTGTTCCATCTATTTCTTGAAGAGATTCTTTCGTCCCGAGAAAATAAGTATCAAGTTCTTCTCCATCGCTCGCCACAACACCGGGAACATACCCATAATTCACTTCATACACAAATCCATGTTTAGGATGCTTGCTTCCTAGCGGACGATCAAAAACAATATGTATATCCTTCCCTAAAAATTCTTTCGCAATTTCTAATGTTTTCTTTTCTTGTGGTTGTTCCATAATAAAAATTACTTCTTATAAGAAATAAAATATGGTAATTTATCCAATCCAATATAATTAAACATTTTATAGTTTGCTCGTCTCGCAGTTGAGGAAAGTTGATATTTTCTTAAATTGCTTTTAGGTACAAAGGGATAGAATCTAATTTCTTGTTTTTTTTCGCTCTTTTCCTGCCATTTAAAATTTACAAAGATCGATGGCGTGATGAAGCCAGATTTTAAAACTTTTTCCATAATATCCCATCCAGCACCAAAAACAACCGCCTTTGGTTTACTGGTATTGGTTTTTACTTGGGCGCGAAAAGAACAACCAGTACATTGTACATCATACAATGGATAATTAGGTGGTAAAATCATTAATTTTTTACCACAATTTGGACATGGTATTAAATTAACAACCTCCAACTCACCTCTATCGCCATTTTGTTTGTTGGTAGACATAAATTTTATTCTCGGCGGAGGGGGGCAGTTGAACATCGCTCGTATTCACTCGCTCTTTAAAAAACCTCTCGGTTTTTAATATTTTCCTACACGGGGAAACCTGACTTTTCCCCGACCCCCTTTCGTATTCAAATCCCTCCCCACTTATATAAATGAGCATATCATAAAGATATACTCATTTACATCTGCGGAGGGGGAGGGATTTGAACCCTCGATACCATTTCTGATATACAGTCTTTCCAGGACTGCGCACTAGACCACTATGCGACCCCTCCAAATCTAGCTCATAGCATAGCGCAAATATCAAATAGTTCCAAATTATTCTTTGATCTACACCCTCCGCTCTTTTCTCAATTCACCACCTCCCACTTGAGCCACCTCCTCCCGATCCGCCTCCACCATTTTGGTTTTGGAGTAGAAACGGATTCATTTATAACCCTAAATAAACGGCTGTGGATAAATAATTGACTTCACCAATGGAATCAGGTATATATTAAGTATCACCAACGGAAAAGATCACCCTCTAAGGTTTCGTCCTTATGGGGCCTTTTCTTTTTTAGGGTACTCTAGTTTTTCTTTCAAATCATTCATAAACCGAAGATAAGGACGACAGATAGCAAAATTAAGAAGTGCAGAGAATTTATATCTGTTAGGAATCAAAACAACCTTCATTTTGTCATGTTCAATAAGATATTTCACCAAACAATAAAAGTCCCCATCACCTGTTACAATGATTGTCCTCTCATAATTTGAATACTCAATCATTGCCTGTAACACAAGTTCGGCATCACAGTTACCCTTAGTGGTTCCATCTTTATATTTGAGGGTTGGTTTAAAAATACAGATAAATCCCGCATCTTGGAGGGATTTATAAAGATCGTTATTGCCTTCAATAAATCCGATAAAGAGAAATGCTTTGGTCACTCCATACTTTTCAGAAAGATAGGTACGAAAACGTTTGAAATCTAACACCCATCCAAGGGTACGGATACTTAAATTAAGATTCTGACTATCGATAAAGGCATAATTATTTTCGGAAGAAGTCATACATCTATTATATCATTCTATTTTTCGTTTTAAATTTTTGATTCCCAAACTACTTACTCTCTACCACTTGCTTTCTCTATTCACTTTTGGTGAGTGACTATCTACTACTTTACTCTCCGCTCTTTTCTCAATTCACCACCTCCCACTTGAGCCACCTCCTCCCGATCCGCCTCCTCCAAAACCGCCGAATCCCCCTCCAAATCCAGAGCCACCTCCGCCCATCCAAGGCCCCCCAATGAACCAATTTCCACCCCCACGCCCTCCCCTGCGGGCATAATTCCGCGACACGATAAAATCAAATAAAAGCCCTATCGATACCAAAACACCTATCCATATCACCCCCGTATATAAAAACCCCTTTACGATGCCTATAATGACCCCCGCGACCCCTCCCAAGACCCCTCCAAGCCACCATGACTTCGTCCTCCCAAGAATACTCGCAAGCCACATCGGTCCAAAAAAGATGAACCAAAACCAGTTAAACCCCACACTCCGATTTCTCTGCATCGCAGGCGCCTCATCACGCGGAATCTCTTCAAGCCCGCTCACCGCAGAAATAATATTTTGAACTGCCCCTTCAATTCCTTTGTCAATATTCCCTGCTTGAAATTGAGGGATAATGGTATTACGAATAATCCAATTGCTTTGTGCGTCGGTCAAAAAACCCTCAAGACCATACCCCACCTCAATTCGCACAGCGCGATCGTCGCGCGCAATTAAAAACAACACCCCATTATCTTTCCCTTTTTTTCCGATACTCCATTCTTTGAATAATGCATTCGCCACATTTTCAATCGTGTCATTTCCCAACGAGGAAATCGTCACCACACTAATTTCATTTGTCGTGTTTTTCTGAAAGGTCACAAGGCGCGTTTCAAGTGAGACGCGTTCTTGTTCTGAAAGCATTCCCGCAAAATCATTTACAAACCCTTTTGGTGCCCCCGGACTCACATAACCTAAAACTTGAAACGGAAAACTTAAAACTAAAAACAGGAAACAATAAACAAACGCGCTATTAAATAACCAGCGTTTAAAAAACGGCATCATACAACTAAATTAGAAATTCACTTCCGGGGCAGTTTCAGAACCTTGCACCGCTTCAAAATAGGCGCGCACTTCAAACCCAAAAAGAGAAGCAATCACTGAAGCAGGAAAGCGACGCACACGTGTATTCATCTCACGTACCGCATCATTAAAACGCATCCGTTCTACACTGATTCTATTTTCTGTCCCCTCAACTTGCGCCATCAACGTTTGCATATTCTCGGACGACTTCAATTCTGGATAACGTTCAACAACAACTAACAAACGAGAAAGCGCACCCTCCACTTCACTAGCCGCCTTTACTTTATCATTCACTGTTTGCGCGCCTCCATAACGTGTACGCGCATCCGCAAGGGCAGTAAAAATAGATTGCTCCTGCTTCATCACTCCTTTTACCGATTCCATCAAGTTAGGAATCAAATCAAACCGACGCTGATATTGCGCCTCCACCTGCGCCCACTGCCCGTCTATCGCCGTATTCATTGTAACAAAACTATTATAGCCACCGATTCCCCAAAGGAGAATAATGACGACAACTCCTCCTACAATCCACCACTTTTTATTTTGTATATTCATGAGTTAATTATAGCATTTTACAAATAAAAAAGCGAGAAAATTAATTTTTCCCGCTTTGCACGATCTCGATGGCAACTTTTTTTCTCCCCATCTTTTTTGCATGCTTTGTGGACGCAAACCATACATCCACATTATTTTTATGCCGACGCGCCATACGATCTTCCACGGTAAAAATCTTATTCCCAAAAACATCAGGAATTTTGATTTGTGTCCCAAAGGGAAGAAAGTTGCATGCCACAATTCCATCTCTCACGCGCTTATTAGAAGCGGTGATAAATGGAGTATCATCCGTCTCGCATCGGCGACTGGAATACCCAGTGAGCCATACGAATACAGTTGTTTTTTTCCAACTATGTTCTGAAATACGTTCAAAACAAGAAAAGATGGTCAAAAACAACATAAAAATTGCGAATCTTCGCATAATTTTTTTCCTTTCAGATTGTTAATGTATAATTACATTATATCACATATCATATAAAATTGCAATAGCACCAAAAAACCGCCTATAATGCGGTCTTTTTGGTCTGTTTTAAGTTTTTTGTTTTCAGTTTGCCGTTAGTAATCCCCCATCCCCGGCATTCCCATTCCTCCTCCACCTCCGGGCATCGGGGGCTCATCCTTTTTCGGTAATTCAGTAATCGCCGCACCAATCGTCAAATAATTAGAAGCAACAGAAATCGCATTCACAAACGCGGTCTTCGTCACTTTAAGTGGATCAATAATCCCCGCTTCTTTCAGATCACCAATTTTATTTAAGATAGCGTTAAAACCAATCCACACCGCATTGCCTTTTTCTTTCTGCGCAGTTAATTGTTCCATCACTGTTTTTGGTGTCTCGCCACTGTTCATCACAATAGCCGTAAGAGGCGCTTCAAGCGCACGTTTCAAAATCGCGTGCACCGCAGACCCCACCGATGACGCATCATGCATTTTCGGTAATTCAGACACCGCATTAAAGAGCGCGATGCCCCCGCCAGGCACGATTCCTTCTTCCATCGCAGCCCGTGTTGCCGCCACCGCATCCTCCACACGCTGTTTTAATTCTTTTTGTGCAGATTCCGTTGGCGCACCTACTTTAAGCACTGCAACCCCTCCTGCGAGTTTGCCCACACGCTCCTGCAATTTCTCACGATCAAATTCAGAATCCGTTTTTTTGATTTGCACTTTTAACTGATTGAGACGATCTTCAATGGTTTTCTTATCTCCCTTCCTGCCCACAATCGTCGTATTGTCTTTATTCGCCACGACGCGATGGGCATGACCGAGATCACTCAACGTGGCACCATCCAATTTGCGTCCGACATCTTCGGAGATGACGTTTGCGCCGGTCACGATCGCAATGTCCTGCAACATCTCTTTTCTACGATCACCAAATCCAGGTGCTTTAACTGCAAGCACATTAAAAATCCCGCGCAGTTTGTTGACTACCAAGGTAGCAAGTGCCTCACCTTCTATTTCGTCCGCGATAATCATCAATTCTTTTTTTCCGCTCTGCATAATTTTCTCAAGCAATGGAAGAAAATCTTGAATAGAAGAAATCTTTTTATCGGTAATCAAAATATACGGATCTTCAAGCGCTGCCTCCATCCGCTCCTGATTCGTCACCATATAGGGCGATACATAGCCACGATCAAATTGCATTCCTTCCACCATCTCGTAGGTGTTCCCAATCGTATTAGAATCCTCAACGGTCACCACGCCATCACGCCCCACCTTACTCATCACTTCCGCAATGAGCGTGCCCATATCTTTATCTTTTGCAGAAAGCGTTGCCACTTCCTGAATTTTTTTGCTGTCGTTGATAAGTTCGCGCTGACTCTCTAGTTTTTTCACCACCTCTGCGCTCGCTTTTTTCAATTCTTCCGCAAGTTGAATGACATTAAATCCTTTCTCGCGAATCACTTTTTCTCCCTCATCGATCATCGCGTGAGAAAGCACCACCGAAGTAGTGGTTCCATCGCCCACATTATCATTCGTTTTATCTGCCGCTTGTTTAATAAACTCTGCGCCCACATTTTCGTACTTGTCCGCAAACTCAATTTCTTTGGCGACGGTAACGCCGTCAAAGGTCACTTGCGGTGCACCAAATCCTTTTTCAATCACGACTGCTCGCCCACGAGGCCCTAGTGTCATCTTGACCGCCTCCGCGAGTTTATCAATTCCTTTCTTGAGTGCCACACGCGCGTCTTCATTAAATAAAATTTGTTTTGCCATAAAAGTGTAAATTTCAAATTACAAATCTCAAATTTCAAACAACTATTTCCTTTAATTATTGGCGTTTGTTATTTATTTGTGATTTGATTTTTGAATATTGTAAATTATTCTAAAATCGCCAAAATATCATCTTCGTCTCCCACAAGATATTTCTTCCCGTCTAACTCAACCTCATCGGGACCATATTTCTTGAAGAGAACCATATCGCCGACCTTGACCGACATCGCACTCCGTTCACCTTTCTCATTCATCTTTCCCGGACCGGTCGCAAGAATTTTCCCGCGCATCGGTTTTTCTTTTTCTGCCGTATCAGGCAACACAATGCCCGACTTTGTCATCGCCTCTCCCTCTTGAACCTCTATAAATACTCTGTTTGAAAGTGGTTTAAATTGCATATAGTTTTGTTTATTGTTTTTTATGAAATTAGCACTCTCGACCTTCTAGTGCTAATCCACTATCTATTGTAGTCACGTCCAAAAAAGTGTCAAGCATTATATTATAACAATAAAAAAGGACTTCCGTATTACGAAAATCCTTAACTCTTAAGGCAAATAAGCGAGTTTGAGAAGTTTTTCACAGATAAACTTCTCTCGAAGGATACCATCTCCAACTCCAATGGCCTCTAAATAGTCCCCGCCACCGTTTATCGCCACTATGGCCCAATCAAGATTACCAGACAGCCCTATTTTCATCACATGCCTCACACCACACACAACAACTCCCTTCTCGTTCATTTTTGAAATAATGGCTCTCTCTAAAAGAATTCCAGGCAAAATTGTTTTTGGATACCACACGTCACGTAACCAAGCAAAAATTTTTAATGGGATATCTTTTTTGAAACGACCGTTAATGACTCCATCGCTCTTTGTATAAATTTCACAATATTCTTTGAAGAGAGAATTAAACCTTTGGCTCACAAGATGAAATTCGCTATTAGTTAATTCTATTTTTCTCGCATCAATTCCATTCGCAAAATCATAGCCCATACGAATTACACATTCAGGGACAAATTCTTGCGAGGGATGAGTGGGAACAATAGAACCAATCGGAATGCCCTCAACAAAAAGAGGGAGTGGTGTTGAGGAATGTTCGAGTTCATGAATTTTTTCAAATGCTTTCAGCATGAGACCCGCATCATCATACAAAGACCCACTCAATTGAGTTGCGTTGTTGTATAAATGAGCAACTCCGATAAGATAGAAATCAGATTTTCTGGGAGGGTTCCCTAAAAATTCAATTTCCTGATCTGTGTAACAGTTTTTGTCT
>CAINEW010000003.1 GCA_903847915.1 uncultured bacterium | reverse complement strand
CGAGAACGCGGGTTGTTTTTTGAATCGTAAAGTCGCCAAATCCCCAAGAAAACAATGCAAGAAATGCAAAAATAATTCCCATAATTTATATTTATATGCCCTCGGAGGGGATCGAGCCCCCAATAACTGGTTCCCCGCCTACCTTGCTAATATGTGCCCCCGCCAGGACTCGAACCTGGAACTTATGGTTCTCTGCCTACGGCAGACAGGGAAGCCAGTCGTGATATATTCATCTTATTTGTGTCCTCTGGAGGATTTGAACCTCCAATGTCAGGTTCGAAGCCTGAAGTGATATCCGTTTCACTAAGAGGACGCATGACGAATAATTCCCATTTCTTATGCTATCGCAATTTAGGAAAAATAAAAAGCCGCACGATATGCATGCGGTTTTTTTAGATAATCAAGAGAATTGAATATCTCTTAAAAGATCGTTATGGTCTTTAAAGGGGTCGTTTTCGAGTGTGTCTATAAGCTTGATTATTGCACATCGAAATTTTTTAGGATCTTCAATTCTTATAATTTCGCGCATTGCCCGTGGGACAATCTCGCTGATTTTTTGTTCTAATTCGGATATTTTTTCGGTATATCCTTTCGAGTCCTGCGTGAGTCGTTCCATCTGCTCTTTTAAGGCAGCAACTTTTTGATTAAGATTTACGGCAATTTCTTCAAAAAGATTTGCAATGATTTCTCGTCGTTCTTGTTCGTTAGGTATATTATTTTTATTAATTTGTGAATGGATACTGCACTTAACATACCTCTATTATACAAATACGTCAATATGCGGTAGAATAGAGGATATGGAGATTCCGAAAGAGGTCAAGCAAGTTGCAGACACGCTTATTGAGGCGGGCTATCAGGCGTACCTTGTAGGAGGATGTGTGCGTGATCTTTTGTTAGGAAAAACACCTAAGGATTGGGATATTACGACTGACGCAGTTCCTCAAGAGATTCAGAAATTATTTATAACTTTTGCGGGTGCCACAAAAGATAATCCTGCAACCGTGTACGAGAATAATTTTGGTACAGTAGGGATTAAAACCGATTCCGAAGATGAGCGATTAAAAATTATAGAAGTGACGACGTTTCGTATTGAGGGAACGTACAGCGACGCGCGTCATCCTGATGAAATTAAATTTGCCGAAACGATAGAAGAGGATTTGGCGCGGAGGGATTTCACGATTAATGCGCTTGCGTTAGCAATTCATGGTACTACAGTAGAAATAAATAAAATTACATTAGTGGATCCGTATGGGGGGCAGGAGGATTTAAAGAATAATATAATTCGTGCTGTGGGAGATCCAGAGAAACGTTTTCAAGAAGATGCATTGCGAATGATGCGTGCGGTGCGATTTGCAGCTCAATTAGGAGATGCTCATTCGGGATGGACAATTCATTCCGCGACCTTTGGTGCAATACAACATAATGCGGGATTATTAGAAATGATTGCAAAAGAGCGGATTCGCGACGAATTTATAAAAATAATCATGACGCCCCGTGCGGCAGAGGCGATTATGATGCTTGAGGATGCGGGGCTCTTGCGTTTTGTGATGCCTGAATTGCGCGAGGGGATCGGATGTGGGCAAAATAAACATCATATTTATACCGTGTTTGAACATAGCGTGCGGGCACTTAACTATACTGCCGAACAGAACTATTCACTTGAGGTGCGTGTGGCATCGTTATTGCACGATGTGGGAAAGCCGCGCACAAAGCGGGGAAATGGTCTGAACTCAACCTTTCATGGACATGAAGTGGTAGGGGCGCGGATGGTCTATCAGATGTTGGATCGTTTGCGGTTTCCGCGTGAGATGATTGAGTGGATTTGTGCGCTTGTGCGTTTTCATATGTTTTATTACAACGTGGGTGATGTAAGTGATGCGGGTGTACGTCGTTTTGTGCGCCGCGTGGGACCAGAACATATTGATGATTTGCTCAAAGTGCGCGAGGCGGATCGTATTGGTTCTGGTGTGCCGAAGGCGGTGCCCTATAAATTGCGTCATTTACTTTTTATGATGGAAAAAGTAAAACAGGATCCGATTTTGCCGAAGATGTTAAAGATTACGGGCACAGATATTATGGAACTTCTTTCACTCCAGCCGGGACGGCGCGTGGGGCATATCTTGAATGCGCTCCTTGAAGAAGTGTTGGATGATCCTACGCGAAATGAAAAAGATTATCTTATGGATCGTGCGCGTGCGTTGCATGAATTATCAGATCAAGAACTAGAAGAGCTTTCAGAAAAAGCAAAAGAAAAAAAAGAGGAGGTAGAAATTGAGCGTGAGGAGGATATGAAGCGAGAGTTTAGAGTATAGGAGATTTTTCACAAATACTTGCATAAAAATCAGATTTATTGTATTATTTAATTGTACTTTTACAACTTTATTTTTTCACTTATTGAATGTTTTTATGAGAAAAAGAATCATTATTTCTGAAAATCAATATTTCAGAAACGTCTTAGGATTTCTTGCGTTTATGAAAAAGATAGCAAAAGAATTTCACCTTTTGGTTGTGTGTGATAATTCTTCTGTTTGCCTTTATGATCAGAAACGATTAGTGGTATGTGGAGGGTTGCTTAATACGAATAGTGTTCCTGCTCTTCAAAAAGATTGTGAATATTTTGGTATGACAATTGAAAAAGGATTTCTTGATGCTCATTATGCGCGTCTTACTCAACATTGGATTTCCTTACTTGATCCTTTGATGTTTTACACTCTTCCTCAATTACCCGCAATTATTTTTCCTTCTGAATGGTATATGTTTCGTGGTTCAAATTTAAAAACTACAGAAACGCTACAAGATTATTTTAATTTGGAATGGAATCTTGCAGTAGGTGCTCTGTTCGGTTTCGATGTGCATCATGATATAGAAGGAATAAAATTATATGAAGGTGGCCTTTGGGTGGGTACCCTTATCCATCATTCCAATGCGATTGAACTTAAAATGTTATTTCCTCTTGGCGCAAAAGGGGTTATGTATCATTTTTTGAATAAAGAGTGTTCAGAATGTTTTGATCCGCTTCTTAAGGGGGTTGAATATACCCTTATGAACGGAGAGGCGTGAGTCAATAAAAAGCTGTTAGAAAAAAACAGCTTTTATTTTTTATCGGAATGCGGTAGGGTATAGATAAAGGTAAATTTATCGGGACATAGTATACCGGCCTGCCTACATTAAAATTCCGGCAAGGCAGGTAGTACCCGCCCGACTGAACGGACTTCAGTCCCCGCCAGAATGATTTGTCGGGCTGGGTTCGGGCGGGCGCACGCTTCAAGAACGGGATGTCGTATAGTGGCCCTCCTTCGCTAAAGCTACGGAAGGGCAAGTAGTAGCGGGATTCGGGGTGGAGTATGACGGTAGTACGCACGCTTCGGGTGCGTGTAGACAGGGTTCAATTCCCTGCACCCCGACAAAGGGAATTTAATAGGAGATTTGAGGGTTAAATATTGTAAAAATGTGTCTTTTTTGGTAGTGTAAAAGAGAAGATAACCCGCCTTTGGCGAGGCGCTGAATATTGTATCTTCACTTCGTTCAGACAATATTCGCGGGCCTATGGTAAAGTCCCGACATTATCAAAATTTTAATTTTGTAATAATGTCGTGGATCCTCGATTTTCTAGTCAAATTTAAAATTTGAAGAAAATCGGGATGGTATTACGTGGCATTCGTCCCGATTTTAATTTTAAAATGTTTTATGTTTATATCCTACAATCAAGACAAAATAGAGCATACTATGTTGGTAGTTGTAAAAACATTGTACAGCGACTAGAATTACATAATCACGGACGTGTTCCCTCAACTAAAAGATATGTTCCGTGGGAACTTGTATATCAAGAGGAATACGATGAATTGAAATTTGCGCGGAAGAGAGAATTACAAGTTAAATCTTGGAAGAAGAGAGCTTCTATTGAGAATCTGATAAAACATTTTAAAATTTAAAAATCGAGGATCCGCGATATCTCTGGTGGGCCCGTAGTAAAATGGTATTATGCGGCATTCGCATTGCCGAGGTAGGGGTTCGATTCCCCTCGGGTCCACACGGTGGGTCCACCAGAGATATCGGGACATTGTGCCGATTTATTCAAGAAATCGTGCATCCACAATGGCTTTCCATCGAGACTAAGGCGGGAGTTCGATTCCGCCTAGGTCCACTATCCTTCGCTCTTACAAGCTAGGGAATGGCACAGCTATTCAAATAAGTACTTGGAGTTACGGGTTGCCAATATGGCGTTTTTCTATTCGGGTATGCGTAAGAAATATACGTTTTAAATTTTAAAAGACAATTATAACATGATGCTGCAGTTTTATAGGCGTATTAGATTATTAATTAAAAGCATATTATTTCTTCCGGAATATGTGCGTATAGTTGCGAATGGGAAAGAAGCTAAATTATCAACACGAAATTTTCCTACTGCAAATGTAGCTTTTTGGTTAAAAACAAAAGATATTATTGATTATGAACCAAAGGAACGTTTACTACTTGAACCATTATTTGCTCAATGTTCAACATTCTGGGATGTTGGTGCACAGATAGGATTTTATTCTATCGTGGCAGCATTAAATGGAGTTCCTAATGTGGTTGCTGTGGATATAGATCCTTATTATTCTAGAATTATTAAAGAGCATGCTAAATATAATAATTTAAATATCACAGTGCAGAATATTGCTATTGGAATTTCTGGTAATGTGGTTATTTTTAAAAATTATGGAAGAACAAGTAAAATGAAAGCTTTGTCACTTGATGAATTGTGGGAAAAAACAGAGAAAAAGCCTGATCTTATAAAAATAGATATAGATGGTGGTGAAGAATCGACCCTGGTTGGCAGTCCAAGATTATTTATGAGCCATAATGCTCCAAAGCTTATTATGGAGTTTGCTAATGATTTTTCGGATATAAATAGGATAAAAAAGATTTTAGACAATTATGGATATCATTTTGTGGCTGCAGAGGAATTAAATCAGTTATGGGAAAAATAATTTATGAAACGAGTTTTTATTGTACATGGATGGAGTGGAAGCCCGGAAGAGGGATGGTTTCCATGGTTGAAGAATAAATTAGAAGAAAAAGGGTTTGAAGTTTTTGTGCCTGCGATGCCGAATCCTGATGTGCCAACGATAGACGCGTGGGTTTCTTGTTTGCGTGATGCGGTAGGAGTACCGGACGAAGAAACCTATTTTGTGGGACACAGTATTGGATGTCAGACCATTATGCGTTATTTAGCATCATTACCTCAAGACATAAAAGTGGGAGGAGTGATTTTTGTGGCACCGTGGTTTACGCTTATGAATTTATCAAGTAAAGAAGAATCTGGTATTGCAAAACCATGGCTTGAGACACCGATTGATCTTGAGAAAGTGAAATCACATTCATCATTTTTTATTACATTCTTTTCAGACGATGATCCGGTTGTTCCCTTAGACAATCAAGAGCTATTTAAACAAAATCTCAATGCAGAAGTGTTTGTTGAGCACGAGAAAGGACACTTAGGAGGGGACGATCATATCACTGAATTTCCTACTCTCCTAGATAAACTCCTTGCTGTTATTCAAAAATCATAGTTATACACATGTTATGCACATCTCCACTAGAAATTTGGTAGTAATGAATAGTAATTCGGTGGCAATATGGTAGTAATTAATGGTAAGTAGGCTTGAGCCCGTTAGAAATTCTATTTTTTTTAACATCCTCACTTGTATAGAGAAAGTATTAAATTACATAAGTTTTATCATGATTTCTAACGGGCTTGACAAATTATTTTTGGAAAATAAAATGAGATTATGGAGGTCAAGAGCCCCATAGAGAGCAGAGAGAAAGTGAAAATTCCTTCTTTTGTCGTCGCCACTTCGGCGACTTTTTTGTTAGTGGGGTTAATAGTTCTTATAAGTTATTTTTCTCCTTCTGCGCGTGAAAAACGTGCATTGTTGAAAAACTATAATCAGGCAGCGACATCATTGAACGCGTTTGAGTCGCTTTTGAAAGCAGATGTTTATGGAGGAGTGAAACCAGAAGAGACGCTTGCACTTTTTGTGAAGGCGCTTATGGCGCGTGATGCAGATCTTGCGAGTAAATATTTTATGGTGAATGGAACGATGAATCAAGGAGAATGGCGTGTGGGAATTCAAAAGATGTTTGATGAAAATCGTGCAGAAAAAATAATTGAAGAAATTCCGCGTGCGATGCCTGTGCGCGTTTCACCTGAATTAAAATCTGCGTTGTTTGCAGTGAAAGATAATCATGGGGAGACGACACACGAGATTCTTTTAAATTTTAATGATTGGAGTGGAGTGTGGAAAATAGAAAGTTTATAGATTTATTTTTTACTTTATTTATGCGTCGGATTTTCTTTGTAGTTATTTTCTTCTTCACTTTTTTTCTTGTCCATCACTTTCCTGCACAGGCGTATGGAATAGAAACACACGCGTATCTGACCGGTGAAGTATTTTCATTTTTTAATGCGCATAGTGCCGATCAAAAAATTCCCGATACGTTTCGCGATGTGTTGATTGAAGGGGCGCGCGCAGAAGACGATGTGCCCCGTTGGATGAATCATTTTTATGATCCCGTGCATCACACAGGATTACATTATGACCCGGCGATTGATCCATTACTTAATTTGGGGACATGGAACGCCTCAAAACAATGGGCGGAAGATGCGCACGCGCAAGAAGGATTTATTTATCGCGCGGCAAACAAATTAGCTTCTCTTGTAAGTACCGTGCCGGATGGAGTTCCTTCTGATTTGATGAGTGAGACAAATTTTACGTGGCATCAAGCACTCGCTTATTTCATTCATAATGAAAAAGAAAAAGCATTTTTTACGCTCGGACACATTTTGCATTTAATTGAGGATGCGAGTGTGCCGGATCATACGCGGAACGATCCGCACCCGGGGGATAGTTTATATGAAAATTGGACGCGCCAATTTACATTAGATAATCCCGATCCTGCGCTTGCTAATCTTGTTTCGCTTCGTACACCAATTCATAAAGATGCGTTGGAAAGCGCATTTGATGCACTTGCAACTTATTCTAATAACAATTTTTACAGCAAAGATACGATTGGTGTACAGAGCGGCTTTCAATTACCTCAACCGGATTTTGATGCGCTTTCAAATGATGGAAGATATATGATGCATGAGGGAGGCGATCAGGGATCCTATCCGTTAGTGCGTATTTTAAAAGGAGGAAATTATATTTTTCAAAATAAACAAAACACAACACTTGATGATGCAACACTCTTGCGCGGATATTGGTCTCATCTTGCGCCTCGCGCAGTACAAGAAGGCGCAGCAGTAGTTGAACTATTTTTCCGCGAAGCAGAGAAAGTAAAAAATGATCCAAACTTTCTTGTTGAAAAACCATCCCTTCCCTTTTTTGCAAACATGATAAATGGTATAGGGAATGCGTTTTCTACTGTGGGTGATTTTATTACCTCTCTTTTTTCATCATCTTCAAATGTGTTACCTTCCCTTACCGAACAAGAAGACACATTTATCAACCAAATATCTTCTTTTGAAGAACCACAGACATCGTCAATTTCTCAAGAACAGCTTTTACAACAACTTCAGAATGGACTTAATCAGTTATATGCATTAGAAAATCAAGTGCATATGACTCAAAATGATCAGTTACACTCTATTCCTCCTCTTTCAAACACTTTCGTTATTTCGGGCGGAGGTGGAGGAGGTAGTTTGTTGGTTGGCGGATCGGATAATGGGCAGACCAACAATGTATTCAGTAACCAGTCAGTCAGTAGTTCATCGAGTGTGACAAGTACTGCAACGAGTACCACGACAGGAAATTCTACCAGTACAAGCACGAGCACTATTATTGTCGCAACGAGTACGGCGACCAGTACCGCAACGAGCACTGCCACGAGTAGTGACGTGAATGTTTCTTCGTCACTTCCTGCGATATCCAATATCTATATCACTTATAGTTCTAGCGCGATGAGTGTTGCGCTTACGTGGGATAGCGTGAATGCATCAAGTACTTCGTCAACGGTTGTGTATGAAATTTTAGAATATGCGAGTGCGGACGATGCGACTGGTATTCTGCGAGCGACCACGACCGCACAATCATTTAGTGAGTTGATTGATGAAGTGGGAAAGACCTATCGATTTTCGGTGCGTGCGTATGATGACACGGGTACGCTTGCATTCTCCCGCACAGAATATAGTGTACCAAGTTTTTTGAATACTATTTATTTTTATCAAAAAAGTGGTGGCGCAACATTGATGCTTGAACCGCATTTTTCAAATTATGCGTTTATACCACATTACTCTTTAATGAACCAGGGAGCACATGCGTGGAAAGGAATGGTATTTTATCTTGATAGTGAGGCGTCGAAAGAAAGTGCGTTACGTGAAATACAGAATTGGGAGGTCTCGTCTACGAGTAGTGTGCCGATTTCTTATAAACAATGTTGGTTTGCAAACGTGGTGCGTCGCAATCTCCTTTTGCCTGATACGAGTGCGCAATGTTCTAGTATTGGTGGAGGATTATATCCTATGGCGACCTATTTAAGTTCGGAAGATAATCGATTTCTTTTAACGACGGGATTGAATGCACAAGATTTGGCGAGTGGGACACATTATGTGACGGTTGGATTTTATCGAAGCGAGAGTGTGAATCCAGACGACTCTCTCCGTTTTCTTGCAGTTGATAAGACCCATTATATACTTGATGTAGAGCCTGTGCGTCAGGCGCCAGTGATGGGTTCGCTTACCACTTCGCTTTCGTATGCGAATTCACATCTTGTGATTGATTGGGATTCTGCAAATGACCCGGATAGTTATGACAACACATTGCACTATGAAATTAATTTTACTTCGTCGTTAGTATTTAATGATGCGTCGTGGCAGAGTGTGGGACAGAATATCACTTATTATGAATATTTACTTCATGCGGATGATTCTTTTATTATCGGTGTGCGTGCAAAAGATGAATCGGGAAATGTTTCGAATGTCTCAACGAGTTCATTTATGCTTTCACCTGTGGCGTGGAGTTTGATGCAGATTGAAGAAAATGAATGGAATGGGGGTTTTGGAGGTACGGGGTTGGGGAATCCGTATGACAAACCAAATCCGGCGACGTTTCAGAGTATTGTACCTTCAGCGAATGGATCGCTTGCCACTGCACGGGTGCGGGTGGAGCGGACGCAAGGATTGGATGCAGGGACGATGCGTCTTGAGGTGTTCAGTGATAACAATAATAGTCCCGATTTTACGAATAAAATAAGTGAGGCGTTTTTTGGATTTCCTTATGCGTGGAATGCGCCGAGTGATGACACACTCTTTCTTTTTGAACATCCTCCTGCAATTTTACAGGGGACGCGGTATTGGCTTGTGTTAAGCGTGGCAAACTACAATGAAGAAAATTTACGTTTTCAATATAATGGATGGCATCAACGTACCATGAGTGGGACGGATACTTATATAGAGGGGAGTGCGGGCACTGGTTTTACCACAGGACTGTATGGGGATTGTAGAATGGGATGTAGTTTTACTCTCTTTGCTGATGGAACGACTGATTGGTATTTTAAACTTGGATTTTTGTAGCGAGACAATTTATTTGACAGGAAATATAATTATCGGTTACGATTAAAACTCGTTTTTTAACAACGAATATTCGGACGAGTAGCTTAGTGGAGAGCACCAGCTTTGCAGGTTGGAGGTCAGAGGTTCGAGTCCTCTCTCGTCCACTTATTTATCGCTGAAATAGCTCAGGTGGTAAGAGCGTTCGCTTGACACGCGAAAGGTCAGGAGTTCGAATCTCTTTTTCAGCTCAAATCCCAGGATTATTTCTTGGGATTTTTTATTCGCTTTTTTGTGGCGAGATAGGTAAGATGATTTTATGAAAAAAGAAGTCGTGGCAATACTCCATGATATGCGGAGCGTGTATAACACCGCATCTTTATTTCGCACGGCTGATGGAGCAGGGGTTTCAAAACTCTATCTCTGTGGCACGACGCCGACGCCATTTGATCGTTTAGGAAAAGCGCGGAAGGATTTTATCAAAGTGTCGCTCGGCGCAGAAAAAAGCGTTGCGTGGGAATATGTAAAAAATACACGTACGGTTTTGCATACACTCAAAAAGAGCGGTTTTATTATTTGTGCGATTGAGCAATCTAGCAACTCTATCCCTTATTATTCTTATAAGCCAAAAAAACAAGATACACGCGTTGCACTTATGGTGGGGAATGAGGTGAATGGGATTGCGCCGTCTCTTTTGAAATGTGCAGATTACATTTTTGAAATCCCGATGCATGGTACTAAAGAATCTCTGAATGTGGGGGTTGCGTTTGGTGTGGTGGCGTATCGTTTGCGTTACCCAAAGTGAAAAAAGTTTTGATAGGCGTTTATTGTTGATTTGTTGTATACTTTTTATATGTCTTTTTCTATGAAAATAGCGCTTGTCCTTTTGGGACTGTGTGCAAGCGTAATGGTTGGCTGGGCTTATTATTTTACCCTTTCACTTCCTTCAAAAGTGGAACTCAAAATTAATAATCAATATATTATTGCTGATACTGCAGTGTCTGAATTGGCACGTGCGAAAGGGTTAAGTGGGCGCGCACAACTTAATGTGAACGAAGGAATGTTTTTTTATTTTTTTAAACCAGAACGTCCTGCGTTTTGGATGAAGGATATGCACTTTCCGATTGATATTCTTTGGATTGCGAATCATCGTATTGTGGGGATTGAGGAAAATGTGGATCCACAGGTTGGGGCACCTGAAGGTGAATTAAAAAGTTATGTTCCTCCAGAGCCTGTAGAGCGGGTGTTAGAACTTTCTGCGGGGAGAGCGCGTCTTTTGAATGCCCATATTGGGGATTTTGTCGCCAATCGTCCTCTTGTTTATTAATCATTGTCTTTTTGTTATAAACATCTTTATAATAATTACACACATCTCACCATTTTATTTCTATGAAAAAAATTGCCATTAATGGATTTGGGAGAATTGGGAGATTGTTTTTGCGTCAAGTAATTAAGAATCCACACATTGAAATTGTGGCGATTAATGATCTCGGCGATTTAGAAAATCTTGCCTATCTTTTTCAACATGACACGGTCTATAAGCGATTTGAGGGTACGGTGAATACTGCGCCGGGGAAATTGATCGTGAACGGGAAACTTATTGCCTTCTTACAAGAAAAAGATCCACTTAAATTACCGTGGAAAGAGTTGGGGGTTGATGTGGTGGTGGAGTCCACCGGAGTTTTTGAATCGTATGAAAAAGCACGAGTGCATTTGGATGTGGGAGCGAAGCATGTGGTGATTACGGCGCCCGCAAAAGATGCGGATACGGATCAGTATAAAACCATTCTTGTAGGAGTGAATGAAGCAGAAAGTGCATTTTGTTCTATTAGTTCTAATGGATCGTGTACAACAAATTCTGTTTCTCCGGTAATGCAGATTCTTTCAGAAAAACTGGGAGTTCAGAAAGCGTTGTTGAGTACGGTGCATGCATATACGGCGACGCAATCGTTAGTGGATTCTCCTGTAAAGGGCAATGATATGCGGAGAGGGCGCGCGGCAGGGCAAAATATTGTGCCTTCCACAACTGGGGCGGCGATTGCGGTCACCCGTGCAATTCCCTCGCTTCAAAATAAATTTGATGGCATCGCGATTCGCGTGCCGGTTTCTGCCGGATCGCTTTCTGATATTACGTTTCTTGCGTCGCGTGCGACGAGTGTGGAAGAAGTGAATGCGATTTTACGCGAGGCGGCGAAAAGCGCGCGCTGGCAGGGGATTTTGAAGGTGTCTGACGAAGCGCTTGTGTCTTCGGATGTTATAGGAGAACCCTACGGCGCGATTGTGGATACGCAATTTACCAAAGTGGTGGGAGATAATCTTGTAAAAGTGCTTTCGTGGTATGATAATGAGTGGGGGTATGTGAGTACGTTATTGAAACATATTGAACGGGTATGTGGCTAAAAAGAATCAATTTAATTGCTGTAGGAGTGGTTGTGGCAACCGGATTTTATAGTGCTCCTGCTTTTGCGCAGACAGAAGAACTGAGTGCGTCTTTTTTAGCACAAATTTCTGAATCACTTCGTGGACTTGAATTGAGATTACATGATTTGCTTCAAGCGCGTCTTCTTCCTCCAACAAGTCCTACTCAACAAAACGAACCTTCATCTCTTTCAGAAGAAACCATAAAAAGTAATACTCCTATAAGTGATGATAGAGGAATAAGTGGCACGACTGATCTTTCTGTAGAACAAAAAACAAAAGATGGATTAGATCAGGACTTAAGGATAAAAAGCTGTATGTCGGGAGTTGGCGGTGAAGGGTCATATGTGTGTACAGGATTGCCGACAAGTGGAGCGGGTTATATACGAGTGACGAGATATGACTATTTGACTGGAGAACAAAAAGTAGATGAATGTCGAAAATCAAGTTGCCGATGGCGTGCACAACAAAACTCAACTACTACTTTTGAGGTATTTCCTAATGAAGGGTGGCAGTTTTTGAAATGGAGTTATACCGAACACAATGGAAGGATATGTGAAGGACTAACCAACACTACTTGTCTTTTTCACACAGGACCGGGAAACGATGGTATTGATAAAGCATTTCCTGTTCTCTTAAACTCTCCGCGCACCCTCACTCTTTTTAAAGATGGTGTGGGAAGTAGCACTATTACTATAAAGGGAACGGTGACGGATAGTTATGGTAACAAAGAGAAGATATTGTGTTTTGAAGATTGTCCCTCTTTTTCTCAACAATACAATCATCAGAGTAGCGTTGATTTGACTGCAAAGAACAGTAATTCTGCAGTGGCATTCAAAAAATGGATAGTGAAAAACGCGCAAGGAGTAGATACGGGAGAATGTAATACAAAATCAACGTGCAAATTATTATTAGATCAAAACAAAACAGTAACTGTTGTTTTTGAAGCAAAATATGCTCTTTTGGTGCGTCGTAGTGGTGTGGGGAATGGAAGTGTGAAAAGCGGAGATGGTGGTACAACTATTGCGTGCGAACCAAAATGCAGCGCAGTGTTTTCCAAGGGAAAAACAAAAGTGCAACTTTCTGCTTTGCCTAGTCCCGTTTCTACTTTTATGGGGTGGACAGGTGCGTGTTCTGGCACAGGGGATTGTAGTGTGACGGTGAATGGTTCTACAGAAGTGGGCGCCTTATTTGAAGAACGCGCGAGCACGCTGCTTATCGTTACTCTCGCTTCAGAACATGGAGGTCAGGGAACAGTGACGAGTAATCCTGTTGGTATTGATTGTCCCACTACCTGTTCTTCGTCTTTTTATAACAATCTTTCAGTGACACTTACCGCAACAACGACAGGTACTTATTCTGTGTTTGATGGATGGACTGGCGATTGTGCGGGAAATGGTCTTACGTGTACTGTTTCTATGGTGCAAGCGCGTAATGTGACCGCGCGGTTTAATACTCCTTCTGACAATGTGCGTGTGGTGAAACGTGGCACAGGAAATGGTTCTGTGGAAAGTGCACCTTCCGGTATTCTTTGTGGTACTGATTGTACTGATATGTATGTGCGTGGGACGTCAGTGACATTTACTGCGACTCCTAGTCAACATTCTGTTTTTCAAAATTGGATGGTGCGTACGGGGGCGGGTGTTCCTACGAGTGAGTGTTTAAATAGTACTTCTCCTACATGTACTATTTTTGTGGATCAAAATAAAAGTGTAGAGGCATTTTTCGCACTCACAAACGCTCCTCTTGATGTTGCAAAGAGTGGTAATGGAGGTGGTTCGGTGAGTTCTGTCCCTTCAGGTATTTTATGTGGCACTGATTGTTCAGAGCAATTTTCTATCGGTACGCAAGTGACACTTACTGCTACTCCGCTTGATTCTCACTCTTCTTTTGGTGGATGGACTGATGCGTGTGCCACTGAATCGTCGCCTTCGTGTTCATTTACTATTACTACCCCTACGTTTGTGGGTGCAAAATTTGTCAAGAATAATCCTCCTCAACTTTCGAGTATAATTGGCCCTGCGACGACCACTCTTTCGCAGTTAAGTCCTGAATTTCATTTTAATGTGTTTGATCCTGATGGTAATCTTGATCGTTTTACTGTGGATTGGGGAGACGGATCGGCATTATTTACCCATAGTCCTCTTTCTAATAATGCTACCTATGATCTTGATCATATTTTTACTTCGCTTGGAGTGAAAACAGTCACTGTGACCTTGTATGATACACGCGGACTTTCGGTTTCGGAAACACGTCAGATTGAAGTGATTCAAAATACTTATACATTAACTATTATTTCTCCTGCGTGTAATGCAGGTGAACCTTGTGGGTATGGAGTGATTACCAGCGTGCCGACTGGAATACAGTGCGATACGAATAGTGATACTACGGGAGTGTGCGAAAAGAGTTTTGGAGTAAATACTGTGGTGACACTTACTGCAACGCCAGATGCAAGTTCTACATTTGTAGGATGGAATAGTGGAGGACCGTGCGCTTCGGCAGGAAGTTCTCCTGTATGTACTGTTACGATGGATGGCAATAAAAATATAGGAGTGCGATTTCAGGCATTACCGGATTTGATAGTGCAATCGTTTTCAATTTCACCAATCAAAGAAAGATATTCAAGACAAAACGATACGCCTTCATATTTTATTACTGTGAAGAATATTGGCGGATATTCAATAGCGAGTACGAGCGTGAGAATAAAAAATATTACTGCAGGTAACGATGTGTGGAGCACTACTTATCCATCTTTGCAGAATGGAGAAGAGCTTTATGTGACAACAGGAGATTGGAGTTTTAATGATGATTATACACCTTATGGGCCAACCGAACTGAGAGCGGTTATAGATGAGGATAATATTGTTTCTGAGAGCAACGAACAAAATAATACAAAATCTCTCTTTATAAATATCAATCATCCGCCTGAGATTGTTTCACTCACTGTGCCGACGAGTGTGCGTGTAGGGGAGACAGCAACGGCGACTATTGTGATGCGTGATCCTGATGGACTCGCTCATACCGACCTTATCTTAAGTAATTTTTGGGAAACTAATGGAAACATTTCTACTCAAACAATAACAAATGTGGGAACCGGGAATCATGTTGTTGATGTTTCTCATCAATATAATATTCCGGGGATATATAAAACCGGTTTCAAAGTGTTTGATGGCACTGATGATATTAAAGTGTCTTCAACTATTGAAGTGTTGCCTCAAATGCGGACAGTGACGATTCAAAAAAATATAAATAATAGTGGTAATGGAACAATTCTCGGAGATATTATTTGTGGATTGCAATGTACGAGTGCGAGCTCATCGTTTCCTGTGGGCGCCACAGTTCATTTGACTGCGACGCCGGACGCAAGTTCTACGTTTGTAAGCTGGGGAGGAGGATATGGGAAAGCGGGATATGGATGTCCTACTATAACAAGTAATACTAATCCCTATTGTGAATTTGTTGTAAAGGACACAAATAATTATTTAAATTATTATATTGATCCTGTGTTTTATTCTCTTCCGGATCTTGCAGTAACTCAATTTTCTCTCACTCCTGTAAAACCAAGATATTCAAAATATGATATCGCGAGCTCTACTTTTAAAATAAAAAATATCGGGGGAAGCGATTCCGGACCGTTTGATATAGAGTTAAAGAATACGACAACGAATACGGTGATTGGTGGTGGGAGCGTGTCGGGTATTGGGCCAAATAACGAATTTGTAAGAGAAGGAACAGTGCCTTTGAATGTGTTTCCGTACGGGAACAATGAATTACAAATCAAGGCAGACGTGCTTAATACCGTGCACGAATTAAATGAACAAAACAATATTGCAACGACGAGTATTTATATCAATACTCCACCAGTGTTTTCTGGTATGGAATCTCCTGTGTGGGTCTATACCGGCGTAACTACCACGCTTATTGTTGCAGGAAATGATCCTGATGGGGCTGTTCCAAATAATGTGAGCACGAGAATAAGGTGGGGTGATGTGGGTTCTCCAATAAGTAGAATTGATAATCAAAACGTGGGCGCAAACGCGATTTCTAATGCACATGAACATACCTATACTCAACCGGGAATTTACACTGTGAGATACGAGATTACCGATCAGATAGATAGTGCAACTACTACCTTTCAACTTGAAGTGCGTGAAAAGCCGACTCTTACGATTACCAACCCTATTTCAAGTGTGACGTGGGTGCGTGGGCAATCTGTGACAGTCAGTTGGAACAGAGGTGGGTATTTTCCTGCTGGAGCGTATCATGAAGTTATTCTTGTTGATCAATTTGGAAATGGATATCAACTTACCGATCCTGTTACTAGCACGAATACCACCATTCAAAACATTAGTGTTTTGGCTGGTTTGTATCATTTTGAAGTGCAAACCAGAGATAATAGTGGAAATCTACTTGCGTCTTCAAGGACGGGGCTTATTGTGACAGTGGTTGATCCGCCGAGTGTGCACGTGGTTTCTCCGAATGGAGGCGAAGTGTGGTATCAAGGGACAACATCTACGATTATGTGGGAACAATCAGGGTATTATCCTTCGGGGAGTCATACAAAAATTGGTATAGGAAAGGGAGCTGATGGATATTATGATATTCAAGATTTTGATATTAATCCTCCTTCATCCACGCAGTGGTTTGTTCCGTTTCAATTTCAGCCCCAATTTCCGAATTGGAGTTTAGGAAGTGATTTTAAGATTCATGGTTTGGTAACCACGCCTTCGTTAAGCTCTTCTGATAATAGTGATGTATCATTTACTATTGCGCCGAGTCCGGCGAATATTGTGAAAAACAACACAGGATCCTTAAACATTGCACCAGGCGGTAGTTCCCAAAAGATTGGATCGTATATAATCAATGCCGTGGGAACAGGTATCATTCTCAATACTTTTAAAGTGCAAATGGCGGGAAATGTATCAGCTGCTTTGTTATCAAACTTATATCTCATGATTAATGGTGCGCAATTTGGTTCAAGCGTGCAGTCAGTTCAAAATGGAGCTACATATGCTTTTACTGATACAACAGCATCCATCCTTGCCGGATCTAGTATTTTTGCTGAACTCTATGCAGATGTGGGCGCGACTGCTCCTCCTCAAACTATTGATGCACTTACGAGTGTGACGGGATGTGATGGTCTGATTCAAATTAATATTCAATCTTTTACGTGTAATCCTGCAGGAGTTACAGGACAAAGTGTTGCTATACTTCCCCCTCCGAAACTTATGATTTCTGGCAGTCCGGCAAACGATATACGAGATCAAGTGGTACCTGTGGGTTCTCTTGAACAAAAATTCTTTGCCTTCAATCTTACCGCAGATAATTCAGAGCCAATTAAGATTACGCGTTTAGATTTTACTGCAAAAGGAATTATTTCACCAACAACACTTTCTCACATTAGTTTATATGAAGGTTTGTCGCCTACCCCGTTTGCATCCGCAGCGCAATTTGATACTTGTACTACAAATCAATGTTTGGTTGGCTTTGCAGGAGACAACTTACTTTCAGCGCCTCTACCTGCAGGAGGAACCCGCACTATTTTTGTGAAAGCAAATGTGCAACCAGGAGGAAGTGGTGGGATTTTGGGGGATAATTTTAAATTTGAGATTTCAAATACAGGTGTGGCGGGGAAAGGTGCTTCTCATGCCGGAGCGGCACAGGTTACAGGAAGTGCTATATCGTTTGGAAAAACATATATAGTGCCACAGAATGTAATCATTGAAGCAGTGCCTATTTCTCCTACTGCAGGTACCACCAGTGGTCAAGTGGTAGGGAAATTTAAAATTATAAATCATGGCACGAAACCTATTTATTTCTCATCAATACCAGGACCTGTCCCTTTTAAATTCAAACAAGGAGGATACGCTGTTTCTTCTCTTAAATTTGATCTTTATGCGTCTGGTCAAGGTAGTAATTCCAATGATACCAGCATTCTTTATAGTTCTTTAGTTTCCGCATTTAACAACTCTCTTGCATTCTCTTTAGGAGTTATTCCTGAAAATGATAGGAGGATTAATCCAGGAAGTTGGCGTTATTTGACTATTAAAACAAACGGTGTAGCACAGAACAATAATACAGTGCAATTGAGTGTGGATAAATTAGGTGATATTAATTATGTTGTGAAAGAATCTGAATTAGGGTATGACGGAAATGGAGATAATGATATGTTAGATACTATCACTGACCTATTTCTTAATGGTACTCCTAGTGGCACTATGGTGAATTTAGGGAATGCGGGGAAGACGATGCCAAAATCAACTCCGCCGAAGCAACCGGGAAATAGCCCCGCAATTCAACGATAACAACTAAGATTATCTAAAAAAGAAATAATTTTTGGATGTCTTGTAAAATTAAAATAGATATGCTCTTTTTATGAAAAAATATACATTTTTATATTTTAGTATTCTTGTGTTTGTGGTGTTTGTGATAATCGTATCTGTTTATGTATTTACACCTCAAATAACAAACGTATTTGATCAGATATTTTCTGCACAAACCCAATCAACTTTTGTGTTGAATGCGCTACGCACTTTTTTAAAAACACAAGAGCGTCATCCTATTACCATGCTTTTTGTGGGAGATGTGATGATGACGCGTGGTGTGGGCATGAAAATAAAAGGAGCACACAACCCGCTCTTTCCTTTTCTTCATATTCAAGATCGTTTACAAAAAGCGGATTTTACGTTTGCTAATTTAGAGGGGCCGATTTCAGAGAGAGGAATGAATCAGGGGAGCATCTATTCTTTTCGGATGAAACCGGAGGTTTTAGAAGGATTAAAGTTTGCAGGGTTTGATATGCTCTCGGTTGCGAACAATCACATATGGGATTGGGGGGTGGACGCGCTTTCAGATACGCTTACCTTATTAAAACAAAACAACATTATTTCATTAGGTGCGGGAATGAATGAGCAAGAAGCGAATGAGGCGAAGATGGTGAATGTGGGAGCTCTGCGTGTAGGATTTTTGGGATGTACGACGCTTTATCCAAAAAACTTGGAAGCATTTGGCGAACATCCCGGTGTGAGTCATTGTGCGCAAGAAACGTTGGAAAGTGAAATTCGTGCGTTGAGGCCACAGGTGGACGTTGTCATTGTTTCGCTTCATTGGGGTGAGGAGTATCAGACGCGATCCAATAAAAATCAACAAATGATGGCGCGTCGATTGATTGATGCGGGAGCAGATTTGATTGTAGGACACCATCCCCATGTGACTCAAGAAGTTGAACGATATCAAAATGGATGGATTGCGTATAGTTTGGGGAATTTTGTGTTTGATCAAGATTTTTCAGACGAAACGATGCGGGGAATGATGCTTGAAGTGATTGCTGAAAATAACCATATTCGTGAAGTGAATCCGATTGCGATTCAATTAAATAGTGATTTTCAGCCAGAAGTGAATGCTGGTATACTGAAAGAATAATATGTTGATTTATATTGGCGCGGATCATAGGGGGTATAACCTCAAAGAATATCTGAAAGGGGTATTGCAGGGGATGGGGTATTCGGTGATTGATGTGGGGGACGATCATTATAATGAGGAGGATGATTATGTGGATTATGCGACTGCGGTTGCGGAGAAGGTGAGTGTAGCGTTTGATAGTGCGCGCGGGGTTTTGATTTGTGGGTCGGGAGTGGGGGTGGATGTGGTGGCAAATAAATTTCCTCGTGTGCGTTCGGCGTGCGCCCTTACTTCTAATCAGGCGTTTGATGCGCGTCACGATGATGATGTCAACGTGCTTTCGCTTGGCGCAAATTATTTAAAACCCGAAGAGGCACAGAAAATTCTTTTGACATGGCTTGAGACCCCTTTTCGGGAAGAAGAGCGTGATCGCCGTCGTTTGAAAAAAATTGAAGCGCTTGAAATTAAGCTTCTTAAGCCCCTTACGTTAAGAGAAGATGATAAGAGTTAATTATGAACATTGTTCCCGGATTTAATTGTTTTAATGAAGTATCTTTTGAAAAGCGTCTTTGTGAACTCTCATTAATTATGCCGCGCTGGATCCATCTCGATGTCTCTGACGGAAAATTTACTCCTGTCGTGACGTTTAATAATCCACATGCATTTGAACATTACGATATTCACGGCGCGAATGTTGAATTGCATTGTATGGTAGATGATCCTTGTGTGGAGATTGATCGATGGAAAGTTATACCTTCAATTAAGAGATTTATTGTTCATATAGAAGCAATGCAAAAGCACCATATTTCTCTCGATGATCTTTATCGGGTAAGCGAAGGGAAAGAGATTGGACTCACGATTTGTCCCAAGACACCTTTTGAGGATTTATTTCCTTTTATAGATGAACGTATTCGCTTTGTAATGCTTCTTGCGGTGACGCCTGGATTTTCTGGCGGGCTTTTTCAAGAGAGTGTTCTTGATTCAGTGAAGGTGTTACACACGCAGTTTTCTTCGCTTTTTATTGAGGTTGATGGAGGGGTAAACGAAATGGTTGCTCAACAATTAAAACGTGTGGGAGCGCATAGTGTGGTAAGCACGTCTTATCTTTCTGGACTTCCTGAAGTTGTAAAAACACGCTTTACATTTCTTGAATCTCTTTAATATAAAAGTGTATAATAATAAGAATATGGTATCTCCTTTTCAAAAAAGCACCTTTATTATTTTTATTATTTTTATACTTGTTGGTTTTGGTGCGCCTCTTATCATTGTTCATGCACAATTTGATGCGCCTCCACCACCTACATTTCTTGAAAAAATTCAACATTTTTTAACAAATGTGCAAGAGCAAATTCAGGCAATGCGTGAGATTATTGTGGTGTTAGTGTCTGGAAAGTCGGATAAGATTTTGGCAGTTCCTGATCTTGCTATCCCTCCTGTGGGGACGGAGGCACCTCCTGAAAGTTATGCGGTAAAAGATAATTCTCTTAATAATCCTTCGTCGGCTTCTTCTCGTGTGACTCGTCAAAACAGACAATCTTTTTCTAATGATGTTATAAAGGATGATGAGGAAATGAATGGAGGAGATGCTAATTTTCCTCCGAAATTTATTGCTTTAGGAGATAAAACTGCTTATGTCGGTTTTTTATTACGTTTTCGTGTGGTAGCTTCAGATCCTGAAGGTACAAAAGTGACATACACTGCGCGTATGACTTCTCACGATATTCCCGATGACGCTTTTGATGAAGCAAGTCATACGTTTGAATGGACTCCTACCAACGATGATGTAGGGAAGCATAAGATAGTTTTTTCTGCACAAGATAAAGATGGAAGTGCTGTTTCTAAAACTATCACAATTATAGTAAAATCAGTTGCCGACGAAGTGTCTGATGAAGATGATACTATTGCTGATTCTTTAAATCAAAATCATGCTCCGACTCTTACTCTTGATCCAGATGGAGACCAGACAATTGAAGTGGGGCAAGATCTCACTCTTTATCTTGCAGGAGACGATCAAGATGGAGATGAATTAGTGTATGGTATTTCTGATGCGTTTACTACATTGAAGCGATTATGTACGAATTGTATTGATTTTAATAAAATTGAGGGTATTTTTTCTTGGACGCCTACAAGAAGTCAAATTGGTGCTCGTACTATCACTTTTTACACAGAAGAGGAAGGATCAGAGCATTTACGTGCTTCGCGTACTATAAAATTTACAGTGGTTGATTCTTTAGATGATTCGAATACAAACGAACCACCAGAAATTGCTTCGCTTGATCCGCTTGATGTGGAAGTAGGTCAAAATGTGAATTTTAAGGTAGACGTTCATGATCCTGATGGTCCTTATGTGTTTGTGGTCGCGAAGCCGCTTCCTGCTGGTGCACAATTTAATAGTACTACCACTGGCCCCCTTACCTTCTTATGGAAACCTATTCTTACACAAGGATCTATTGATGGGAAAGAGTACAAAATTACATTTGAAGCAAGTGATGGCGCTCTTTCTGCAAGTGAAGATGTTTATATTACTGTATATACACCTACAGACGATTCACAAAATAACATTCCTCATCTTTCGTTGGGCGCGCATCCTACAGAAATAAGTCAAAATACTCCTCTTTCTTTTCTTGTTTCTGCAATTGATAGTGATGGTGATGCTCTGAACCTTAATGCGTCTGGTATTCCTCTTGGCGCCTCTTTTACTACTAGTACTGTTTCTCGTGGAAAAGCAAAAGGAGCGTTTTCGTGGACACCTTCGTATGATCAAAGTGGTATTTATCCCGTTACTTTTCAAGTGAGTGACGGAACGAATAGGGTGAGTACGACGACACAAATTAAGGTGAGTAATGTAAATCGTCCTCCTCTATTAACCGTGCCCTCTACAGTACAATATGGGACAGAGCGTAGTTCACTTTCATTTGCTGTTTCTGCATCTGATCCTAATAATGATGCATTACAATTTTCAGCGAGTTGGAGTCCTTCTCGTCCTACCACTGCGTTTGGAGCAGTAGGTCCATTGAGTGCAAATACTAATCAAGCTAATTTTTCTTGGATTCCTCAATGTAATGATCATGGTAATTATGAAGTAACTTTTACAGTAAGTGATAATGGTACGCCTCAACCTCTCACTGTTTCAAAGAGGGTAGTCATTCAAATTGCTGACCGAAATTGCGCGCCTCAATTAATTACTGTTCCTTCTCCTACTATTACTGCAGGCACGCCTCTTTCTTTTGATGTGGTGGGGACAGATCCTGATCAAGGAGATGCTCTTACTTATAGTGCTTCTTCGGGTGGGCCGTTTACATATGGTGCGCAATTTTCTTCTGCAGGACATTTTTCGTGGACATCGCCTGTCGTGGGAACATATCAAGTTAAATTTACTGTGACTGACAGTCAAGGATTTGCTTCTTCTGTACTTAATACTATTACTGTGGTTAGTCAGGGGTCTTCTGGAGGGAAAGGTGTTCCTACAGGAGATGGTATTCAGAGCACTCCAGACCAACCCATCGACCCACTCACTGTTTCTTCTGTGCTTTTAGAAAGCGTACAATCTCTTCTCACAAAACTTGAATTACTGCTTCAATCGTCTTCCCCTCATTAATTCTTTCCCCTCCTTTAATCCTTTATTCTTTGGTATACTAAAAGAGTAATGGATGTGCTTCACGAAAAAAAATTAAAACAACTTGAAGAACGCGCGCACATGATTCGCGAGTCTTTGATTGAAGTGTTGTGTGCGGCGGGATCAGGACATTCTGCGGGACCACTTGGAATGGTAGATGTGTTTACCGCGCTCTATTTTCATATTTTAAATCACAATCCTCAAAAACCATTATGGTTAGAACGTGATCGCCTCATTCTTTCTAATGGTCATATTTGTCCTGTGCAATATGTGGCGCTTGCGTATGCGGGTTATTTTCCTATGGAGGAATTGATGACTTTACGGAAACTTCATTCTCGTCTTCAAGGACATCCTCATCGTGGCGCATTGCCGGGTATTGAAACTACCTCTGGTCCGTTGGGTTCGGGTCTTTCACAAGCAATTGGTGTTGCACTTGCAGGACGTCTTGATCAGAAAAAGCATAGAACGTATTGTGTGATGTCTGATGGTGAGCATGATGAAGGAAATACATGGGAGGCAATTATGTATGCGGGCGCAAAACGTCTTTCATCGCTTACCGCGATTGTGTATCGTAATAATATTCAAATCGATGGTTTTACAGAGAACGTGATGCCTCTTGAAAACCTGCGGGATAAATATGAGAGTTTTGGGTGGCACGTGATTGAGATTGATGGACATAATATTGCGCAGTGTGTGGATGCAGTAAATGAGGCGAAGGCGATTTATGAAAAACCCACGGTGATTATTGCTCACACGATTCCTGGAAAAGGAGTGAGTTTTATGGAAGGGGATTATCATTGGCACGGCAAACCGCCGAATAAAGAAGAGGCGCGTCGTGCACTCAACGAGTTACGCACATTAGGGGGGAGAATTAAATCAGAACACGAATAATCATTATGTTAAACCCACGTGCAAAATTAAATCCAAAATTATTTGACGCTCATGTAGAACAAAAACCTACCCGTGATGGATATGGTGAGGGACTTCTTCTTGCTGGTGAACGAGATAAGAATGTGGTCGCGTTGTGTGCAGATCTTACTGAATCTACTCGTTCGGAAGTATTTGCAAAAACGTTTCCTAATCGGTTTTTTGAAATGGGAGTTGCGGAACAAAATATGGCGACTGTTGCTGCGGGATTAGGAATTTCCGGGAAGATTCCTTTTATTGCATCATATGCCACATTTTCTCCTGGAAGGAATTATGAGCAAATTAGAACAACGATTGCGTACAATGATGCGAATGTAAAAATTGCAGGGCATCATGCAGGCATTTCTGTGGGGCCTGATGGAGCGACCCATCAAGCGACCGAAGATATTGCGACGATGCGTGTGATGCCGAATATGAAAGTATTTTGTCCGTGTGATGCGCTTGAGGCAAAGAAAATGACTCTTGCGGCAGCGCACATATGGGGTCCTGTATATCTCCGTTTTGGAAGAGAAAAAAGTCCAGTGATTACCACTTCAGGTACGCCATGTATACCAGGAAAAATGGAAGTATTTTGGGATTCTTCGGCGCCAAGAAAGAAGCCACAATGCGTGATTATTGCGACTGGTATCCTCGTGTACCAAGCACTTTGTGCCGCACGCGCTGTTTTTGAAGAAAAAGGTATTGCCACGGTTGTGCTTAATGCACACACGATAAAACCTCTTGATGAGCAATCTATTATTATGTATGCGAAAAAATGTGGGGCAGTGGTGAGTGTGGAAGAACATCAAATTTATGGAGGGTTGGGGAGTGCGATTGCGGAAACGCTTTCAAGGCATTGTCCAATGCCTATGGAATATGTGGGATTGCGCGATATTTTTGGCGAATCGGGTGCGCCTCACGAATTACTTGACGCATACCATATGAATGCCGATACAATTCAGGACGCTCTTTATGCAGTTATTAAACGTGCACACTCATAATCGAAAGGAAGGACAAATGTTGATTGAGGTCATCATTGCGGGGATGATTATTATTTTTGTGAGTTTGGCGATTGCGCAGGGAGTGGCGAGTTCAGTGCGAGGGATTTCTCAAACTGCAGCAAAAACAACTGCGGTCTATTTGTCTCGTGAGGTGGTGGAGGCGTTGCGCGCGATTGTTATTGAAAATTGGCATAATGTGAGTGATCTTGCAACAAGTACCGCGTATTATGCGACGACGAGTGCGGGGAAGTGGGTGACTGCGGCGGGGTCGGAACAGGTAGTTGTGAATAATGTGACCTATACCCGTTCTTTTTCATTGAGTGATATCTGTCGCAACGAAGGCACGAAGGCAATTGAGACGTGTAGTGCCACTGCCTCTCTTGATTCTTCAAGTATTAAAGCGACGACGACGGTAAGTGGCACTGATCTTGCGGGGCGTCCTATTGAATTTTCTCAAGCAATTTATTTTTCTCGTTATGGGAATGAATTATTTCCTCAAACCGATTGGTCCGGCGCTTCGGATATTAATGCGGTGATAAGTACGAGTACAGGCCTTAGTGGCTATGGCACTTCTTCAAATATTGATACCACAGGTGCTGCGGGACAATTTATGCTTCAGACACAATAAACAAAAAATCCCTTCCCACGTGAGTGAGAAGGGATTATCGAAAGGTGCTTATTTCATCAATATCATTTTTCTTTGTGAGAAAAATGATATTGCATCGCTGCTCAGGCGGTAGAAATATACCCCGCTTGAGAGTCCTGAAGCGTCAAACGTAATGGTCTGCAATCCCGCTTCGTAGGATTGAGCATGAATGAGCGTGTTCACCTTTTGTCCGAGTATGTTGTACACGGCAAGTGTGATCGTCATCTCATTTGGAAGTTCAAATGAGATTGTTGTCGTGGGATTAAACGGGTTCGGATAGTTCTGAAAGAGTGCTATCTTCTCCGGTTCGTCTTCGTGAATAGTGTACAAATTCTCTTCGTTTTTCCCGATAAGATTTCTTTTTACTATTCGCGCGTCTGTGGGAGTTTTGACTCCCGATAATGTAACCGCGTACGGATTCTTTCCTTGTACAATGCTATTGTTGTCTACTTTGTAATTAAGTGTATCGAGGTGTGCCGAAAATCCATCGTTGATTCTTTTCAGTATTCCTATCAATCCTCTCAATTCATTGTAGGTGCTTTGGGTGTTAAGTCCCAAAGAATCCCAATAGGTCATTGTCGTGTCAAGATATCCCGAGATATTCCAAAGCGTCATTCCTTTAAGATTTCTCCCGAGGAAGACATAGTCGGTATCAAGGAGAAGATTCTGTAATCCATACGGAGTGACAGAGTCCCTGCTTGCGAGCAAATTTAACCTGAATACCATTCCTTGTTCCCATGCAGGATTGTTATATCCTTTTCTGTCCGCTTTAATCGCCTTAAAAAGTTTTTTATGCTTTGTTTTTGTGCGATTTGAGTCCAGCGGATAGGCAGGGGAATCGTGTGGTGCGGTATAGAGTTTTCCTAAATCAGACGAGCTTCCGTAGGCGAGCCATGCAAATTGTTTTGCACGGTTTTTGTCTGTTTGAGGAATGCCGAGCGTTATCAGTGATTTTTTGCCAAGTTTTTTAAACTCTGCTTCAACCACTGTCCCTATATTCGGAGTGTTTATAAGCACTCCTTTTTTTACTTTCAATTTTATCGCTTTTTGTGAAAGCGAGCCATCTGCCTTGATCGTTCTAAACATCATTGTGTCATATACCATTCCTTGTAGTGCAAGTGTATCTGGAGATCCACTTGCGTTGTGGGTGAATATGAGTAATGCGTTTAATGGTTCAAGCGAATGTGCGCTGAAAATAAGAATCACCGTTCCCTGCGTTTCTGCAGGAATCGTGTCCGATCCTCGTGTGATAGTAATTGCCTCCGAGGTTGCAATCACACTATTTATTACAAGCGCCATATTCCCATTATTCACGAGAATAAGCGTGTCATGTTTTGTGCTTCCGAGTGCGACATTTCCGAAATCGAGCGTTTCACCTATTGATTGAATATCAAATAAAGGTTCTCCGCCGATTCCAGAAACCGATATCGTGTCTGGGGATCCTGTTGCGTCGTGGCTTATAATTACGAGCGCATTTTTCTCGCCAACACTTTGCGGAACGAATGTCACAAATATAGTTTTTATTTCTCCCGGTGCGATGGTCGCACTAGAAGGAGAAATTTGAAACCAATTTGTTTTATATTCCGCGGATGTTGTCTCGTTCGGCAGATTGCCGAATTGATTCAACGCAAGAACAATGTGTAATGGTGCCGTTCCTGTATTTTCGATTATCACACTATCGGTTTTAGTGGTATTTTTGTGTATAGTCCCAAACCCGATAGTTGATTGTGAAAGCGTAATACTAGGAGCGATACCCATGCCACTTACCATGACAGAGTCGGGTGATCCTGATGCGTCATGGGTAAAAGTAATTATCCCATTTATCATTCCCGTCGTGAGAGGTGAGAATGTTATATGAAATGCCTTACTTTCTTGTGGTGCAAGGGTTGCATTACTAGGATTCACACTATATCGCGCATTATTACTTGATACGAGTGTAATTTCCATTGATGCGCTTCCTGTATTGGTGATGATTGCACTATCCATCTTTGAGGATCCTACAACTACATTTCCGAAAGCAACCAAAGAAGAAGAAACCGAAAAGATCGGTGCCGTTCCTGTGCCACTTATATCCACCGTATCTGGAGAAGTCATCGCATCATGGGTGAAAACCACATGGTCCGAAATTACTCCTGAGACGACGGGGGAGAATGTGATATAGAATTTGCCAGCTTCAGAAGGGACGAGCGTGTCTCCTGCAGGATCTATGCTTACCTTTCCATCTAAAGTAGCGACAGACGAAATTACAAGATTAGCAGTTCCCGTATTGGTTATCGTCACACTGTCTTTTTTTATTGTTCCTGTTCGCACATTCCCAAAATTGAGAGATGGCACAGAGGAAGTAAAAAGAGAAGCGAGACCAATACCGCTTACCGCTACTGTATCAGGAGAGTTCGGCGCATCGTGCGTGAACACGATATTTCCTATAACGTTTCCCATTACATTTGGAGTGAATGTCACAAGAAATTGTTTATTCTCATTTACCAATATCGTGGCGCTACTTGGAGTTACCGTGAACATCCCATTATCCGAATGGATATTCGAAATATGGAGTGTTGCACGGAATCCCGTGTTAGTGATTGTGACGGTATCGGTTTTTGGGGTTCCTGTGTGTAATGAACCGAAATCTAATGCGGTTGTTTCATTCGAGAATTCAGGGTGAGGAGAGGGAAGAGTAGTTTGAAGTGTTTTGGCCACTCCTTCATTTGTTCCTGCAAACATATAGCCCGCAGTATCAATAGAGAGGGAGCTTACTACACTTAAATCTACAGCAGTATTCTTTTGGAATGTTCCGTCGAAAGATTCCCACGTATCTCCATCGTCCGTAGAACGATATATACCATTACCGCCCGTTCCTGCAAACAATTCATCTGCTTCATTAACTGCGAGGGTGAGTACATAGATTGGTCCTGTTGAAAGCGATTTTGCTGTACTTGGACCTGTCCATGTATCCCCGTTGTTTTTTGATTTATAGATCCCTGCATCGGATCCGACAAAAATATCACCTTTGCTGTTTATGGTAATCGTACGAATTCCTACATTAGAGAGTCCTTTGGGGACCCAACTCACGCCGTTGTCTGTACTTCGTAAAATACCGCCGTTTGTGGTTGCATTTGCGGCAAAGATATATCCAAGGTTTTTATTCGATGTGGAGAGTGTAATAGTCGTAATTGTAGTTACTGCATTATATACGCCATTCCATGTTTGTCCGTTATCGGTTGAACGATAAAGAACTCCATCTGGACCATACCCTGTTCCTAAAAGAATTGTTCCTGTAGATGTCACTGTAATTGCATAGACGTCAGGTCCTGTGTATGAGGATACCTGATTCCATATAATTTCATCTGTGGATTGAAATAGGCCATAGCCACTTTCAGATCCAAGAAATACAGTGCCATTTGGAGCAATTCCTACCCCAGTTGTTCTTCCAGAAACATTTGCTCGTTTCCATGAGTTGCCATTGTTGGTGGTTCGGTACATGGGACCATTGTATTCTGTTACGAAAATACTCCCATTTACTTTTGTAGTGACATCTCTTATCCGTGTCGGGGTTCCCACCTGATTCCAAGTAAGTCCCTGATCCGTAGATTTGAAGATGCCATCCACAAGTGTTCCTGCAAAAAAATTCCCATTTGGATCTACGCCTAAGGAATAGATATCTAGTCCATTAGGTGCATCACTAAGTCCTGTATTTGCAGCACTCCACGTAGAACCGTTATTGGTACTACGAAATAGTCCGCCGTTGTCAGAACGCGAACCTGCGAGTAATACATTGTTTTTGTACACTATATTAAAAATATAGTGCGTACTCAATGAGGTTTGTGTCCATGTATCACCGTTATCCGTAGATCGAAGGACACCTTTACCTCCAGATGGAGTTCCGTTTCCAGTTCCTGTGCCAGCAAAAAGCGTACCACTTTCGTTAGTCGCAAGCGAAATGATATTATAAGTTTCAATTCCATTAGTTAATCTTTCCCATGAGTTCCCATTATTTAAAGAACGAAACAATTTTCCTGTTAAAAAAGTTCCCACGAAAATTGTGTTACCTTTTAAAACAATAGAACTTACTAGGGTTGTATCCAACCCGATACTGCTCTGATTTCCCAAAAGAGACCATGAGCTGCCGTTATTCGTAGATTTCCATACGCCACCGCCAGTGGTGCTTCCGGTAAGTCGAACAGATCCTGCGAGAAAATTCCCGTTTGTATCTGTGACGATCGTACTTATTGAAGTACTTTGACTATAGGGGATACCAGACATTGCTGGATTAGAAAAACTAACCCCACCATTTGTTGAGAGCCAGTAGGTACCAGTAAAAGAATTACCGTCCATATATAATACCACTGAACCATTTGAGGCGATCGGTTTAAAACCACCTTGAAATGGTAGGCTGTAACAACAAGAGAGTAAGCTCGCTTGTGTCCATTTTGTTCCATCCCATCTATAAAGCCGTTCCTGCGTTCCCGCAAGAATACTGTTTGTAGTGGGGAATGCCATCGAATAGATCGTACTTCCGTAGGGTCCTTTCGATGTGTCAAATTGCGCTTCTCCTCGTTCGAAAAACAAGAAGAACGTTGTGAGAATTAAGAAGATGTGCTTCATAATTTTGCCTTTCGTTATTTAATTGTGAATAGATATTATTGATTAAAACTAACCTTATTATACCATACTGAAATTGGATGCGTCAACGAGTTTGTATTTCGGGTAAAGTTGACAGATTGGACACTATTAGGCATTCTGAATACAGGTACATTTAAGTATTTAATTTATATTTATTAACAATTTATTTTAGAAAGGATATTGTTATGTCTAGATATAACAAAGAAGACGCAGCAAAAGACACTAACGCTTCTATTAAAGAAGTTAGTGAAGCGTGGCATCAAGCTCGTGATGATGCAGCCGAAGAAAAAGGCTGGGGAGTTCCAGAAGATCGTCACCATGAATCAGATTCAGATTCTAAGTCAGAATCTTCTGCTGATGACAAAGAAGAAAGTGGGGGTAGTGGAAAATAAATCATACAGACAAGAAGTTGTATAAACTTCTTGTCTGTTTTATTATGTGGGTATGTCAAGAAATCCTGTGTGTGCTATTTTATGGAGAGACGCGACTTACTCTTTTATTGATGAGGTGCCGCAGGAGCTCCCTAGTCCTCAGTTGACCTGTGGTTTTATTATTAAAGCAACAAATGATTATGCGTTTATTGCGACTAATGTTTCTTATGATCCAAAAACAAAAACAATACATCCTATAGATGGCATGATTATTCCAGAAAAGGCGATTATTTCTTTTCGTAAAATAGATTTTTATGACGAATAATTTTAACCAAAAAGAAATTGTTGTTTATTGGAATGATGCCAGTTTATTTTCTCCCAAGAGAAAGGCGATTGCTGTTTCTCCTATGGAAACAAGAGGATTTATTGAGAAAGAGTACGATGATTATTATCTCATAAAGAATCCAATTACTATTAATAGGGCTACCCAAGAATCTCATCCTCAAAAACAAAACCCAACATTTTATCTTATTCCTAAAGGAATGATTGAAAAAATTGAATATCAATAAAGTTGGTGTTGTTGTATTTAATTTATGAGTTATAAAAGCAAGTATTTTAATCTTGATTCTCCCACAAAAGGATGGAGTAAGGAAGAATTTGTATGGGCAGTAGAAGTGTTGGAATCATTAAACAGAGTTCAACTTTTTCGTCTTTTGGATCGTTTTGAGATACATTTTCTTGTCAAAGAAGAAAAAGAAAAATATCTTGAAGATGAAGAAATAATTTCAGTGCTTTTTCATGATTCATCAAAAAATGATTTATTAGAAGCATTGAAGATGTTAGCAAAATAATAAAACTTGAACTGTGAGTTTTTAATCTATCAAAAAAGACCAATATTAAATTGGTCTTTTTATTTGATTGATGAATTCGTGTAATCTATCTCTATTTCCTTTATCATTAAAAAAGGCGACTCTTATGAGATCGTATCGTTTTCCTTTGTGGATTCTATGTTCCTTGAATCGTCCTTCTTCAATAAATCCTGCACCTTTCAGGCATTGAAGAGAATGATTGTTATAGGAATAAACATCCGCATATATTTTGTAAATATTGAATCTGTTAAAAAGATAGTCCATAAATAATGCAAATGCATGAGCTCCATATCCTTTTTGTTCATATTCTTTGGAAATATAGGTGGTGATATAAACATATTCATCAATAAGATT
>CAINEW010000002.1 GCA_903847915.1 uncultured bacterium | reverse complement strand
GTAAGGCAAAAAACTGTGGATAATTTTTATAAAAAATTTTATTTAAAACATAAAATAATTGTTTAGTTGACGAAAATAGATTTTTACTCCATACTTATACCTCACTTATGGATATTCGTAATATCGCTATTATTGCGCACGTTGATCATGGCAAAACCACACTTGTGGATGCGCTCTTGAAGCAGTCGGAAAATTTTAAGATTAAATCTGATGCGGTCAATGAATTGATTATGGATTCTAATGAGCTCGAACGTGAGCGTGGTATTACTATCTTTTCTAAGAATGCTGCCATTCGTTATAAAGATACCAAAATTAATATTGTTGACACACCCGGTCATGCAGATTTCGGTGGAGAGGTGGAACGTATTATGCGTATGGTGGATGGCGTACTCTTGCTTGTGGACGCAAAAGAAGGGCCGATGCCGCAAACAAAATTTGTATTGCGTAAGGCAATTCAGGCGAGTCATAAGGCGATTTTAGTTATTAATAAAATAGATAAGCCAGGAAGTAGGCCTTTATGGGCGTATCATCAGACCGCTGATTTGTTTATTGAACTTGGCGCGAATGATGAACAGATTGAATTTCCGGTTATTTATGCTTCTGGCGTGCAAGGTAAGGCGGGGCTTACTCCACACCTTGAAGAGATGAAAGATGTGGAGCCGTTGTTTGACGCGATTCTTTCTTCTATTCCTGCGCCCCATTTTGATATTAATGAACCATTACAGATGTTAACAGTGAATATTGCGTACGATAATTACAAAGGAAAAATTGCAATTGGGCGTATCTATGGAGGCACACTCAAGAAAAATCAAGCTGTAGCGCATATCAATCGTGCGGGTGAAGTAAAAACATCTAAAATTACTTCAGTGATGATTTTTGAAGGTCTTGCGCGCGTGGATGTTGAAGAGGCGCATGCGGGGGATATTGTAGCGATTGCGGGAATTGAGGATATTTCTATTGGAGAGACCATTACTGACATTGAACATCCGAATGCGTTGCCGACGATTGCGATTGATGAGCCGACGATTAAAATGACCTTTGGTACGAATACGTCTCCGTTTGCGGGACGTGAGGGGCAGTATTCGACGTCGCGCAATTTAAAAGAGCGTCTTGAACATGAAGTGGAAACAGACGTCGCACTTTCGATTGAATCTCTTTCGCCGGATACATGGGTTGTTGCGGGACGTGGCGAATTGCACCTCGCAATTTTTATTGAAAAAATGCGCCGTGAAGGATTTGAGCTTGAAGTGTCTAAACCACAAGTTATTTTCAAAGAACAGAACGGAAAGAAAATGGAGCCGATTGAACTTGTCTCTCTTGAAGTGCCGGAACAATTTTCAGGGGTCGCGATTGAATTATTTGGAAAGCGGATGGGGGAGATGAAAGATATGCGTGTGGATCGCGGGCAGACGTTTATTGATTTTGCGATTCCTACGCGGGGACTTATTGGTATCCGCAATGAATTTCTTACCTCCACAAAAGGAATGGGTATTATGAACAGTATTTTTCTTGGGTATGAAGAATACAAAGGAGATATTGCGACAAATTCTCATGGTTCGCTTATTGCGTCTGAAGCGGGAACGTCGAATAGTTATGGACTGTTAAACATCCAAGATCGTGGACAATTATTTATTGCGCCAGGGGTTGAGGTGTATCAAGGAATGGTGGTGGGGCAAAATGCGAAGAGTGAGGATTTGATTACTAATGTGTGTAAAGCAAAAGAATTGACGAACTTTCGTACTAAAAACTTTGGGATTCAGGAAGGGCTTGAAGTGCCTCGTGTGATGGGACTTGAGGATGCGTTGGATTATATTGGCGACGATGAGCGGGTGGAGGTGACACCAAAAAACATCCGTATTCGCAAGGCGTTTTTGAACGAAAACGATAGGAAGCGGGCAAAACAGAGTGCGAAGGGGGAATAAAAAGATAAAGAACTCCTTCTGTTTATAGGGTTATGATATAATAACCTTAAATGTTCTCGCAATTTTTATTTACTTTTTTCTTTGGACTTTTCTTGTTTTTTGGAAATGTTTTTTTTGCGCACGCAAATCCTCCTTCTGCACCGATTATTAGTAATACTACTCATTTTGTTTCCGCGTGTCGTGTAAAACTTGATTGGACTCAGAGCGATCAAGCGGATAATTTTATAAAACGTGTGAATGGTAATGGACAAGGAGTTCCTCTTGATCCTGTAATGGCGTGTACTAATCCTTCATGTATTCTTTCAAAGAATGACGATTATCCAACTCGCGTCTTTCCTGGTAGCACTCTTACTTATGATATGAAAGCATTAAAAACTATTGGCGGAACATCGGGATGGAGCAATCAATCAGAAATTCTTACGCCTCTACAAGTTCCGCAACCTTCTGGACCTACTGAATTATTAGCTATATGGGATGATAATGGGAATAGAATGAATCTTTCGTGGAATGGTTCTGCTGGAGTGGATGAATTTGGTGGATATCGAATTCATCATTCAACGAATGGGACTAATTATACAGCAGAGAGTATATTTCCTTCTGATCCTGCGCAACTTCCTTATCGAAAATTAGGACTTGATAATCATATTACTCATTATTATAAAGTAGGTGCGTATAGAACAGGTGAGGGTTGTGATAATAGCTCCATTTCTGTTACTAATGATAGTATTGCTCGTTTTACATATTCTTCACCAGTTATTATTCCTCCTTCGCCTTCTCAAGTTTCCATTTCTTCCCTTACACAATCTAATGGTAATTGGCATGCAACGTTTATTTGGAGTAATGTGATAAACGAAAGTGGTTATGAACTTCAATTCTCCACATTTCCTGATTTTAACGATAATCTAGCGCCGGTCTTAATTACATCTCCAAATACTACCTCTTTTGTACAAGATTTTGCTGATGGTTCTAATATAACCATTTTTTATCGTGTACGTGCCTATAATCAGAGCGGTGTTAATAAAGGATATTCTGCTTATATACAAGGAATTAGTCCCTTGGAAATAGGAAATATAGTACCTGCAAATATGAGCGCAAGCGTGACATATACAAATACTGTACTTGCAACTGCAGATGTAACTTTGCGATGGGGGGTCGGAGCATATTCTTCAAAGGGTGTTGAAATTTTTCGCGCGGTTGATAATATAAATAATTTTGGAACTAACCCGTTTATGACTCTTCAAGAAAATATTCCTCCACCAAGTCAACGTACAATTAATGAGATTCCAGGAAAACACTATTTTTATAAAACTCGTTTTACGTATGGTGTTAATAATCATTCGGATTTTTCGCAAGTCGTAGAAGCTAATTTAGATATCGATAAAGTATTACTTGGGAAGGCGTGGACGACGACCGATAATGGCGCTGGAGTGGGGTGGGTGAGTTTTAATGCGGACACACAAGATCCTCCACTAGGAGGATGTGAAGCGGCTCCATGTACTAAAGTTCCTCATTCTTCCAATATAAAATATAGTGTGCAGATTGATCGTAATGGACTCGTTTCGGGAGAGGCGTGGTCGCAGATTGGAGCGACAGGGCATTACGGATGGCTTTCGTTTAACAAGGCAGATCTTTTGGGGTGCCCCATTGCTCCTTGTGAAGCGCGTTATGATTCATCTTCTCATCTTCTTTCTGGGTGGGCACGTTTTTTGAATCCCGCTAATCCTTATTATGGCAATGGAAGTGCAAGTGCTTGGGATGGGTGGGTGAGTTTGAGTGGGAGCTATGGAGGGAGTCCAACGAGCGCATTATTTAATCGTGCGTACGCGACCATCTCATCTTTTTTCTCAAAAAATCTTTTTTCTAATCTTTCTCATTTATTCAATCAAGTTCGTGCTGAAGGTCCTGGCGTGATATGCCCTCCTGTGGGAACCTATGGTATTTGTTTTGATGCGAATAAAAGATTTGTGGGGAGTGCGTGGGGAGGAGATTTGGTGGGATGGATTCAATTTACTGATCCTTTGCACAACACATCTAATGAAGTGGGGGTTACCAATAATCCTCCAGAAGTGAGTAATGTGGTTCTTCAAGATCCTTCAGAGATAAATCCGACAGAAAGTTGGTGTTCAGCGGATCCACGTTATCGTGTAAGTTGGACGTATACTGATCCTGATCAAGATCCACAAGGTGGTGCACAAGTGGTACTTGAAAATACTGACAATGGGGATCAGATAAACTCTTTTCCTGTTACAGGCAGCGTTTCCGTGTTGGATATTACAAATCCTTTAATTGCTATAGGGAGGAATACTGCTTTCAGGGCGCGTGTGCGGGTACAAGATAGCGCAGGTGCATGGTCTACCGCGAATACTGATTTTGGCACATGGTCCGCATCCAACGCTACCACTACCATCGATCATTATCCGCCGCTTTTTGAGGCAACTTCTACACCAGAGTCTGTGCCTATCACGAGTAATACGTTTGTGAATTTCAATACATTAGTAACTTCTCGTATGCCTTCAGCGCCTATCAAAAAGTATATATGGACATTTGAGCGAGGAAATCCAGAAACTGCATCTACTGCATCTGCACATGTGCGATTTAGTACTTTTGGAGATACAAACGAAGGTAACAAAGTAACATTAACTATTGCAGATAGTTATCAACTTGCGTGTCGTGATTCATTGCTCGTTACAGGAAAAACAACCAAGCGTTTAGAAAAACGTCAAGTGTTTCTTGAGCGATAATTTATTATGCTTTTGCGAGCACAAGCGCAATAATATTTTTTGCGCCTGCGTTGCGTAGCGTGAGTGCCGCTTCGTGCATTGTGGCGCCAGAAGTGAATACATCGTCAAGAATAATAATTGTTTTTCCTTTTATTTCTTCTTGATGAGTGATTATAAAACTTCCTGCAACATTACGTGCGCGTTCTTTATAGTTTTTGCATTCAGTTTGTGAAGACGTGTGTTTTATTTTTACCAACAACGGCTTTAAGGAAAGTGTTGACCATTCAGGAATGGATAATAATTTTTGTGCAATAAGTGTCGCTTGATTATAACCACGCTTCCTCTCTTTTTTCTTATGGAGTGGCATGGGTATTAAAAATGCTTGATCCAAAAGGGGACGCAGAGATTCAGAGAACACATTTTTTAAATAAAGATCTAAAAGATAGGTGAGTGGCTCACTCGCTATTTTTACGCTGTTATATTTGAGTGCGTGGATAAGTTCTCGTAAAGGAGTTGAGTGATAGCTTCCCACGGCGCCCAATACATAATGCAATTCTTGATGGCAGACGAGACGTGGCGTGGGGAGGCGCCGTGCGCATCGTGGACAAAAAAATCCGTAATGAATGTCAATCAATCCGAGACATTGATTACAAATACTTTTATAGTGCGCATTGTTCTCCAATTTTTTCTTACACACGACACATTGAGGAGGGAAAAGAATATCTAAGAAAGTGTTTGAAAGAGTAGTGTGCCACATTTTCTCATTCTACATCTTGTTTTTAATATGATAAAATAAAGGGGTATGACATTTAGTTTCGGAAATTTTTTTCGTGATGTTTCTTCACTTTTTTCGCCTCAACGGGTGATGGGAATCGATATAGGAACTACGCGTATCAAGATGGTAGAGCTTTCTCATACGCGGAAAGGATATGTTCTAGAAAATTATGCAATTATAGAAACGACGCGTTATCTTGAGCGTACTAATGAGGCGCTTCAATCAAGCTCATTTCCTTTTAATGAAGAGCGTATATATGCTGCTCTTGATCTTTTGTTACGTGAGACAAAACCACGTGCGACTCATGTGATATTAGGACTTCCTCTTTTTCGTGTGTTTGTGACTCCTATTGAAATGCCTGCGCTTTCCCACGAAGATACAACGCGATCACTTACTTTTCAAGCACGCCAATATATTCCCCTTTCCATTCAAAGCGTCATTCTTGATTGGACACTTATTAACCAATTTACAAATGTTCAAGGAAGAAAAATGCAACGAGTGTTATTAACTGCAATACCTCGTGATTTAGTAGAACGTTCTACGCGTCTTTTTCGTGCGCTTCATCTTACACTTTCAGGATACGAGCCAGAATCGCATGCACTTCTTCGTGTCATGGGCAATAAAGATGATCTTCCTACGCTTGTAGTTGATATTGGTGCTCTTTCTACTATGGTGATGGTAGAAGAAAAAGGAGTGCTTCAGTATGTGCGTCAAGTGGATTATGGAGGATTTTCACTGACCTATGCGTTCGCGCGGAGTTTAGGAATTAGTTCATGGCGTGCAGAAGAGCTTAAACGAAGGAAAGGAATATTAGGTGTGGGCGGAGAACAGGAGTTATCAACATCCCTTCTCCCCTTTATTGATGTTATACTACAAGAGTGTGAGCGTGCGAAGACGCTCTATGAACAGTCCTCTGGAACGACGGTTGCACGTGTTGTGTTAAGCGGAGGAAGTGTTGCGTTGCCGGGATTTGAACGTTATGCAGTAGAGCGATTACAGATGCAGATTGTGCATTCACGTCCGTTTGAATATGTGCAGATTCCTTCGTCACTCCAACCGCTCACTCCCCAGTTAAGTAGAGAGTGTGCAGTGGCTCTTGGTCTCGCATTTCGTTATTTTTCTTAATATTATTTAATTTTATCTATGCCTGATTTTCCATCATTATCTTCTTCTCCTTCATCGTTGGGGGATCAGTTTGTTGAGGAGCGGATTCCTATTGGATTGCCGTGGCGTATTTTAGTATTGAGTATTGTTCTTTTTGGATTTTCGCTTTTTATTTATTTTGGTGTGGAGTGGGGTTATGCGGCATATTTAACTAAAAAAGAAAAAACAATTGATGCGAGTATTCAGCAATTAGGTGCGCAGGTAAGTGCCGAAGACCAAGAAAAAATAGTCAATTTTTATTCTCAACTCACTAATTTAAAGAAAGTGCTTGATCGTCACGGATTTGCATCTAATTTTTTTAATTTTCTTGAGCGTAATACTTTTGGAGGTATTTATTATACAAGTGCTACATTTTCTTCTAATGGATCTTTACTTGCTCTTCGTGGACACGGTGCTTCTATGCAAAGCGTAGTGGAGCAATTAACTCAATTTGATCGTGCGCCTGAATTATTAAAGGTGGTTGCTGATCAGATTAGTTTTGATAAGGATGGAGTAAGTTTTAATGTCACGCTTACATTTCGTTCTACTTATTTTGATGCGCCTCGTACACTTTCATCATCATTATGAGAACTTCCTCAAAAAGAATTTTAAGTATCGGACTTTCTCTTCTCTTTTTTATAGGGATCCTTTTGGTGTATGGAACGCTTATTCGTCCTGCTATGAGCGCGGTAGGTAAAACACGATCCCTTGTCGCATCTAAAGAAACTCTTTTTAATAACCAAAAAAATGCAGTAGCCCAAGTACAAGATCTTGTGAGTCAATATCAAAATGCGGCAACGCTTCAGGAAACAGTAGGCCTCGCAATTCCTATTGGTTCTCATGTAACTGATGCGATGGGTCAGCTTTATGCGGTTGCAAAACAGGCGTCTGTTTCTTTACAGTCGTTTGGAGTTCACTCTCTCCCTCTTGAAGTAACAAAAGAGGCACTTGTGAAGCGTCTTGGTAAAATTGAGGTGAATCTTGCGGTACAAGGGTCTTATGAAAACATAAAAACATTTCTTCGTTATCTTGAAACAAACGTACGTGTGGCTACTATCACTTCTATGCAATTTACTCCTCTTGCAAGTGGATTTATTCAAAATATTGCGCAAGGATCGGATAATTATACTCTCAATCTCGTCGTTCAATTATATTATCAAGAATAATTATGGCTATTGTGCTTGAGGATGAAAAAAAAGGTGTGTCTCTTGTTACTGTTCTTTCAATTATTGTGGTGGTAGGAATAGTGTTTTTTGGTGCGTATTATCTCTTTTTTACCAAACCGGAACTGATTGAAGTTGTGGTGCCTCAATCGTTACAAAATGTGCAAGGCATTTCACATCTCACTTTTGACCCTAAAACTGCGTTTGATAGCGATTCCGGAGAGAAGTCTGCGCAAGTGTTTCGTACTCTTCGTAAATTTGGAGAGGCTCTTCCCCTTCCTACTCCCGGACGCACCAATCCTTTTAAAGCATTTTAGCGCATGACCGATAAGGATTTATTAAGTGCCCTTGTTCAGAAGACGCTTATTACTCGCGAGATTGCGGAACAGCTTATTCAAGAATCCTCCTATGGGACAAATTCTCCAGAAGATCTTCTTTATGATCGTCATCTTGTAGATGAGGTACAGGTGGCGCGTGTCAAAAGTGAGTTGACAGGTGTTCCTTATAAAAAAATAAAATTAGAAACAGTCAGCGAAGAACTTCTTCGTTTAATTCCACAAGAGACCGCATTGAGTTATCGTGTGGTACCTCTTCAAAAAACTTCTACGTTGCTTGTTGTGGGTATGTTGCATCCTGATGATGTCCGCGCTCAAGAGGCACTTCGTTTTATTGCTCAACGAGAGGGAGTGAGTTTGGGTGTCTATCTTATCACTCCTTCTGATTTTCAGGTATTGTTTCGTAAATATGGATCCTACGAAAGTGATATTCAAGCAGCGGTGCAAGCGATTGGGGGGAGCGAAGGAGAGGAGCGTGTGGTGTCTCTTGAGAAGGGAGGGCGTGAGGAGGATGCACCTATTATCAAAATTGTGGCGTCTACTTTAAAACAAGCGGTTGAAGCAGGTGCGTCTGATGTACATATTGAGCCACAACGCGATCGTGTACGTATTCGTTTTCGTATTGATGGAAATTTAAAAGATATCGCAACACTTCCGCCTAATCTTGCGCAGCCAGTAATTTCGCGTGTTAAAGTGCTTTCTAGTTTAAAACTTGATGAAACGCGTATTCCTCAAGATGGTCGTTTTCGCACGGTCGTGATGGGGAGAGATGTTGATTATCGTGTAGCGACGTTTCCTACGCCAAGCGGAGAAAAGATTGCAATTCGTGTGCTTGATCCTACGACAGGACTTAAAAATTTTGAGGCGCTTGGACTTAATGTATATTACAAAGAACTTCTTGAAGCCGCGATGAAAAAGCCCTACGGTATGATTTTAGTGAGTGGTCCTACAGGGTCGGGTAAATCCACCACGCTCTATTCAATGATGCGCGAGTTGAATAACGAAATGGTGAATATTGTGACTCTTGAAGATCCGGTTGAATATTTTATGGATGGAGTGAATCAATCGCAAGTGAAACCAGAGATTGGGTATGATTTTGCTTCGGGGCTCCGTCAAATTTTGCGTCAAGATCCTGACGTGATTATGGTGGGTGAAATTCGTGACAAAGAAACTGCAGGGCTTGCAGTGAATGCGGCCCTTACCGGACACATTATGCTTTCCACAATTCATACCAATAATGCAGTGGGAGTCATTCCGCGTCTTGTAGATTTGGGTGTGCATCCTTTTCTTATTTCTTCTGCACTTAATGTGATGCTTGCTCAACGATTAGTGTTAAAATTATGTAGTGAGTGTAGGGAGTCCTACGCTGCACCAAAAGAACTTAATGATCTTATTGCCCATGAGTTGGCTGTCTTGCCAGAATCATTTGCACAGACCCTTTCATTTAAATCTCCTTATACTCTTTATCGTATCGGACAAAAACAAGATTGTAAGACGTGTAAAGGGAAGGGAACTGTGGGGCGGTTGGCGCTTCTTGAAATATTTAGAATGACGCGTGAGCTTGAAAACACCATTCAGAAAGGACTCTCAGAAGGAGCACTTTGGGATGAGGCGCGACGACAGGGTATGATTACCTTGCGTCAAGATGGGATCGTAAAAGCACTTCAAGGATCCATTGCGTTTGAGGAGGTGATGCGAGAAACTACCTAAATTACATCATATGAATTATCAAGAACATCTCAATGCACTTTTACTTACTACTGCAAAACAAAATGCATCTGATTTGCATATTGGGGTAGGACGGCGACCAATGATTCGTATTGATAGTATTCTTGTCCCTCTTGAAAACGAACCATTACTTACCAAAGAGGACGTAGATGGGTTAGTGTTTGCGCTTCTTACTCCCGAACAAAAAGATCGATTTTTAAAATTAAAACAACTCGACTTTTCTTTTAATTTTGAAGATAAAGCACGTTTTCGCGTGAATGTTTATTTTCAACGTGGATTTATTGCGGCAGCATTGCGTCTTATTCCTTCGCAAATTCGTACGCTTGAAGAATTAAGTTTGCCTCCCTTGCTTCATGACTTTGCAAAATTGACGCAAGGGTTTGTGCTTATGGTAGGACCTGCGGGGCATGGAAAATCAACAACGCTTGCGGCGATTTTGGATGAGATTAATCACACGCGCACTGATCACATTATTACCGTGGAAGATCCTGTGGAATATCTTTTTTCACAAGACCGTTGTATTATTTCTCAACGTGAGGTGGGTGCTGATGCCACTTCGTTTCATGAAGCACTTCGCGCGGTGTTACGTCAAGATCCTGATGTAATTATGATTGGCGAAATGCGTGATCCAGAGACGATTGCAACGGCGATGACGGCCGCAGAAACAGGCCATGTGGTGTTTTCTACCCTTCACACTAATTCCGCCTCACAAACCATTGACCGTATTATCGATAGCTTTCCTCCAGAACAACAGGGACAAATTGTGTCTCAGCTCGCTTCCACGCTTGTGGGTATTGTGTCAGAACGTCTTATTCCTAAAGTAGGAGGGGGACGTGTGCCAGCGATTGAAATTATGTTAACCAATCCCGCGATACGAAATTTGATCCGCGAGAAGAAAATTTATCAAATTGATTTGGTGATTGAAACGAGTTTGCAGGAGGGAATGTTGTCGCTTAACCGCTCGCTCGTGAAACTCATTAAAGATAAAGAAATTTCGCTTGAAAAGGCAGAAAGCTATTCATTGAATCCTGCCGAGCTTCGTATTTTACTTGAGCGGACATAGCTCTTTGTGTGCTATGATGAAACGGAGGGAATAATAATTTTGAAGATATGAAATTCAACTATAAAGCACGTACCAAAGAAGGGGAACTCCAAGTGGGAAATGTGGAAGCGCAATCACGTGATGGGGCGACGTCTATTCTTTTAAGTCACGGGCTTTTTGTGTTAAATGTGGAGCCGGTTAAAGAAAGTAATCTTTTCACAAGAATTACTAATTTTTTTGAGCGTGTGAAGGCGACTGATCTGATGATTGTGACGCGTCAGTTTGCGACCCTTCTTGCCTCCCAAGTGCCTTTAGGAGATACATTACGTAATCTTTACAAACAGACCACAAAACCGGTATTAAAACAGGTATTGGGAGAAGTGACTACTGATATTGAATCAGGATTTGCATTATCGCAGGCGTTAGGGAGACACCCTGCGGTATTTTCGGAGTTTTATGTGAATATGGTGAAATCTGCTGAAGTGACGGGGCGCCTTGGAGAAGTCCTTTCGTTTCTTGCGGATTATCTTGAAAAACAAGCAACGTTGATCGGGAAGGTAAAACGAGCGCTCATTTATCCTGCGTTTGTGATTGGACTTTTTGTGGTAGTGATGATTGTGATGCTCACGATGGTGTTGCCTCAAATTACCCCAATTTTTACTGAATCAAAATTAGAACTTCCTTTTTTTACTAAACTGCTTATTACGACAGGAAGCATTATGTCTACATGGTGGTGGCTTCTTCTTATCGGATTTTTTGGATTGGTCATCTTGATAGTTGATTATGTCCAAACACAAGAGGGAAAATTGGTGATGAACGAATTGAGTTTACACATTCCCGTGATCGGCAAATTATTTCAAGGGCTTTATGTGGCGCGGTTTGCGGAATCGGCGCGCGTGTTGATTCAAGGAGGACTCACGATTCCGCAGGCGATTGAGATTTCGTCTCATACCATTGGGAATTATGTATTTGAAGATATTTTGCATGAGGCGGCGCAGAATGTGCGTAAAGGACAACTTCTTTCTCAAGCGCTCGCGAATGCACCGTATTTTCCTCCGCTTGTGAGCCAGTTAATTTCTGTAGGAGAATCTACTGGGCGCCTTGAGCAGCTCTTAGGGAAAATTAGTGATTTTTATGGGCGTGAAGTGGAGGGGACGGTGGATAACCTTGTAGAGCTCATTCAGCCGGCACTCTTGGTGGTGATCGGAATTATGGTGGCAGGACTTTTTGCCTCTATTCTTTTGCCTCTCTATAATATTACGCAGAGTTTTTAACTTATTCTTTTGTTTTTGATTGTGATATACTTAAAACATATAAAAAAGTCGTACATACATATACAATAAATAATATGAAGTACAAAAAAGATGATGGAACCAGGAAAATTGCTGGTTTCACCCTTATCGAAATGCTCGTGGTCGTCGGCATCGT
>CAINEW010000001.1 GCA_903847915.1 uncultured bacterium | reverse complement strand
TATCATTTAACTACTATGCGTCAATGTGAAAAGTGTGCAAAATCAAAACAGGGGGGATCTACCAGAAAACTTCTCCGCGGACATTATAATCAAACCGCTTACAACCAAAAGAGGGCGAATTTGCAATATACGACTCTTTTGAATCCCCCGGCACGTTCGCTTGTCTGCACTCGCTGTTTGCGCACATTAAGTAAAACGAACTAGATTGTGTTATAAAAAGTAATAAAAAAACGCATTTCATTTTGAATTGCGTTTTTTGTCATTTTTCTTTCCGCGGAATAAAAGAGTTTCGTCTTTTACCCCACCCGATCTCCACATTTCAAGAATCTCTTCATTTCTTTGAGTGTGAAGATATATCTCACCCGAAGGAAGTGGAAAGAGCCATAATACAGTTTCTCCCTCAGGGAGTTTTAATTGAGGTGTTAGTGCAGTCATCTTTTTCCTTTCTTGATTAAACTACTGATTTATATAATACCAGAATGACATATATCTGTCAAATCTTCCTGTGGATAAATAAAACGCCTTTTTATTGATAATTAAAGGCGTTTGATTTTAAGCTTGTCGAAGGAGAATTATCGTCTGTTAAATCCGACGTGTCTTTTTTCTCCTCATGAAATTTTTGCGCTATTTTATCTAGCGTTTTTTCATGCTCTATTAAGCCCATGGTAGGCGTGACCAAAACTGTCACTCCTTCTTTTCCAACTTTTTCATGTGACTTTGACATATTATTTTCCTTTCATTTAAAAATTCTTTTTCTAGATTACTCCTTCTCATCTCTTTTGTCTATAGTATACGCTTTTCTTGTCTGCTTGCGCTCAACGCGATAGAATAAGAATTATTATGGGTCGTAGTATAGCAGTCCGCCTTCTCCGTTAGTAAACGGATACGGCGAGACAGGCCAGCTTTCATCAAGATTTCGGCATGGTAAAGTGCTTATCGGACCATCTGCCTTCGCTATAAAGCTTCGGCAGACAAGTCGGTTTTATAATCGGAACGTAGTATAGTGGTAGTACGTATGCATGGGGTGCATATAGCGGGAGTTCGATTCTCCCCGTTCCGACATCTTTATTAGTTAAATAGTCCGAGTTCTCCGCCCATTTTCACTTAATATGAAAATGTTCGGACAAGAATTCTCTCCGTTCCGACAAATAATTTTAAAAAACAAAAAACCCACCTTCTATTTTGAAAATGGGTTTTTGAGAATTTGCAGTAAAAATTATTTCATTAAAACCATCTTCTTGGTTTCAATGAAATTTCCTGCAGCTAAACGATAGAAATACATTCCTGAAGGAATCTGACTTGCATCAAATTGCACTTCATGTCTGCCGGCTTCTATTTCTTTGTTCACCAGCGTTGCTATTTCTTTTCCAAGCACATCAAACACCTTTAGGGTGATGAGTGTTTTTGCAGACAGCGTGTAAGTAATGATTGTCGTCGGATTGAATGGATTAGGATGATTTTGCTCTAATGTAAATGAGAGTGGTATCACACTTATCTCATCAGATACACCGAGCGCGCTATACTCAATCACAATATTTTCATTAAATGTAAAAAAGTTGTGTGCGATTGGTGTAATCGTTACTGGTGACACGTTACTTTGTCCAGTTTTCGTAAACGTAATTGTTGCGAGTGATCCTTCTTGCATTAGTGTATCGTAGAAAAGAATGTTTAATTTTCCATCTTCTACAATATCTGATCCAGAAAGACTTTCTAATACAGTTCCGTTGAATTGAACGTTTGGTGTCGTAAGTTGCGCATCAAATATGAGTGATCCACCAAATCTGCGCGCACTACCAAGATTACCATCGAACGAAAGCGTTACCGTAACAGTGTTTTCATTTTCGGTTTGCACGACATGAATAATTCCCGATGATGAATCATAACTGCTTTTTCCCCACAACGTTCCATAAAATATTTGCAATGGATCATCTCCATCAAAAATATTGTTATAGTTTACATCACCAAGATGTGGTAAATTCGGTGGTATTTCACGGCGAAATAATCTCGCCCCAAATACTGCGTCAGTAGTCGTTGAACTAAGATTCTGATTCATATCATACCGAGAATACACCCGCGTCACGCTTTTATGCGCCCACACAGGAAAATCCTGCACACCAATCGTATCTGCAAGGTATGCATTGCTTTGATATATCGGCGCATTACTACTCCACGGCACAACGGTAAGTATGGCAAGTTTGAAATTATTACTTCCAAATCCACCATTGTTATTCATACCAGCGACTGCGGCACGATAACCACAATCACCACTGCCTCCCATAAATGTTGTAGTAAATCCGTTTTGACCCTGAACTCCTTGGACAAAATAATTTGTCCAAGTGCTCAGTTTTGTATTGAATCCACCTAATTGATGATAATTATTTTCAATACTTAACGGAATTTCTATAGCATCGTCCTTCGTCCATTCAAGTGCCTTTATTTTTAATATCGGAGTTTGTACAGCACGTTTTGCAAACATGCCGAGAACACCTTTACTTACCGTATCATTTTCTTGAATCCACGGAGGAGGGAATGTGCTACTACGAGCTATTGCTTCCATAGAATCAATATTGATTTTATAATTCTGCTGAAGACGATATTTCACATCCCACCAATAATCAGAATATCCGGGTTCACAATTTGCATTATTGAAAAATAATTCGTAGAGTACTTCGGCGAAATACAAATAACATAATCGCTGCGCGTAATATACTGAATCATTTCCATAATAAGCAATGTTAAGTACCCATGCTCGTCGAAGCGATAGATTGCTTCCCAATGAAGCAGGAATGTCCCGTTCCGGAAGTTGAAGTGTTTGCCATGCAAAGGCAGTATCGAGCATTTGATACAGATCAATTATTCTTACTGTTGCTGGTATTGGTATACCACCTCCTCCGCCGCCACCGGGTTGAGAAAACAACTGAGAAGTAGAAAATAAAAACATAAAAAACAAAACAAATAAAGCATTTTTGAACGAACTTAATCGTCCAACGCAATCAAAAGAGAAAAAGTTTCTCATGGTTTTTCCTTTCAGAAATTTGATTTTTTAAATAACATTTTGGCACTTTTCTATTACAAAAAGTCCAAAACATGAATAATTCAGCAAAATGCTGATAAATTCATTGTAGCATACTATATGCCTTTTTGTCAAGATGTGCTTATTTCTCTTATTCTATCAGAAAAATATCTCATATAAAAGAAAAACCCCGCTTTGAGGGTTCCCGGCAGTTTTGCTAAGTGGGTTTGCGCAATTCATGTGCCCGGACGAACCAGCGCACAAGAACAATTAGCAATCCCTAACGCAATTATTTGGTCCGGAACCCAATTTACGGAGTTCTTTATTATATTTACACCACCCAACACTCTGGTCTAGTGGACAACCTCCCCACAAGAAATTATTCCAAAATCCCGTCAAGATTTACGTCGTATAATATCGCCTCATTGAGGAGTCGGTAGTCCATAAGCTCCTCTTTTTTAAACCAAATTGGAATCTCTCGCTCTGCTTCTTCTGCGCTTTCTGAACAATGAATGAGATTGCGCACTGCACGTCCGTCAGTACCTGCAAGCATATAAGAATCAATCGTTAAATCCCCTCGTATTGTTCCTACATCCGAGGTTAATGGCTCGGTACCCCCTACAATTTTTCTTACAATGCCCGCCGCTTGATTTCCTTCAAGTACTATAAGGAGTACAGGACCAGAGGTTAAAAGGCGTACGTTCCCTTCGTTAATTTCTTTGCCATATTCAGTTGCTGTTTTATCAATCGGAAGTCCTTTTGTCTGCCGATCGTTCAATACGCGCGTTCCTTTTTCTAAAAACCACTTATCATCTTTATTATAGTGAGAATAACATTGCTCTTTGGTTGGAACTATAAACTTGAATGCAATAAATTTTAATCCTGTTCGTTCAAGACGGTGGATAATTTCTCCCATTAAACTTCTCTGTACTGCATCGGGTTTTAATATCACAAATGTTTTTTCTTTTTTCATATTATTATTTTTTATCGTTATTTATTTTGATATGCAATTCTTTTAGTTGGCGTTCTGAAACTTCTGAAGGTGCGTCCATTACCGACGTTTGACCCGTGGATGACACAGGAAATGCGATGACTTCGCGGATGTTTGGCTCGTTTGCTAATAACATCACCAAGCGATCAAGCCCCGGGGCAATACCCGCATGATTTGGCGCACCATATTCATAGGCGCGAATTAAGTGTCCGAATCGCTCTTCTGTTTGTTCTGCGGTTAATCCCATCGTTTCAAATACTTTGCGCTGTACCACAGGATTAGAGATACGCACTCCGCCGGAAGCCATTTCATAACCATTACATACCAAATCATATTGCTGCGCACGGAGATTTTTTAAATCCTCGCCTTTCATCAATTTTTCTACATGGTCTGCCTTGGGCGCAGAAAACGGATTATGGGCAAACGTGTATCGTTTTTCTTCTTCGTCCCATTCAAATAATGGAAAATCTTTCACCCATGCAAATGCAAATACATCCGGGTTATTTTCTGCTTCTGAATCGCCTTTCCGTAAGTCAAATTTATCCGCACCGAATTTCTGCATCGCTTCCTCGTGCGTAAATACCGGAAATGGTTTTTTCCATACTTTTTTTCCGCATCCTTCTACGATATGAATCATCAGTTCTTCTGCCATCGCGCGCACTTCTTCTTCGGTTGCAAATGACATTTCCATATCAATTTGCGTGTGCTCTAATTGACGATCACCTCGCAAATCCTCATCACGAAACGCGTGGGCTAATTGATAATAACGTTCCATGCCTGCAATCATTAATAATTGTTTGTATTGTTGAGGCGCTTGAGGCAATGCATAAAACTTTCCCGGTTGAAGACGCGAAGGCACCAAAAAGTCCCGTGCGCCTTCTGGTGAGGTCTTTGTGAGTGTCGGCGTTTCAATTTCTACAAAATCGTTCTTATTTAAAAACTCTCGGGCAAGGGTTGCGACTTTATGACGAAGTTTTAAGTTGGCGTTCATCCGCGGGCGACGTAAATCAAGATAACGATAGAGCATACGCGATTCTTCGCCGATTTCTTTTCCGTCGGAGGCGAGATCAAACGGCGGCGTTATCGCTTCACTTATGATTTCTAACCCTGTGGCAGTGATTTCATATTTTCCGCTTTCTATTTTGTCGTTTCTCATCCCTTCTGGACGCTCTTGCACCATACCCTTGAGCGTGATCACCCATTCCGTGCGTAGCACACTCGCCTTTTCTTGCAATTCTTTATTACTCGGCAAAAAAACGACTTGTGCCGTCCCGCTCCTATCGCGTAAATCAATAAAAATGAGCTTGCCATGATCGCGTCGCACCGCGACGAATCCTTTGAGTTCAATTTCTTTCCCTACATAATTTCCGATATCTCTTACGAGTGTCCGCATAGGTGTTTTTATACTATCACGAGGTGTTTAAAACGTAAAATAAATTATTGATTTTTAATTATAGAGAGTTTTGTGCCATCACTTATTATTTCTACCCTTCCGTCTTTGTCGGTGCGATAAAGACGTGCACCCGTGTGCGTAATATACTCCATTGCCTGTTTTGTTGGGTGTCCGTAACTATTCTTCCCCACTTCAACTACTCCTATTTTTGGGCGAATAGCGTCTAAAAAGGAGGCAGACGAAGAAAATCGCGATCCATGATGAGGCACTTTTAATATATCAATACGACCAATCCCATTTTGCAATAGCATATTCTCAATATCACTTCCTATATCTCCCGTGAATAAACTGGTTGAACTTGCGCTTGTGAGTTTTAATACCAACGAAGTGTCATTTAATTCTTTACTCTCAAGGAGATTGGCGCTCGGTGAGAGAATTTCCCCTTCGCCTCCTTCGGTATGAATATAATCCTCTTTTTGAAGTGTGATGGTACGAATCACATTGTCTTTTAATACATTTTCTAACTCATGAAATGCACTGATAGTTGCCGTGCGCCCTGTCCATAAAAACGCGCCTATGCGATACCGTTTGAAGGCGTCTATAAACCCTCCGAAGTGATCTAACTGCGGATGTGTCATCATTACGAGGTCAATATATCTGTCCGTGGGCGGAAGGATGGCATCAAGTTCTTGTGCTAATCTCCCATTCGGTGGTCCCCCATCAATCAATAATTTTGTTCCTCCGGGCATCACAATTAATTCACTATCACCTTGACCAACATTCAAAAAATAGAGATGAAGATTCGGATCGCGCGTTTCTGCGTTTATTATTTGACTCCAAAGAAAAATATCCAGCGCTATGAATGCGCACAAAAGAATTAATACGCTATTGTTATATTTTTTAAAAAAATCAATGATGAGCGTTTTCATATCTTTTGCGCGCGTACAATGACGAAAATTAGTAATGTATAATAAATAACCATAAATGGGACGCTGAATGTAAAATGAAGCGGAATGGCAAATCGTGCAAAAAACTTAATGGCGCCCACTTCAAACGCAAGCACTACCCATGTAAACCATCCTATAACAATCGCCGATGGGCGCCAAAGAAATGCTAAAAGTGCCACGCCAAGTCCTAACGCCATCGCAATCGGAATGGTTTCTAGAATAATAATGTTTGCGAGAATGGAGGTAACCGACATTGATCCAAATTGATTCATAATAATCGGAAGTACCGCGAATTGTGCCGCACTTGTCGTAATTAAATTATCTTTCCATGAAAAAAGTGATGTGGTGTCTTCTGTGCGAAACAATTTCATAAGTGCAGGGCGGAGGTAGACGATGCCTAACAGTGCTAAAAATGAAAGTTGAAAACCGACATCAAATACTAACACTTTTGGATTTACGAGTACCATTATTAACCCTGCACAGATGACGGCGTTGCGGAGATCATACACGCGCCCTGTTTCACGCGCGAGTAAAATCAACATTCCCATCACTGCGGCACGTACCACCGACGCTTCCCCGCCTGCCATAAGGACGAATGCGATGACAAAAATCAGCGCAAGAATAAATGCCGTGCGTCGCGAACAGATCATCAAGAGTAGTCCCATCACCATCCAGACCACAATAGTGATGTTGTAGCCCGAAAGTGCCACCATATGCGTCGTCCCACTTTTCTGCATCGCGTCTTTAAACTCTTTCGAAAATTCGCTTCTTACGCCCAGAGTGAGTCCACTCAAAAATGCGGATTCTTCTGATGGTAAAAGTTTTTGAAATGCTCCTACGATACTCTCTCGCACATTAAAAAGCGTCTCGCGGATTTTTGATGCTTCATGTAGTGAAATGAGAGATATCTGTGGAAATGCGACAATGCCCCGCACACGCTCTTTCAAAAGATATTGCGCATATCCTTCCGGGTTCGGATGACGAATAATGCCTTGTATCGTCACCTTGTCTCCGTAATGCCATTCTGGCGATGCAGGTGCACGTACAAGTATGCGATAAGAAGGATTTTTTGTTCCAAGAATAAATTCCTGCACTTCTTCTTTACGAACTGGTACATTTTTTATTATTCCTGTTGTTTCTATTTTTTTATCAAATAATATCGGGACACTTTTGAGACGAATGTCGTCATGGGTAAAATAGAGCGCACCCAAAAGAATACATGGAGTGAGTATCATCAACATTACTAGCTTTTTGCGAGACCAGTTTTTTAAAAAAGATAACCGTGCAGAATAATACCACCATAAGAGGAGTATAATCTCACTCATAACCACAATAAGCAGGATGCCACTTTTTAGTCCTGCACTCGCACACAACACTCCAAAGAGAAAAAAGAATGCGCTGAAGAAAAAGATATCGTACGGAGGCATTTCTTTTGTGATAGTGGAGTATCAGATACTTATTATTTTTTTTCTTTAAAACTGATCGTTGCCTTCCCTTCTTCTAATTCAAAACTTTTCCATATAAACCGTGGCGTTTCAATCCATTCGCGCGATTCTTTTTGATTGGTTATTTTTTCTACTAATCCGCGCACAATGCTTGTGGGGAGAGGTAGAAATCCATAACGCACTTTCGTAATATAAGGATAGAGCTTGCCTTCACGCACCTCTATGTTTCCTTCTGTGACAATAGTCCCTGGGATCGGACGTGTGACCACCACACGCGCTTCCACATTTCCTTTAGTAACAACAACTGAAGCATTTTTCACAAATCCCTGCAACTTATCCTGTACCGCTTCGTTTAAAATTTTATTCACATCTTTCTCGTGAATAACCATCGTAATCACGCCCTCCGCATCAATATGACGTTCTATCTTTTCTAAAGAATCTTCGTTTTGTGTGATCTGTTTTTGATCTGCTTTTACCACCTGAACCGTTGCCACACTTACTAAATTAGCAAAACTTGCCATAAGACGCGGTGAGGCCTCGCGCGCAACATCCCCGATCATAGAAAGATTTGCACTCACAATATATCCACCCAACACAGCACACCCTACCACCCCAAACCCTATAATCATCCATCGTGTAAGCATAGGTTTATTTTAGCATATTGTTATATGCGTCCAATTATGATATTCTTGCAAACAGTAAAAATATTAAAAATATATCATAAAAGAAAGGATGGAATAGTGAATAGCTCTTCTTCGTTTATTGAGAAAAAAGATTTATTTTTCTCAAAACCTCTCAAGAAATTTAAAGATGAGATTTCTGAAAAGATACGCGTGCAACGCGTTGCCAATCATTCATTAACTTTTGGACAATGGCTTTTTGAATTTTTATTTATAAAACATAGCGCAATACCAAATATTCTTTCGGTGATTCGTATGATGATTGCTATTCCTTTGTATATAAATCTTCAAAATGGTCATAATAATACCGCATTTTTCATCTATACCACAGCACTTCTTACCGACTTTTGGGATGGACATATTGCACGAGGATTTGAAAATATTACAAAACTTGGGAAGATACTCGATCCTACTGCAGATAAATTGATCACGCTTGCAGTATTGCTTGGATTTAAAAATGATATGCCATCTTTTATTTTCTTTGGAATCCTTGCGGTTGCAGGAATTCTTGCGCTCCTTATATTTGTATTAAAACCACTCGCAAAACGGTTTGATATACAAAGAGAGATAAGCACGCATAATCTTGGAAAATGGAAATTTGCGTTTGAATGTGCAGGGATACTACTTCTTTTTATTGCACGATTCATGCTACAAAAAGAATGGATACAATTTACCGCATATTTTCTCCTTTCGTGTTCTATTCCCTTAGGCGTGATGAGTATTATTGAATATGTATTCCCAGGAACATTCCGCTGGGATACCTACAAAACATAAACCTTCATTAAAATAGATGAAGGTTTTTATTTAATATGATATTTAATTAAATAAAAATCGCTCTTCAAAAAGAAGGGCGATTAAATTACTGGAGGATTGTTACCCAAGAACGCAGATTTTTCAAGAACCAAACATTCAACGATGGACAATCCAGCATAAAAGCACACCGCTTTTATAAATAGAATAGACAACCAGGGGAGCACGCCTAAAAACATCAAAAGGAGTATCACAAATCCAATAAAGATATTTGAAATTAATGCTATTGCTTCTTGATTCATACTACCCTGAATCAATACTAATGCGGTATACGCTCCTATGATAACAAAAAGTAATAATGAAATTGCTTCTAATGTTTCACGGGTGGCAAGATGAGGGAAAAGAACCGGCAAAAATACCGGCACATTCCATGCGAGAGCGCTAAGCGTAAAGCTTAGCGTAAGTTTCAGAAATTTATCCATAAATTTTCCTATTAAGTTGTGAAATGTAAGCTAATTACCGTCTTTTATTATAGTGCATATACTTCTATTCTGTCAATAACAATATTGGAAACCTTTACTGGATAATCCCCCCTCCTAACATTTCTCCTTTTTTGTCACCCGACTTCGCTGAAGCTTCCGCCTTTGCAGATGCTACGGCGGATAAATCGACGGGCAAGTAGAAAACAGCTGATTGGCCGGAGGCGATAAAGCGCACGGGTTTTTGGAATATGAGTTTATATTGATTTCCTTTTTTTATGAGATGCGCGGGAACGAGGGGTTGGCGATAGCGGATGCGGGCGAGGATGGCTAAGGGCTTATGGCTTAGGGCAAATGGTTGGATAAAATGCACATTTTTGAGTATTACTTCTTTTTTTGAAAGCGTTTCGTTGTTTTCTTCTTCCGCAACTACGAGAATATTCTTTTTGATGTCTTTTTCTACCACATAGTGCGGTTTAGTATCTTGTTGTTTTTGTTTCTCTGATTTTTTTTCTTGAATCGTAAATCCGTGGCGCTGACCGATGGTATAAAACTGCGCCCCGCGGTGTTCACCGATTATTTTCCCTTCCGGTGAAATAACTATCCCCTTTTTCTCCGGAATATAGGTTTTCAGAAAATCCTCCATGCTCACCTGCCCTAAAAAGCAAATGCCTTGCGAGTCCTTTTTGCTTGCGGTCAAAAGCCCTGCTTTTTTTGCCATCGCACGCACTTCTGATTTTAGATAATCTCCGATAGGAAAAAGGCAATACTTAAGTTGCTGTTGCGTGAGCGTCCAAAGGAAGTAACTTTGATCCTTATTTTTATCTTTTGCTGAAAATAAACCATATAAACCAAAAGAGGAGGATTGTGATTGAGCAACAACTCTCGGAATCTTGGCGAGCTTGGCTCCGCCAAAGGCGGATCGCCGAGATGAGAGCGTAGCACTTAATCCGTCGCTGGAACGGATTAAAGTGCGGTGTTGCGAGATCACTATCCGACGAACGTAGTGTCCCGTCGCAATATAATCTGCCCCTAGTGCGCGTGCTTTTTTCAAAAATAATCCAAACTTAATTTCTTTATTGCACATGACATCGGGATTCGGCGTAATGCCTTTCTTATATCCCTCAATCATATACTTCACCACCTCACGCTTATATTCCTTTTCAAAATCAAAAATATAAAACGGAATCTGCAACTGCTCGGCGACACGGCGCGCATCTTCCGCGTCCTGTTCCGAACATCCATCAAGATTATAACAACGCATATAAACCCCCGTGACGTCATATCCTTGTTGTTTCAACAAGAACGCTGCGACGGACGAATCTACACCTCCCGACATTCCTACAAACACTCTTTTTTTATTTGTTTTTGCCTTATTTTTCATTCTATCGGATTATACGCAAAACTTGATTTTTATACAATTTTCGTTAGAATATTTGTATGGCAAATTTGGATTATAATGAGTTGAAGGTTGGCACTATTTTTATGAAAAACGAGGATCCAGACCCTTATGAGGTTATGGAATATGCGTTTATTCGTATGCAACAGAGGAAACCTGTCACCCAGCTCAAAATCAAAAATCTTATTTCGGGCAAAGTGCAGGATTATACTGCGCATCAAAACGATCATTTTTATGAAGCGGAGATTGATGTCGTCCCTGTCGTTTTTATTTATCACGCGAAAGATGAATATTGGTTTCACGAAAAAGGAAATCCAAAAAATCGTTTTGCCTTCAAAGAAAATGTGCTCGGTGACATGGGGCATTATTTAAAAGCAAATACTGAAGTGAAGGCATTTAAATTTGGAGAGCAAGTTATCAATATAGAAATTCCTATCAAAATGGATTTGAAAGTGACAGAAGCGCCCCCTGCGATTAAAGGCAACACCGCACAGGGAGGCACAAAGATGGTGACCCTTGAAACCGGCGCAAAAGTGAATGTTCCCCTCTTTATTAACGAAGGTGATATTGTGCGTATTAATACGCAATCGGGAGAGTATTTTGAGAGAGTGGAGAAGGCGTAGATAGCAAAGACCTGCCGGCAGGCAGGGCGAATAGCTAAGGGTAAATGGTAAATAACAAGTGGCTAGTGGCTAAAAACTAAACCACTTTCTTGAGCGCCTCTTGGAGGGCGTTTTTGAGTGCGCCGATATCGGGTTTTTGTTTTTCGTTATGTGTGCGGTGATGGCGCTCTTTTTCTTTATGAGGTTCATGATGAGGTGAATGAGGATGAGGATGATGTGGCGTTTCGTGTTCTACTAAATCACCTAAATGGATCGGTGTAGCTGATTCTTCCTTTTTTTCTTGTTGAGTTTTTGAAAATTGTTTTTGAATAATAGATGATGGACGTGGAGCCGGATTTTTTGTTTCCTGTTTTTCTTCGCGTGATGATTCTTTATGTCCTTGCGCATGATAGGTCTCCATCACCGATGCAGGAGGCGTGCGTTTCCCTTGTAGTGTCCCCGCTTTTATTTTTGCGAGACATTCTTTACAATAGACCGCGCGTCCCGGCTCTGGTTCAAACGGCACTTTCGTCTTTTTTTCACATTGCCAGCAGATTGCTTCAAATCCTTCCTGACTTGAAAGTGCGGTCGCCTGTGCCCATTCAATCACCTCTGCTTCAATCAACGCACGTGGCCTTCCATAGCGTTTGCGAGACACTTCAATCACCCGTCGTTCCATTTCATCAGAGCTTGCCACTTTGAATGGCGGGAGGGTGCTCGCGGAGAAAGGACGGCTCGTCATTCCTTGCGTCATTAATTTTAAATAAATCGCGCGATTTGGGAGATTGACCATATCTTGTACCGTAAACTCTGGCTCAAATTCTTTTTCTAAAAACTCCGCGTCCGCCGCGCCTACCCGAAAAACAATCATTGTCCCCACATTACCAAACACGGCATCGCGCACTTTGGTAGACACATCCGTTACCAACTGACCAATATATTGGTGCGCCATAATCATATCAAGGCGATATTTGCGCGCTTCGGAGAGAATGTTCGCAAATGAATCAGTCGCAAAGTTTTGAAACTCGTCTACGTAGAGGAAAAAATCTACACGCTCTTCTTCGGGAATGCGCACACGTTCCATCGCCGCGAGCTGGATTTTGGTAATAAACATAGAACCGAGAAGGGCGGCGTTGTCTTCTCCAATTCTTCCTTTTGATACGTTTACTAAAAATATTTTTCCGCTATTCATGATGTCAGGAATGTCTATCGTGCTTTTCGTTTGTCCCACCACATTACGAATAAGGGGCGTAGAGAGAAATTGACCTACTTTGTTTTGAATCGGCGCAATCGCGTCGTTTTTAAATTTATTATCCCATTCTTCATATTCATTCACCCAAAATGAGCGCACTACAGGGTCTTCTATATTCGCGACAATTTTTTCACGATATTCTTTGTCTACCAAAATGCGTGTGATACCCAATAAGGTTGAACCCGGGGTGTCTAAGAGTGCTAAAATGCAGTTGTTGAGGATATATTCCATGCGCGCTGACCACACGCCAGACCATATTTTGGTAAAAATACCCATAAGTCCAGAAGCGACTAAGTGTTTATATTTTGGATCGGGAAGTTCCAGCACATTAAACCCTACACTATATTCCAAGTCCGCAGGATTAAAATACACCACATCATTCACACGCTCTTCAGGAATCTTTTTAATTAAACTTTCCACAAATTCTCCGTGTGGATCTACGACACACACTCCTTCGCCATTTGCAATATCTTGCACCATCATATTGTGCAATAACGTCGTCTTTCCTGTACCCGTTTTTCCCACCACATACATATGCTGACGACGATCTGCACGACGCACGCCAAAAAGCCGATCTTGATTTCGAAAGTTTGTTCGTCCAAAATATACGACTTCGCGATCTATTCCTTCAGGCATTTGTTTATTATAGCACGCCTTATTATTTTCTTTTGTGGTTAGCGCTTTATTTCTATAAGCGTGGAAGGGTGGGATTTTCTTACTTTCCCTTTTTCGTAAAAATCAATAGATTTTCCAAAATAATCGTATGCTTCCTCTATTGTTGTTGCCGGTGGCATTCCTTCGATATTTGCGCTGGGTGCTACCAGTGGCCCCGTGAATTTTAGAAGATCTTGTAGTCGTTTGTCTTTTGGTATACGAAACGCGAGCGTGAATGTTCCCCTATGAAGATAATTTAATCGTTTTTCCTTGCAAGGCATTATCATACTTACTGGTCCCGGCCATATCTTTTTTAGAAAACCACTTGTTTGTTTATTGAGTACCACAGAAAACTTTTTGAGATCTCTTTGGGAGGCGATGAGTATAATCATCGGCTTATCCGGACTTCTTTTTCTCACCCTATAAATCCTCTCCACTGTTTTTTGAGACAGCGCTGAACCCACAATGCCGTAAATAGTGTCTGTCATCAATACTCCCACCCCACCTTTTTTCAGGATAGTAATATGTTCTTCTGTCCTCATATTATTGTACCGTTGCGCGAATTCTTCTTATCCCTGCTCCTACTGCTTCTTCTTTTGCGATTTTGAATACCCCAATCTCGCCTGTATGCGTGACGTGAGGTCCTCCACAAAATTCCTTGCTATAGGCACTTTCTAAATTATCTCCCGCATAATACACCTTCACTGTTTCAGGATACTTTTGTTTGAAAAAGAATAACGCACCTGTTTTTTCTGCAGTTTCTTTTGAGAGTTCTTTATACTGCACAGGTAAATCCTCTTTTATTTTTTGATTTACGATTTCTTCCACTTTTTTAATTTCTTCCACAGTTAATTTGCGCGGAAATGAGAAATCAAATCGTGTGCGCTCGGGGGTAATATCCGACCCTCGCTGTTGCACCTCATTCCCCAACACATCACGGAGTGCCTGTTGTAAAAGGTGCGTCGCCGTGTGTAAGCGCGTCACTTGTTTTAATTCTTCTTCGTTACCCGCCTTCAACTCTCCCGTGTCCATAATCAGTCCGTGCCCTCCAAATTTTTTCTCCGCTCCCGCTCGCGAGATTTCGCGATGTTTTTCTAATTCTTTATCAAAATCTTCCCGTACAAGATTTTTTGTTTTGTCACCGCCTAAATCCATGAGTACTTCGTACGGAAGACCAAAACTTTCGTATAATTTAAAGGCAAATAGCGTATCTATTTTTTCTGTATTGTTGAGTTCGCGAATACCACTTTGTAATGTTTTACTAAATCGTTCTGATTCTTCATTAAATACTTCTAACACTATATCCTCTTTTAATGTGGGGTAATGTTTTTTATACATTGCAATAATATCTCCTAAAAGCGTATTGAGGTTTATATTCCCCGCATGAGTCACCACTCGCCGTATGAGTCGTCGTAAAATATATCCCGCCTCTTTGTTTGAGGGACGCACGCCTTCTGAAATAAGGAACGCAATTCCACGCAAATGATCTGCAATAATTCTTTTTGTGCGCATAGGTATCCCCTCTGGTAATGATTTAATAATTGATAGGAAAAGATCGGTGTCAAAAATAGTAGGCACTTTTTGTACTACCATCGCGAGACGTTCTAAGCCCATTCCTGTATCAAGCCCGGGCATTTCTGCGGGCTTTAAGACACCTTCCTTCGTGCGATAATAGGCGTTAAAGACAAGATTCCACACTTCTATACTCTTTCCTCCAATGGTTTTGATATAAATCTCTGTGGTTGGTCCGCAAGGGCCTTCGTTGCCTGTAGGGCCCCAAAAGTTATCTGTGCCTTCTCGATGAATATTTTCTTCTGATATACCAATTTCATTTTTCCAAATATCATACGATTGTTCATCAAACGGCACTGTTTTACGCCAATCACTTTCTTCTACTTTTAGAGGATCAAAGACCGTGATGTAATCAACCTCAAGTCCTAATTCTTTGGTAAGAAATTCATATGCAGACGTGATGGCATCGCGTTTTAAATTTGCCCCCGCGTTAAAAGAAAAGTGCCCCATCATTTCAAAAAAAGTAAGATGAGATTCATCGCCAACCTCATCAATATCGGAGGTGCGAAAACATTTTTGAATGGATACCACTTTTTGACTTCCAAAATCTTTTTGTGCGTCAAGTTCACCAGTATAATAGCGCTTAAATTGTTGCATTCCTGCGGTCGTCAAAAGCACCGAGGGGTCGTCGGGAATAAGCGAGGAAGAAGGCGCTTGCTTATACCCAATATTCTCAAAAAACTTGAAAAATCGCTCGCGGATTTCATTTGAATCCATATGCGTTTATTCTATATAAGAATACTCTTTTTGTCATATTTATAAATAACAAAAACACCCTCATTTTTCTTAGGGTGTTTTTGTATCTTTTTAGTATCCTTCTAGTTTTTTGATGTCTTTGTGGGCGCGGATTTTTTCAAGTGCTTTTGCTTCAATCTGGCGAATGCGTTCGCGCGTGACGCCGAATACCTTTCCTACCTCTTCTAAGGTATGGCTCACGCCATCCTCAAGACCAAAACGCATGGCGAGGATTTTTTGTTCGCGCTCTGTGAGATCCACTAAAATTTCTTTTATTTGATCACGAAGAAGCGCGTGATTTGCGAGCTGATCAGGACTTAAATGTTCATCGTCCGCAATAAAGTCGGCAAGGCGGGAATCCTCATCATCGCCGTCCCCAATCGGCGTTTCAAGGGAAATTACTTCTTGTGAAATTTTTTGAATATAATGCACTTTTTGAACATCTACGCCAAGTTCAGTGGCAATTTCTTCAGGAAGCGGTTCGCGTCCTAATTCTTGCATCAAACGGCGCTTCGTTTGCATATATTTGGTAATCGTTTCTACCATATGCACAGGAATACGAATCGTACGCGAATAATCCGCAAGGGCGCGGGTGACGGCTTGGCGAATCCACCATGTGGCGTAGGTTGAGAATTTGAATCCTCTGCGATAGTCAAACTTATCCACCGCGCGGGAAAGTCCGATATTTCCTTCTTGCACTAAATCGAGAATAGAAAGGTGAGGAGAGCGATTGACATAGCGCTTCGCGATAGATACCACCAAACGGAGGTTTGCCTGGATGAGACGCATACGGGCGGACTCATCTCCCTGTTCAATACGTTTGGCGAGATCTTTTTCTTCTTGCGAGCTCAATAATGCCGTTCTTCCAATTTCTTTCAAATACATCTGCACCGCATCAGGCAAGTGATCATCAATTTGTGTTGCCATGCGGAGCTCTTCGGGCGTGATTTCGTCTTTTGAGGCAACGACGTCTTTAATAAGCGAGCTTGATTCTTTAATTTGAATCCCCTCCTTGTCCAAACGTCCATATACTTTTTCCAAAAATGGCAAATGACGCTCAATGTCAGGGAAATAATTTAAAATTTCTGCGTCAGTTAAAAATCCCCTTCCTCGTCCGCGATGGACAAGGTCTAATAGGTTTTTTTCAAACCCTTCTTCAAATTGTTGCTCTTTTTTAAGCGCTCTTTTTTTCTGTTTAACGGTTGGTTTTTGCTTCTTAACTGCTTTTACCCTTATTTTCTTCGCTTTCTTTTTTATCGGCTTTTTTGCATGTTTCGTGCGCGCTGGTTTTTTCTTATTTATTTTTTTCTTTGCCTGTTTTTTTGGTTTATTTCTTTTCATAGTTAACTATTAAGTGTATTTATTTTTCTAGAGATAGTGTCAAATTGAGTGATGAGCGTTTGCATATCCTCTTCTGATTCTCCGCCCGCATTTCTTATTTTTTCTCGTAGCGCTTCTTGCTCTTTCTTTAATGATTCCAATTCAAGCTCATGAAGTAACTGGCGATATTCATCTACAATCTCTTCTTCTTTTGCCTCACCGGTGCGATAGATCCCCTCAAGCTCAAAAAGCGCACGCGCATCATTTTGAGGATTTTCAAGAATGGCGCGGTAGAGAGGGGGCAGATATTCCTGCTTTTCTTTCAACATAACAGAGAATGTGTCGCGGGTCAATGCGAGCGTAATGAGACGGCGACTCAGATGATGGATGCGCTCTTTGGGCATTTCCGCTTCTTTCTGATACACATCCTCTTTTTTTGATGTTTTGGACGACGGCAATGCACGCAATTCTTCCTCAAGCGTTGCTTGAGGAATACGGGAAACGCGTGCGAGAGTCATGAGCCACTCGTTTTGTTCTACTGCACTCTTTATGTTGCGTATCATATCTATAAGGTGACGGATCGTGCGTTTCTTCTCTGCAATGTCGTTTATTTCTTTTCCTTTAAAATAATGATTAAAAATATAATTAAATACCGGCTCGGCGTGCTCTACCGCATTTAAGAGAAACGCCTTGTCTTTTAACACCGCTTCGCCCGGGTCTTTAAATATACCTAGATCAAGCGCTTTAATATGAAAATCAAAAGAATGAAAAAGGGGCAACGCGCGTTCCAAGGCATGGAATCCTGCCTCGTCATTATCAAGGGCTATAATTATCGTTTCTGCAGTACGACGCAATTTTTCAAGATGTGCCTCGCTTAATGCTGTGCCTGATACCGCAACCACATTTCTCACTCCCGACTGCCAAAATGCAAAAAAATCCATTTGACCCTCCACAAGCACCACTGTATGACCCCTCAAAATATCTCCTTTTGCTTTATCAAATCCATAGAGTACTTTTGATTTATTAAAAATAGGTGTTTCTGGGCTATTTAAATATTTTGGCGCATCACTTCCCTCTTTTGCCATAAGAATCCTTCCTGTAAATGCCACGACACGTCCAAGCGAATTGGTAATCGGAAACATCACCCGCTCATAAAAACGATCGCGGTACAATCCTTGGAGATTTTTATGTGCAAGACCTGCTTTTACAATATCACGCATATCATATCCTGCGTGAAGCAGATGCATAACAAGCGTTTCTCCTCCCGGCGCATATCCTAATTGAAATGTGTTGATTGTTTCTTCATCGAGTCCTCGCCCCTTGAGATATTCCTGTGCGCGAATATTTTTCTTGAGTGTGTCTTGAAAAAGTGTGGTTGCGGATTCGTGGATGTCGTAGAGCACATTAAATTCTCGTTGCTCATGTTGATTCACGCGTTCTAATGTAATCCCCGCACGTTCTGCAAGCACTCGCAACGCTTCTGGGAATTCTATGTTTTCATATTTCATTAAAAACGCGATCGCGTCTCCCCCGATATTACAGCCGAAACAATGCCACGTACGTCGCTCGGGAGAAACGATAAATGATGGTGTTTTTTCCCCATGAAAAGGGCATAACGCCTTAAAATACTTCCCCGCAGGAAGCAGTGTCAAATAAGAACGTAATAAATCTACGATATCTGTCTTTTCTTTTATGAGATCTACCTCGCGTGCCATTAGTGTCAGTGTACCTCGCGAACACTTAAGAGTGCAACTTTAACAAAAACACCCTCCCGAGGGAGAGTGTTCTTATAGAAGTGACGAAACTATTTCTTTTTCTTCTTTCCGCCCTTTTTTGCTGGTTTCTTTGCTTTTGCTTTTTTCTTTGCCATATTATTATTTTTTATTTTTTCTTTTTTCACAATGAATGTTGGACTGTCGACCTGCAATCGCGTTCATTGCACACATTCATCATCGATACTTCTTTAGTATATACTATTTATTTTTTAAAAACTGTGGATAACTGATTTTTCTTACGCGTGGAGATATTTTCTTACTGCAATAATGCTTGAAAGAATTGCAAGACCACCACAAAAAAGTAATTGGTAACCAAATAATGACAAAAGCGCATCACGGAAGTAGAGTGAAAGATCCATTTCGGGAATAAAATTAATCACATAAGGAGAAAGAAAATGAATTACTGGAATCATCGCACAAAAACTGATCAGTGCGGCGATGGCGCCATAAAGAATTCCTTCAAGAATGTAAGGGCCACGAATAAACATATTAGACGCACCTACCACACGCATAATACCTATTTGATCTCTATTAGAATAAATTGCGAGACGAATAGTATTGAATGCTACGACGACTGCAAGGAACGCAAGAAAGAGTGTTAAGCTAATTCCGCTGTTTTTTAAGGTATCAATAAGCCCAATAAGACGTTCAATCACTATTTGATTTTGTGCGTAATCCACTTTTTCTACTGAATTTTTTATAGAATCTCCTTCAAGATACTTTGCAATGGTTTCATATTGACGCGGGTCTTTTGCTTTAATATTTAACGATCCCGATAGTGGGTTTGCTTCAAGCTCGTCTAACGTGCGTACAATTGATTCTTCTCCCGCGTGCCGTTCTTTGAAATTTTTTAACGCCTCTTCACTCGAAACATATGCCACTTCTTTCACCTCACTCACATTTTCTAGCGTGCGTTTTATTCCTAAAATAGTATCTTCTGGCACATTACTTTTAAAATAAACGCTAATATCAATTTTCTCTTGAATAGAACTAATCGCTTGTTTCCCTACCACATTAAAAAGAATAAGTCCTTCAAATACTGCCGCCGCAAGAATCATAATACTAATTGTGGAAAATGAGAGTGATACATTCCGCAAAAAATTTTGCCATCCATACCGCACGATTCGTGAAAAAGTTACCATCATGGTAATAAATAATAATTAACCAATAATAAAACGACCATTTGCTTCGTCCTTTATCACCTGTCCATTTTCTAAGGTGATCACTCGTTGACCAAGTGTGTTTACAATTTCTTTTGAATGAGTCGCGAGCACTACGGTACTTCCAAGCTCATTAATTTTAGTAAGGAGCTTGATAACCTCCCATGTGTTAAACGGATCAAGATTTCCTGTGGGCTCATCGGCAATAATTACGTCCGGACGGTTTACCATGGCGCGCGCAATGGCTACCCGTTGTTTTTCTCCTCCCGAAAGCTCCGCGGGAAAATTATTCATTTTATCTTTGAGACCTACCATATCCAGTACTTGAGGCACAAATTCAATAATCTCCTTTTGAGGACGTCCTGCCACTTCCAGAGCGAATGCCACATTTTCAAATACTGTTTTCTTTAATAAGAGACGGAAATCTTGAAAAATAACTCCGATATGTCTTCGAAACTCTGGTAATTCACTTGGTTTTAATTTTGTCACCTCATACGCACCGAAAAAAATCTGTCCTTTGTCTGGTTTTTCTTCTGCAATGAGCATTTTCACCACAGTGGACTTTCCTGCGCCCGAACGTCCTACAAGGGACACAAATTCACCCGGCTGGATTTTGAAACTTACTTTATCCAACGCAGTCATTCCGTGATTATATAGTTTTGTTACGTTTTGAAATGTAATCATTTCTCACCTTTAAGATATTGTTCGACTAATTCTTTGTTTTATATGTTGTTATTTGATTCATTAAGTTGCGCAAGAACAAAACCTCGCGCGTCTTATTCGTGTACCCTCCTATTATAGCATATTCAACCCTCTTTTTATTCTTTTTTAAATAACAAATCTAAATCACCTTCAAGCACTTGTTCCACGCGTGAAATTTTTTCTCCCGTGCGATGATCTTTCACTTGCTTATAAGGATGCAACACATACGAACGAATTTCGTGTCCCCATTCTGGCTGTACACGAATTTTTAAATTTTCCAACGACGCCATATGTTTTTCTTCCATCACTTTTAATAATTTTGATTTTAATAATTGCAATGCTTTTTCTCTGTTGCGTGCTTGTGAACGTTCTGCGCGCGAGGCGGATACTAATCCTGTGGGAATGTGAGTAATGCGTACGGCGGTTTCCACCTTATTGACGTTTTGTCCTCCCGGACCTCCTGCGCGCGAAAAATCAACTTTTAAGTCCTTTTCCGGAATCTGTAATTTATTCGCCTCCATTTCTGGAAGCTCCGGTAATACTTCCACAAGCGCAAATGACGTATGACGCAATTTTTTCGCATCATAGGGAGAGATGCGTACCAAGCGATGCACTCCTGATTCATCTTTCAATCGTTCATAAATCCCCTGTCCTTTTATTTCCAGTGTGTTGTCGTCAACAAGAAGTGCGCCGTGCCCTTTGTTCTTTGCATATCCTTCATACATCCGCAAAAGCATTTGTGCCCAATCTTTTGCGTCATCTCCTCCTGCGCCCGCCAATACAGAAATAGTAATAATGTTTTGATTTATCTGCATAATAATATTTTATGAAAATATAAAGTGTGGCTTCGGAAGGACGAGCCCTCCTGCACCCGCGAGTACAGAAATGGTAATTATATTTGAATTAAAATTCATAATTTATATTTCAAATTCATATAAAGACGCATTTGCAGGAGTTGCTTCAAGTTTATCTTCTTTAAATAAAAAATGGGCAAGTTTTAATATTCCTCCATGGGCTATAATAAGTACCTTTTTATCGGAATAATTATTTTTTATTTCGTCTATAAATATAAGCAATCTTTCTTTTACATCTTCTACTGACTCTCCTCCATAAGGTCGGTAATTATAATATTGCTCAAAATCTTGTTTCTTAAAATCAGGGCTATCATCACTCACCCCCTTACTCATTTCATCCCATGATTTTCCTGAAAGCGTGCCAAAATCACGTTCAAGAAGTTCCTTTTTTTCTAAAATAGGGACTTTTATTTTTTCTGAAATAATTTGCGCGGTTTCTAATGCTCTTTTGAGAGGTGAGGTAAAAATAATATCAAAATGTTGACCAATAAGATTTTCACTCAATTCTTCTGCTTGCCTTATTCCTTCTTGGTTAAGAGATTCATCTACTCGCTGACCCATTAATTTATTGACCTTGTTAGAATCGGTTTCCCCATGTCTTATAATGTATATCTTCATTTTGTTTTTTTCACTAATACTTTATATAATGTAATAATCCAAAATGGGAAAATAAGCATAAAAAGATATTCTTCCATAACAATTAAGTATTTTTTATCGGCAATCCTAAAACTATCTTTTCAGCAAGAAGTTGAGTATGACTTGCCTTTTCATCTTTATCAATCAATCCAGATCCGTCCATTCCTTTTTGAACTCCAGATACCTCAATACTTTTTGAAGATAGGATGTCTTTTAATACCTGCATGGCTTTTTCTACCTCATTAGCACTTGCCCCATGCATAACAATACTATCAAATTGATTAGTGAGTTGTTTTAGGTTATTTGATATTTTAAAGCTCCCGTTATATTGATTCTCGTGCAAGGCCTTATTGAAATCTTGTACAAGATTCTCTAAGTTTTCTGAATATTGCTCAACAGCAGATGAGGAAATGGTAATATACCCTTTTCTTCTCATGCCATCAGGCTCAGTATTTTTTGTGTTACCAAAATTAAACTGAAGCCATGCCCCGCTATATTCTGAATTATTATATTGATCTTTTATTTTTTTAATTTTCCCCAAATAAGGCATCCATTCTTTTTCTGTAATAGTTTCTGGTCTCGACTTACCGACAAATCTGTCAATTTCTTGTTGTCTTAGTTCTGGACGAATAGTCAACAAATCATATAATTGATTTTTCAACAGGACTTTAGATTTATGAATGCCATCTTTAGTGAGAGACTCTCTTTCTTTTATCAAATTATTCAAATTAACTTGTAAGTATTCTGCAAAATCATCTTGCGACAAAACATCAAGATTTGAGAAATTCTTATTTTCAAATTTATTTGTATCATTATAGATACCAAGTTGTGTTTCTAGCTCTTTGACTCTCAAAGCATCTTCTGTCTTTCTCTCTTCTTTTTGTTGAATTTTTTCTTCTTGTTCTTTCAAATAAATAAGGGCGCGTTCTTTCCTTTCTTTTTCTTGTTTTGTTTTTTTAGGATCAACATATTCAGGAATTGTCCAAATAAAATCTAGAGTTTCTGCATCGAGGCCTTTATATTGGGCCGGAATTTCACTGAGTCCTTGCTCTGTTTTTTCTTCGATTGACTTTGTAAGTCCTTTTTCAATATTAGATTTAAATGATTCTGGTAAATCTTGAAAAATAGAATCTTTAGATTCTCCATTTTGAATACGATTCATGTATTCTTCAATTTTTTGTTCTCCACTAATGAAAGATTTGTTGTTATTTAAAGATTCCATAGGATATTTGTACTCTAATTTGTTTTGGAGCCAATGGCCGGAATCGAACCGGCGACCCACGCTTTACGAAAGCGTTGCTCTACCAACTGAGCTACATTGGCATTATTAAAAGTGGGCGGGTAAATCTACCAGCTTAAGGTGGCAATTACAACAATATGAAAACTCTACCATAAAAGGCAGAGTTTTCAAAGAAGTAATTCATAAGCCGGATTCTGTTTAGATGATAATTTATCTAGCTCTGCAATTACTCACAGAGTCAAGCGACTCTTCCGAAAATCCGATATCAGAAATCTGGTATCTTACTTCCGAACACGGTCTTGCACTCAAGTAAGGATTTAGCCGTTTCACTTCCGTTTTGTTATCCCTATCACGGAATTATGCCACCTAGCTTGGGATGGGGCATTCCTTTGGCTTTCGCCTTAGGACGTCACTGCTCGCACCTCTGTCCTCACGGACGACGGGCGTTACCCGCTACTCGGCTCTTCAAGAATGAAGGAGTGTCCGGACTTTCCTCATGCCTTACGGCACGCTATCATCTGAATTACTTCTTATATGAATATACCATACGATTCAATAAAAATCAAATTGTTTTAAAGTAATGTATCTAATGCACGATTCACCAATAAATCTGCTTCTTTGTTTTGTTCGCGAGGAATGTGCACAAACTGCACACTTTTGAATTCTTGTTTTGCATTCCATACCTCCATAAACAACATTTTTAATTCATCTTCTTTCACCTTATACTTCCCGTTTAATTGATTCACAATCAATTCGCTATCCGATCGCACTTCAAGCTCTGCATCCCCTGCCCTCTCTCCCCCCAAGAGCGACTTTGTTTTTTTGAGCGCAAAAATTACACCCTTATATTCAGCGACATTATTGGTAGCGTTTCCAATCGCCTCTCCATACGATTTAACGCCATCTAAAAGATGAATCACGACGCCAATCGCCGCTGGTCCAGGATTACCTCGTGCGCCACCATCCGTATAGATAATTATTTTTTTCATAAATTTTTTAATGCTTCTATTCCCGGTAGTTTTTTACCAGAGAGGTAGTCCAGCATCGCACCTCCTCCCGTCGACAGAAAGAGACGCGGATTGGTGCTGATATGATATGCGGATTGGTGCGGATGCATTCCGCGTTCATCAGCGTTTATATCCGTCTTTATCAGCGCATAGAGCGAAGCAACTGTTTCGCCTCCACCGATCACAATACGTGCTTTTTTGTTTTTTAAGATTGCATTCCATACTGCACGTGTGCCTTCTTCAAATCCTTTTTTCTCAAATAACCCTACGGGGCCGTTCCAAATAATAGCGTTTGATTTTGCAATGATGTTCTCATACATCTTAATTGTATCTTTCCCGATATCCAAAATCCCCTCTTTGCCTACTTTTACATCTACTGGGAATATCACTTTTTTTGAATTGGCTATTTTTTCTAAAAACTTCTGATCTTCTTTTTGGATATCCTCACCCTGAAGAACCATATTTGCATAACCACTTCCGAGCAAAAAAGTGTCTGCCTTGTTCCAAAAATTTTGCATCACCCCTAATTTATCCATAATCTTTGCGCCTCCCAAAATAATCGTGAATGGGTGGGCATTGTTTTTCATCACTTCGTTAAGGTTTTTAATTTCTTGTTCTAGATTTAACCCTGCATAGGAAAGAATAAATTGTGTAATCGCGCATACCGAGGCATTTTTGCGATGAGAAACAGCAAACGCATCGTTTACATAGAAATTTCCTAACTCTGCGAGCACTTTTGAGAATGTGGGATCATTCGTTTCTTCGCCTGCGAAAAATCGTAAGTTCTCAAGAAGCACGATATTCGCTTTTGCATTTTCTACGGCTTTTTTAATCGCTCCCATACGCGCCCCGATTATAAAATTAACTTTTTCCCCCATCTTTTTTGCGATAATCGCTCCAAAAGGCGCGAGAGAATATTGCGTCTTGTCTTTGTTATTTATTGGTCTTCCGCGATGACTTAAAATGACTATTTTGATTCCGTGCGTACGTAATAAACGCATCGTAGGCAACGTTGCTTCAAGGCGATAGGAATCTAGCTTACCTCCTTTTTCTACATTCAAATCAATCCGCAAAAGCGCGGTTTGTCCCCTATAATTCTTGAGATCTAATTCGGAAAGATATTTCATGGTATCATTATAGAGCAATGAAACAAATTGTCATCTTAGGGGGAGGGTTTGGGGGGTTACGTACCGCACTTGATCTCGCGCGAGGACTTTCAACCCTTCCTTGTCGCGAAGATTATCAGATCACCTTAATTGATCGCACCCACTATCATACCTTTACTCCCCTTCTTTATGAGATTGCGACGACTGCTCCCGAGACCGCAGATTATCAAACTCTTGCCTCACTCGTTGCCTATCCTTTTTCTGAACTTTTGAAAAATACATGTGTGCAATTTATTCACGATGAGATTTCCCATGTTGATGTAAATAATCGTGTCGTGCATTCTGCTCATCATACTCTTCCTTTTGATTATCTTGTGATTGCGCTCGGTGCCGAACCTTCTTTTTTCTCTATTCCTGGATTGAAAGATCATGCGCTTACCTTCAAAACCCTCCACGATGCCCTTTCTATCCGCGATGCAATTCTTTCTTTTTCACATCACAATCCTCATCCGCTTCGTATCGTCATCGCGGGAGGAGGGCCGACCGGCGTAGAACTCGCAAGCGAAATTAAAAACGCCGAACAGGCGTCGTGCAGAGTATGTCGTCAAAACAGTGTGACACTCTTGGATAGTAACTCAAGTATTCTTTCTGCCTTTCATCCGCGCATTGCACAACGTGCCACACAACGATTAAAAAAGATTGGCGTACATCTTTGCTGTGGGTCGGCACTCAAGGAAGTATATGCACACGAATTAGTGTTAGAAAATAATACTCGCATGGCGTTTGATATTTTGATTTGGGCAGGGGGTGTAAAAGCGGCGACTCTCGCAGACACTATGCCGTTTCAAAAAGAAGCGCGTGGGCGCATTGCAGTACATGAGCTTATGCAATGCATTCCGGAGAATGCTGATTTGAGTGTGGCGCACCAGATTTATGCACTTGGTGATCTTTCCTGCATTGTGAATCCTCGTACCAAAAAAACCGCCGGACAAGTGGCACCTGCGGCGGTATATCAAGGGGCTATTGTAGCTCATAACATTCTCCAATCTATTAAACAGCAAGAGGGTTTTATTCAAAAATCTCATTTCCGCACTTATATCCCCCAAGAATATCCTTATATTCTTCCTTTGGGAGGAAAATATGGCCTTGCAAAAATCGGACCGTTTATTATTTCTGGATTTTTTGCGTGGATATTTAAAGGCATTGTAGAACTCCACTATTTTTTTTCCATTATGCCGTTTTGGACTGCCCTTACGCTTTGGATAAAAGGATTGAATGTGTTCATTAAAAATGATAGACTGGGATAGAATATGAAGATCGCCCGGCGCGAAATTAAGAAGAGTTTTTTAATCATATCTGCCGTATCTCTTATATTGTTGTGTGTTACTGCTTTTTTTCGTCAGGATATTTCAGATAACATCCTTGCGGATATGAGTGCTGTTACACAATCTATATCCTCTCCTATTCTTGAAACATTTCGTTTTGCCCAAACATCTCCTTTTGTTCCTACTGAACCTATTGGCCAAATAGACAATACAGAGGAAATCTCCTCGCTTGTTATGCGAGGACGAGGAAGTGGGCTTGTAGAATTGATCCATCCGGGAGATGGCATCCAATCTATTATTGATGCGAATCCAGAAGGCACTACTTTTATTATCAAAAAAGGCATTCATAGGTCTACTCTTGGACCCAATGAACCAGGACAACAATTTATTCATAAGAATGTAGGCACCACTACTCTCGCATGGTTTGATGGTATTCATATTAAACCAAAAAGGGGTGATGTGTTTATTGGAGAACAAGGGGCAATTTTGAGTGGTGCAAAAGTATTACAAAGCGAAGATGGATCATTGCAAAAATTTAAACCACAAGGGAAATTGTGGGTTGCTGAAAATCAAAAACAAGAAGGATTGGTATTGGAAAAAAGCGAATGTAGAAATTATAAATGCATGCGCCCAGAAAATCTTTTCCTGAATAATACACTTATTGACACTATAGATGTGAATACTAAAAATTCGGGAAGATTGATTCCCCCCAAAGACATTCTTCTTGCTTATCAAAAGAAAAGAGAAAAGCGTTGGTATTTTGATTACGCCAACGATAAAATATACATCAATTTTGACCCTGTAGGAAAACTTATTGAAACGAGTGTTGCCTCATGGGCATTTGTGAATCCTTTTGCGGACAATGTGACCATTAAAAATCTTATTATTGAGAAATATGCGACGCCTACTCATTATTCCGCGATTATAGATGGAAATCGTAATGTGCAACTTTCACAAACATGGACAATTAAAAACAATGAAATACGTTTCATTCATTCGGACGCAATCGATCCCTCACACAGAGGCATGATTACCAATAATTATATTCATCATAATGGTAACGCAGGCATTTCTGGTGCCGCAGATAATGTGGTTATTGAAAATAATGAACTCGCTTACAATAATACTCTTGACTATGCGATGAATGTTGGTGCTGCAGGATTAAAAATGTGTAGCTCAGATAATGTCGTTATAAAACATAATTATTCACATCATAATAACGGAATGGGATTATGGTTTGATTGTAATAGCTCTCATATTACCTATGAAGATAATCTTGTAGAACACAATGCGGGTCCCGGTATTATGTTTGAGGTGAGCACTGACGCGGTTATCAAAAATAATATCTCGCGTTATAATGGCTACGCTCAAAAAACAGGACAAGGGATTTATATATCTACCAGTCAAGACGTAGAGGCATACAACAATACCGTTCTTCATAATAG